>JABDGR010000030.1 GCA_013285985.1 Verrucomicrobiota bacterium
CGAGGCGGATTTGGCGAAGGCGATGCTCTCGCTCCCTGCGACGAAGGGTTTTGAAATCGGCAGCGGCTTTGCCGGCACGAAGCTCACCGGCTCACAGCACAACGACGCCTTTGCGATGCGCGGCGGCAAGGTGCATACGCTCACGAACCGCTCCGGCGGCGTGCAAGGCGGCATCAGCAACGGCGAGGAATTGTTCTTCCGCGTGGCGTTCAAACCCACTGCGACGATTTTGCAGAAACAAAAAACCGTGGATACGAAAGGCCACGCCACGGAACTCATGGGCCGCGGCCGGCATGACCCATGTGTTCTCCCCCGCGCCGTCCCCATCGTCGAAGCCATGACCGCCCTCGTCCTCGTGGACCACTGGCTGCGCCAACACGCGCAGAATAAAGTGTTTAAGTTTTCCTAATCTAACCCGCCTTCTCCAACTCCGCGAGCGTCGCGGCGGCTTTTTCCCATTCGTGGGTGGCGGTTTGGAGTTGGTCCACGACGTGGCTAAGTTCGCGGTTCAGGTGCTGGGGCTTGCCGGGCTGGGTGTAGGTCTCCGGGGCTTCGAGCGCGGTGGTGAGTTCGTTCTGCTGAGCTTCGAGCTGGGAGACTTTTTCCTCCAGGTGGCCGACTTCGATGCGGAGTTGCTTTAATTTCGTTTTCCGCGCGCGTTCCTCGTCCTTGCTCACATCCTTACCGAGGCCGCCGGGCATGGAATTCGCCATCGTGTTATTATGCGCCGGTCGGGCGTCCACAAACCCCGCCGTCAGCGCGGCGCGCGCATTCGTGGCGCGGGATTTTTCCAAATAATAATCATAATCGCCCGCGTAGGCCGTCAACCGCCCGGAGTGGACGTGCAGCACGTTTTTCGCCAGCGCGCGGATGAAATAGACATCGTGGCTGATGAAGATAAACGTCCCTTCGTAGCCCTTGAGCGCCGTGACCAGGGCGTCAATCGAAGCGATGTCCAAATGCGTCGTCGGCTCGTCCATCAGCAGCAGGTTCGGCGGGTTGACCAGCAGGCGTGCCAGCGCAAGGCGGGACTTTTCCCCGCCGGAGAGCACGGAGACTTTTTTGTACACATCGTCCTTGCGGAACAGAAATGCACCGAGAATCGCGCGCACATTTTGCTCAGACAGCCGGTTCTCCTCGGTGTGCAGGTCCATCACGTTTTGCAGGACGGTCGCGTCCGCGCGCAGGTTCTCCGCACGGTTTTGGGCAAAGTAACCGGGGACGACGTTGCTGCCGAGTTCGCGCGTGCCGGCCTGGATGGGGACGACGTCCGCGAGGATTTTTAAAAAAGTGGACTTGCCCGCGCCGTTGGGGCCGACGAGCACGATGCTCTGCCCGCGCTCGGCCTCGAAATTTAAATCGCGGTACACGACGTGGTCGCCATAGGCCTGCTGCACATGCTCGAGCGTGACGACCTTGAGTCCGGAACGGGGCGTCTTGGCGAATTTGAAATAGATGCGCTTCAGGTCGTCCTCCGGCTCGTCCACGGCGACTTTCTCGAGGCGCTCAATCTGCTTTTCCTTGGATTTCGCGCGAGAGGCCATCGAGGCCTTCGCGCCGAAGCGATCCACGAATTTTTGCAGGTGGGCGATTTGCCGCTGCTGGTTTTTGAAGGCCGACGCCTGCTGGCCCTTGCGGGCTTCTTTCTCCACGAGGTAATCGTCGTAATTGCCCGTGTAGCGGTGCAGCGTGCCCGCGCGCAGCTCAAGGATGCCCGTGCACAGCATATTGAGAAATGCGCGGTCGTGCGAGATGACGACGAGGCCGCCGGGATACTGCGTCAAATATTCCTGAAACCAGAGCAGAGCTTCGAGGTCGAGATGGTTCGTCGGCTCGTCGAGCAGGAGCAAGGCCGGCTCGCTCACCAGCAGGCGGGCAATGTGGGCGCGCATCACCCAACCACCGGAAAAGGACTTCGCCAGGCGCAAATGGTCTTCCTCGCGAAAGCCCAGCCCGGCGAGGATTTTCTTGGCGCGGGGCTCGAGGCTGTAGTCGATATCGTAGTCTTCGTCGGAGTCCGGCAACAGTTTCTTCCCGCTGGTGGCGATTTCGAGGATGGTTTCCTCGCCCACCGGCGCGCTTTCCTGCGGCAGGTAGCCGAAATCCGCGCCCCGCTCCCACTCAATCGTGCCCTCGTCGGGGGCGTCCTTGCCCAGGATGAGGTTGAAAAGGGTCGTCTTGCCCGCGCCATTGTGGCCGACCAGGCCGTAGCGGTCCGACCGCGCGATAAATAGCGACACGTCGCTGAACAGCGTGCGGGTGGCGTAGGACTTGGAGACATCAGCCAGCGTAAGCATCTTGGGACAAAACCGATGATTGAATAGCAAATGGCACGCCGGGTCAACGTTACAACGCGGTGAAGCGGGATTTATTGCCACGCGCGCCAAAACGCCCACAATGGTGCGTGCCCCAGCCCGGCCGGTTTTTCCCGGCAACAAACCATCCGGCGCGGGTTTTTATCGCTCATGCGCGTCCGGAATATTTTGCGGAACATGTTTGGGCTGGACTGGCGCTCGCTCGCGCTGATGCGCATGGGCCTGGCGCTGGTCATCCTGCTGGATCTGGCCGTCAGCGCGCGCAACCTGCGGGTGTTTTACAGTGACGACGGCGTGCTCCCAGTGCAGGTCGTGCGGGATAACTACGCGCCGGATCTTACCCTGCACCTCGTCAGCGGCCGCGTGTCATACGCGGCGCTGTTGTTCGGCATTGAAGCGATCTGTGCGCTGATGATGCTCGTCGGCTACCGCACACGTTTGGCAACGATTGGCTGCTGGCTCCTACTCTTGTCCCGCCAGGCCCGCAACCCACTGGTTCTGTTCGGGGCAGACATGACCGAGCACATTGCGCTTTTCTGGGCGGTGCTGCTGCCGCTCAACCGGCGCTATTCCGTGGACGCCTGGCTGGGCCGCGTGCCGCCTGCCGAGGGTTCGAGCTACCTGAGCCTCACAAGTTTCGGCGCAATCCTGCAATTTCTGCTCATCTACATCGTGAGCGGGATGCTCAAAACGGGCGACACGTGGCGCGTGGAGCACACCGCGGTTTACTACGCCCTCGCGCAGGAAATTTACGCCCGGCCGCTGGGGCAGTGGCTGAACCAATTCGACTCGATAACCGCGTGGCTGACCATGGCGACGCTCTACCTCGAGCTTTACGGGCCGCTGCTATTTATCCTGCCCTTTCGCCGCGGCTGGGGGCGGCTGCTGGGCTTCGCGATATTTGGAGGCATGCAACTCGGCTTTGGCATTTTCATGCAGATGGGCCTGTTCTGGGTGGCGATGAATGCCTTCATGCTCATGCTGCTGCCCGCGGAATTTTGGACCTGGTTGGCCGAGCCCCTCGGCCGGTGGCTGGCAAAAAAGCTGGGGTTGCCCAAATGGCAGCAGAAAACAAAAGCGGTTCCCATCTCACCACTGCCTGCGCCGGCGGTCTGGCGACGGGGCCTGACCCGGGTTTGGCGCGTCGCCAGTGCCGCCGCGGTTCTGGCGATTATCGTTTTCATGCTGCTTTTGAATTACGACAGCCTCCCCGGCCACACCGCCGTTATCTCCTTCAACGGGCAAAAATTCGCGACTGACACCGGCCTGGACCAACGGTTCGACATGTTTGCTCCCACGCCAGAGACGGACGATGGCTGGTACGTGTTGCGCGGCTGGACCAAAGACGGCCAGGCGGTGAATGTGCTGACGGGAGAGTCCCCGCCGCGCTTTGCCCACCCGGATTTCGTCGCGGAAACCTACGGCGACGAGCGCTGGTGCAGTTACCTGCTCGACCTCGCTTATGATGACTATGCGTCCTACCGACCGTATTTCGCCCGGTATCTCGCGCGTGAATGGGATGAATCCCACCCGGGCAACCAGCAATTGACGAGTCTGGAAATCATCTTCATGCATGAAGTTCACGGTCCGAATCACTCGGTTGCCGGTCCCGAACCACTGATGCTGTGGACGGAAAATTTTTAGGCCCGGTTCGCACTTATCTGCTTTTCTTTTAATCTTCATGAAATCCCCCTACCTCGCCTTGCTGGCCCTGCCCATGCTCGGAACCATTTTTCAGCCGCCGGCGCCAATCCACAGCGTCGAGCTGACGGAATGGCGGGCCGACCAGGGCGGCAACGGGCATTTTTACGAAGCCGTCGAATCTCCCGCGGGCATTACGTGGGATGACGCTGAAGCCTATGCGATCGCGCACACCGGTTATCTCGCAACTCTGACTTCATCGTCGGAAAACGCCTTTGTGTTCAAACTGGTGGACGACGCCGACTTCTGGCTGGATGGCCCAAGTGGCGATTCGCTTGGACCGTGGCTCGGTGGCACTCAATCGCCCGCCTCCACCCCGCCCGACAATAGCTGGGAATGGTCCCACGGCGAAGGACTGTTCACTTATACAAATTGGAGCGCTCACCCGCAAAACAATGAAAGCGTTCACAAAAACCATCTGTGCTTTTATGCAGAATCAAAAAGTTCGCGGCAACCCGCATGGGCCGGCCAGCCAGGTGACACCAAGCTGCACGGTTTTGTGGTGGAATACGACTCCAACCCGCTGCCGCAATCCCTGGGCTACGTCGCGCTGTTTGCCGTTTGCGTAACTGGCGCCGCTGTCGTCGGCTGCCTGCTCTTTTTGCTTTTCCGCAAGCAGGACAGTAAAAGTGGTAATCAAAAATAGTATCGAAACCTTAGGCTTCCAACGCCTGCCGCAGGGCCTCCACCACTTCCGTAGGTGCATATTGGGCGAGGTTGCGGCGGGCAAATCGTTCGCGGGACTCATACCAATGGCGCTCCATCGGCTTTTCCAGCGCCCAGGAATATTTACCCAGGGGCTTCCACCGTTGCGCGGAATTCTCGCGCTCCGGCTCGAGCATCAAAGTCACCGTGCGGGCCCCCATCGCCGCGGCGAGGTGGGCCGGGCCGCTGTCTCGCCCAAAGACCACCGCGGCGTCGCGCAGCAGAAAGGCGGATTCAGCCAGGTCTGTCTTTCCGCAGAAATCGTGAACCGTTGCCGATGCACCACCAACACCTGCGATGATTTTACCGATGATGTCATCGTCCGGTTCTGCCCCAATAAGCAGTACACGCAGACCGCGCTTCTCCATCAACCAGCGTGCCGCGGCAATGAAAAATTCCGGGCCGATGCGCGGCTTGCCAGCATGGGAGCCCACCTGGAGCACGGAATAATTACCGGCAGAAATACCCGCCGGCAGTTTCGTCGCCAGGCGGGCCAGCGCGGTTTCTTCGGGCGTTAGCCACGGAGTCAATTTGATCGGCGCAGGAACACCGATTAATTCCAGCAAATCAAAATTATAAAGCCCCTCGTGCTTCTCCCCGCGCTTTTTCGGGCCGACTCGCGATTCCGTAAGCCATTGGCCGCCATCGTGGCGAAAGCCTAGGCGCCGGGGAATTTCCGCCTTCGCCGCCGCGCACTCAATATCCGCATCGGGAATCAGGTGCACAATGCACTCCAGCTGGAGCTTTTGGAACTGTTCGGTCATGGCCTCAATCCGCGAGTTGCCGTCACCGCTCTCCGGCAAAGCGAGGAAACTTTTGAGCGCGGGATGACGGTGAAAAAGCGGTCCCATCCGTACTTGCGCGGCCAAATGGATTTCCACGCCGGGCAACGCTTTCCGCAGTGACTCGAAGCACGAGGAAGTGATGACCACGTCCCCGATGCGGTCGGGCCGCACCAGCACGATTTTAGCAATCTGCGTAGGCTTGTCGTTGGTCATTGTTTGGAATCCGTTATCAAACGGTGAAAACTCTCCGGAGGCCCGAGGTAGCTGCCTTGCAGGCCGCCGGTGTTGATGAAGATTTTTTCGAGAACAACCGCCGGATCCACCATCCAGATTTTGAGTGTGTGGTAACCGGCTTGGGCAATCGCGTGGGTCGAGCCAATGTAGCGCGCGTTAATGCGGACGGATTCCTCCCAGTCCCTGTTGCCATTTTGTGCGCTGAAATTTTGCGGGACAAGGGTAAGCGTCTGCGGTACCTCGTCATCGAACGACACCGCCACGCGCAGCCCGCGCGTCGGATCAAAATTCAATGTCGGTGCAACTACCAGATAAGTGGCCAGCTGGCCGGGGCTGAAGAGATACATCCGGTATTCGAGGCACGGCGAATCCTTCCCCGGTGTCGCCGCCGGCGCATCCACGGGTGCACGGGTGTGCATGGCGGAGAGCGTGCGGCCATAGTCCTCCACTTTTTCCCAACGCGCCGCTCCAACCGCAGAGTTTTTGGTGAAATGCTCCGCCTCAATGGAAACCACGCCCTCGCCCTCAACGAAACCTTGCACGGCATCGCGTGCCGGTTCGACGGGGTTAAAGGCCGCAACTTTCACGGACACATCCCCGCGCGCACCAGAAATTTTCACCGTCCCATCCGCCATGCCCTTGGGTGCCTTGCTCCAATCCACGCTGACCCACACGCGTTGCTCCTTCTCAATCGCCCCCTTATCTGCGCTGAGCACAATCCACGGCGCACTGGCGGCTGCGGCGAAATTAAACGGCTCCTGCCCCTTGTTAAACACATCAAGATAATGCCGTTGCTGGTTGAAAACATCGAATTTTGGCAGCACCGGCTCTCCCGCCGCACCGGGCCAGGCATCAGCGGTGCCTTCGACCGCCACGCCCATTTGAGCCGCCGACGACACAGCCAGGCGAGTCACGCGCGGCATGACATTTTGCGGCGGATTATTCCACGAGGTGTAGCCGATGTGAACTTGATCCATAAAATGGCCCCATTTTCCGCCGGCGAAAGTATTGTTGAAATAATCCATCAAATTCGCATCGGCCTTGAATAAATCCTCGGTGCGCTCGGCCCAATCATTGGTGCTGGCTCGGCCCTGCTGCGCATAAAGCTGGTTTTTGCCGGCCGCGACATGCATTTCGTTCAAATTCGCGGATGCCTTCACGGGAAAGAGCACCAATTCATAAAACGCATTGCGCCTATTCTCCGGCAGTTCGGCAGAAATTCTTCCCGCTTTCGTCACGAGCGCATTGTAATCAGCCACAACGTTGTCGGCTTCCTGATAATTCGTCAGGCTGTAGGTGGATGGCTCCAACAGCTCCGGTTTGCGTCGCGCGTTGAATTTTGGATACTGCGAGACGATTTGCGCGATGTCAGCGGCGTGATCGGTTCCAAATTCGCGCGTGGCCCAGAGGCGGGTGAACTCGTCGAGGTTTTCATTGGTCCAGCGGTTTGTGTTCCACGCCAGGCTCAGAAAAAACTCCGTCGGCAATTCCTCGCCCTTGAGATGGCCGACGTTGACTATCCAAACGCGGTCCGCGCCGTATTGTTTGGCGAGGGACATTTGGTCCCAGATTTTCGGCAGCGGGCTGGAGTCGAGCCATTGGTAGTTGCGCGGGCTGCCGTGGTAATCGAAGTGGTAGTAGATGCCCGCGCCGCCGCTGCGCGCGCGCTCGGCCGCGGTGGGCAGGCGGCGGATATCGCCCCAATTGTCCTCCGCCCAGAGCAGCGTCACGTCATCCGGCACGCGCAGGCCGGCATTGTAATAATCTATCACCTCTTTGTAGAGGCACCAAAGCTGCGGGACTTTGGCCACATCCGGGTTGACGACCTCGGCAATCAGCTTGCGCTGCGCGGCGATGACTTGCTCGGTCAAATCCCCGCCCAGTGGCGCACCGCTGTCGTTTTCCGCGCGCAGGCCAAGGGTGAGGATGCTTTCGTAGTTTTTATTGCGCGTGATGCCCTCGCGCCAGAATTGCTCCAGCGCGGGCTGCAGATCCGGGCGGCTGTAATTCCAGTTGCCATACTGGCGGCCCGGGCCGCGATCCCATTCCTTTTGCGCCCGGAGCATCGGCTCCTGGTGCGAAGTGCCCATGACGATACCGTATTCGTCGGCCAGTCGGGGGTTTTCTGGATCATCCTCATTGAAGGCGTTGTTCCACATCGCCGGCCAGAGGTAGTTGCCCTTGAGCCGTAAAATCAGCTCAAACACCCGCGCATAAAATTCGTGGTTGTAATTGGCCACGCCGTTCGAGCCGGGCACCGTGCCATAGGTCTTCGTCACCCAGTTGGTCAGGTCGGGGGCTTCGTCGTTGAGGAAAATTCCCCGGTATTTGACGGATGGCTCGCCCTGTACAAATTTACCCGGCTTGATGAAGAGGGCGTCACGGTGCGGCGCCGGCACATCCGCCCACCAATACCACGGCGAGACGCCGATTTGTTCGGAGAGGTCGTAGATGCCGTAAATCGTCCCGCGCTTATCGCTGCCGGCGATGACCAACGCGCTGGAAACACCCGGCCACGGATCGGCGACCGTCTGCAGAAAAAACGATTCCCATTTACCCGTGATGCCGCTCACCTCAATTTTCTTTTCCTGAATGAGTTTATCGATGATGGCGCTTTTGCCGAGGGTGCCAATAATCACCACGTTGCTGGAAAGACTTTGGCCATCATGCAGGATGGCGGGAGAATGGTTCGTGACCTTCGCGAGGTCGGCTTGCAAGTCGCCCGCAGCGCGCACAACGCCCGGCCAGTCCGCCGAATCCACATAGAGCGCTGCCGTGGTGTTACCCTGGGCGAGCGCGAAGCTTCCCGGGTCGGCAACGGCTTCAACATAGGACGGCTGGCCAAGGCCAAAAGCCACGCTGGGCCACGCCACCCAACCCATCAACGCCAGAAACAAAATTTTGCCGGGGTATTTCATGACACCACGACAAATTCTTCGCGTTCGGGCGTCTTTGTCGAAATTTTTCCTTACAATCGCCGGGCGGCAAACGCCATCGCGTCGCCGATTTTCGAAAGGTCCTCGTCCGTGTGACAGGCGGAAATCGCGGTGCGCACCAAGTCTTTGCCGGGCGGCACGGCGGGCGCAATGGACATGACGGTGAAGACACCGTGATCCATCAAGTGCTGCCAGAAGCGGTAGGCGCGCTCCTTGGTGCCCAGGACGATGGGTACCGCCGGCGTTTCACTGCCCCAGGTGTCGAGCTTGAGATCGTGGAGGATTTCCTTGTAGCGGCGCGTATTGTCCCACAAGCGGCGCAAATGCTCCGGCTCGGACTGGAGCAGGTCGAGCGCGGCTTCGGCGGCATAGGCCTGCGCCGGGGCCAGCGCGGCGCTGAAGATGGTTTGCTTCGAATGTGAGCGCAGGTATTCGATGACTTCGCGCGAACCGGCGACAAACCCGCCCGTGCTGGCCAGGGCCTTGGAAAAACTCCCGGCGATAAGGTCGATTTTTCCGGTCACCCCAAAATGATTGGCCGTGCCGCGGCCGTGCTGGCCGAGGACGCCGAAGCCATGCGCGTCATCCATGACGTGGAAGCAATTGTGCTCGGCGGTCACCGTGAGGATTTCCGGGATGGGGGCAATGTGGCCCTCCATGGAATAAACCCCTTCAAAAGCGACGATTTTCGGTGTCTCTGGAGATTCGAACGAAAGCAGTTCGCGGAGATCTTCGGGATTGTTGTGGGCGAAGCGCTCGGCCTTGGCCTGGGTGAGCCCGATGCCGGCCCAGATGGAGGAATGCAGGTTTTTGTCGCCCAGCACCACGTCGCCTTTTTGGGCGAAGGCCTGAATGGCGGACATGCAGGAAATATAACCGGCGACGGAAATATGGCAGGCTTCCTTGCCGAGGAAGGCCGCGAGCTTTTCCTCCAGTTGCTGGTGGTAGGAACGGCTGCCGTTCGAGAGTCGCGCGCCCGTGGTGCTGGTACCCCATTCCGCCAGGCCCCGTTGCGCCGCCTCAATGACTTTGGGATGATGCGTCAGCCCGAGGTAGTCATTGCTGCTCAACATCACCATCTCCGCTCCGCCGAGCCAGACGTGGGTGCCGACTTGTCGGTCGAAAGTGTGGTAGTACGGCTTGTAGCGCAGACGCAGGCGAGTAGCCTCGTCCTCACGGCAGCGGCTCGCGATGGAGTTGCCCGTTTTGGCGGTAAAGAGGGAAATCATGAATGGCACATCCAGGCTCCAAGCGGGAAGGAGGATGAGTTAAACAAGCGCATATAAACGATTTCCCGATGTTCGAGAAGCAATTTTTTGCGGGGCTTCCCAGGCATTAGGCAGTTTGCAAAGCAGGATACATTCCATAATTCCAGGCCCTCCACCTGTCAAACCTGGAATAACCCGCCCAAAAGCCGCCTGATTGGGCCTGACGTCACCTTGCCGGCATCATTCTGGAAGCTGGAAAATAGACCGGAAGGGCTGGAACTTTACGGGCCCGGCTGGGTTATTAAACTGCCCCTTCCGGAATGAACCTTCGGGGAATTTTTGGTTAGCCGCTTGCCAGCCAATCGTATTGCCGCTTATGTCCCCGACTATGGATTGTTCAAGATTGCGGAGCCTTACCCGGTCCAATCTGCGGCCCCGCCACTTTTTGCTTTTCCTGTTGGTTACGTCCGTGTTCTGCGCCGGCCAGCGCACGCCGGGCCCGGTTGCCATCCCCGCTCCGGCGGCCACCGCCCCAGCGAGCCCCACCGATCAAGCCCTCCAGAAATTGCGCCACGGCGATTATGCCGAGGCCGCCGCTGCCGCCCGGGACGCCATTAACAAAACCTACCCCAGCGAGGTCTTGCTGCGCGTCGAAACCGAAGCCCTCCTGACCCAGGGCAAATACAACGAAGCCTACACGACGCTCAAAAACGCCACCGTCAATGACAACTCGAGCATCCGCCTCCTGCTCCTCTTGCGCCAGGCCTGCCTCGACACCGGCAAAGCCAGCGAAGCCCAGCAGGTGCTCACAGATATCGAAGGCCTCCTGAACCGCCTCTATGACCGGCAGCAGTACACCCAAACTCCGCTGCCGCCGCCCTTGCTCAACGACATTGGCGAAGCAGCCTTGCTCAACATCGGCGGCCAAAAATTCGACCCCAAACAGTTGCTCCAGCGGTTTTTCACCCCCGGCGAGCAATCCACCCCCCCGGTGCGCGACGCTTTTTTGAACGCCGGGCAACTGGGGCTCGATAAGCATGATTACCGGCTCGCCTCGAAAAGCTTTGGCGACGGTCTGAAGGCCTTCCCCGGTGACGCCGACATGCTCGCTGGCCTGGCCGCGGCCTTCCGCCCTGATGACCGGGAAAAATTCGCCGATTACGCCAAGCAGGCCCTGGCCGCGAACCCGCGCCATATCCCCACCCTGCTCCTGCTCGCGGAAAACCTGATTGACGCCGAATCCTTCGACGAGGCCCGCGACGCGCTGCAAAAAATCCTCGCTATCAACCCCCACGAGCAAAGCGCCCTTGCGCTCCAAGCCGTCATCGCCTACCTCCATAATCAACCCGACCAGGGCGACGCCTACCGCACCCAGGCGCTGTCCACCTGGGCCAAAAACCCGCGCGTGGACTACCTCATCGGCCGCAAACTTTCGGAAAATTACCGCTTTGAACTCGGGGCGAAATTCCAGCACCAAGCCCTGGAAAACGACTCCACCTTCACGCCCGCGCGCGTGCAACTCGCCCAGGATTTGCTGCGCCTCGGCAAGGAAGACGATGGCTGGACACTCGCCAACCAGGCCCATCAGGACGACGGCTACGATGTCGAGGCGTTCAACCTCGTCACCCTGCACGACGAAATTTCCAAATACACCACCATCGCGAAGAACAATTTCACCCTCTGCATGGAGCCGACCGAGGCGCGCGTCTACGGCCCCCGCGTGCTCGCCTTGCTCAAACAAGTCCGCGAGGTGATTCCCAAAAAATACGGCCTCGACCTTTCCATTCCCGTGCTGGTCGAGGTTTTTCCCAACTCGGCGGATTTTTCCGTCCGCACTTTCGGCATGCCTGACATCGGTGAATTCCTCGGCGTGACCTTTGGCCCCGTGGTGACCATCAACAGCCCCTCCTCCCATGAATCAAACTGGGAGGACGTCGTGTGGCACGAATTCACCCACGTCGTGACGTTGACGCTCACCCACAACCAGATGCCCCGCTGGCTCAGCGAAGGAATCTCCGTCTATGAAGAGCACCAGGCCCGGCCGGAATGGGGCCAATGGATGTCGGCAGATGACTGCGCGCGCATCCTCTCGGGCAAGATGCAGCCCATCAGCAGCATGAGCGCCGCCTTCCTCCAGGCCAAGACCATGCGCGACACCCAGTTCGCCTATTTCGAGTCCATGCTCGTTGTGCAATACTTCAACGAGAAATACGGCCTCGACCATGTGAAAGCGCTGTTGCAAGCGCTCGGCGCCGGCGAGCAAATGAATGACGCCCTTGAGCATAATTTCGCCCCGCTCGCGCAACTCGACGAGGATTTCGTCAAATACGCCCAGGCACAGGCACAAAACTTCGCCAAGGGCTGGACTTTTAACCGGCCGGACGAACCCGCCGATGGCTCGGCCACAAGCCTGACCGGCGCGACGCTGGCCTCCCCGGCACTCGTGGCCGCGGTGGACCCGCATGACTTCTATGCGCGGATGAAGCAAGTCACCGCGCTGATGGAGCAGGAGGAATGGACCAAGGCGCGCGACCAAATCAATGATATCAACGCCACCGGCCTCTACCTGCCCGGCGAGGAAAACCTTTATCTCTTGCTGGCGGATGTTTCGGCCAAACTGAAAGACACCGCGGCGGAGAAGGCGGCGCTCACGGTCGTCGCCGAACACGAAGGCGATTCACTGCCCGCCGTCAGCCGCCTGCAGGAAATTGCCGAACAGGAAAAGGACTGGCCGGCGGTCTCCCGCTGGAGCCAGGCCGCCATTGCCATCCACCCAATGGGCCCCATCGGCTGGCGCGGCCTGCTGGATGCGAGCGAACAACTCCGCGATAACACGCACGGCATCGAGGCCGGGCTGGCCTTGCTCGAATTGCAACAGCAGGACCTCGCTTCCCTCCATTATCGCGTGGCCAAGATGATGCAGCCAACAGACATCACCGGCGCGCGCCGCCAGGTCTTGCAGGCACTGGAAGAAGCCCCGCGTTTCCGCGACGCCTATACTCTGCTGGCCACCTTACCCACGGCAGAAACGCCCGCGCCGGAAACACCGGCCACCGATACAGCCACCACCACGCCAGTCGCTCCTCAGCAATAATGCCTTTGTGTTTTTATCCTTTGAACGCGCTTCGCCTCACTCATGTTTAATTTCAGCAAATCATTCCGGCGCAGCGTGGTTATCCTGCTGCCTGCGCTCGGCGCGTTGACGCTGGTGGCCACCGCGCAATATGGGCCGGGCGGCTACGGCCCGGGTCTCAGTTTTGGTCGGGGCGGGCGCGGACGTGGCGGTTTCGGCGGCAATCGTTCCTATATCATCAGCGACCCCGCCGAACAGGCGATGGTCAATAAGATGCAAAAAGCCCTCAAGCCGGGCTTCGAGGACGATGTCTTCACTTTTGCCCGGCTCATTTACACTCCAGACGGTGGCGGCGGCGGCTTTGGTCGCTCTTGGGATGACGATACCCCGGACGCTGACTTGAATCTCGGCTTCCGTCTTTTCCAGGTCACCAGCCTTAAAGTCCATCCATCTTTCAAATACGTTCACATCGCGCCGCAAGAAATGGCGGATTACCCATTTGTGTACATGGTCGCCAACGGCCGGCTGGCGCTGTCGGATGATGAGGTCAAAATCGTGCGCCATTATTTGCTCAGCGGCGGGTTCCTCATGGCGGAGGATTTTTGGGGCGACAGCACCTGGGAATATGTCTACGACCAATTCAAACGGATTTTCCCCGACCGCGAAATCGTGGAGCTGCCCCTCTCCCACCCGATTTTCCACAGCGTCTTCGACTTCAAGTATCTCCCGCAAATGCCCAGCGCCGGAGGCCGGTACTTTCCCAATGCCCCTTCCTGGGACAACTCCGACTACCTCACCGGCGACCACTACCCGCACTACTACGCCATCTTCGACGACCACGACCACATGATGGCCCTCATCTGCCGCAACAACCATTACGGCGACGGCTGGGAGCATGAAGGCGAAAACGAGGACTATTTTAAGCGCTTTTCCATGGCGCAAGCTTACCCCATGTTCATCAACATCCTTTTCTACGCTTCAACCCACTAACTTCCCTCATCCTCAAAAAACAAAACCGTGGAACCCACCAAAATCGCCTCCGAACAAGCCGCGTTTGAAAGCCTGCAAGCGGGCCGCCAGCGCCTCGAAACCGAACTCGCCAAGGTCATCGTCGGCCAGCGCGATGTGATTGAGCAGATCCTGCTCACGCTCATCAGCGGCGGCCACTGCCTTATCACCGGCGCGCCCGGCCTGGCTAAAACTCTCCTCGTCAAAACCATCGCCGGCGCGTTCTCGCTCCAATTCCAGCGCATCCAGTTCACGCCGGACTTGATGCCCGCCGACATCACCGGCACCGAAATCCTCACCGAGACCGACCAGGGCCGCAAGCTGACTTTCGTGCGCGGGCCGATTTTCGGCAACATCATCCTCGCTGACGAAATCAACCGCACCCCGCCCAAGACGCAGGCCGCGCTCCTCGAAGCGATGCAGGAACACCAGGTGACCGCCGCGGGCATTCGCCACGCGTTGAGCGAGCCGTTCTTCGTCCTCGCCACGCAAAACCCCGTCGAAATGGAAGGCACCTACCCGCTGCCCGAAGCCCAGCTCGACCGTTTTCTCTTTAATGTAATGATAGATTACCTGCCCGAGAACGACGAAGTCGCCGTCGTGCAACAGACCACCTCGCGCGCCGCCACCGCGGTGAATGGCATTTTCACCGGCGAGGATGTGATAAAATTCCAGGAACTCGTGCGCCGCGTGCCCGTGGCCGAAGCCGTCGTGCGTTACGCGGTGAAACTCGCCGCCAGCTCGCGACCCAAAACACCCGGCGCGCCGGACTTCGTGAAGAATTGGATTAACTGGGGTGCCGGCACCCGCGCGGCCCAAGCCCTCGTCATCGGCGCGAAAGCCCGCGCTCTCTGGCGCGGCGCCACCCACGTCACTGGCGACGACATCCGCGCCCTCGCCGCCCCCGTCTTTCGCCATCGCATCCTTCTCAATTACCGCGCTGAAGCCGACGGCGTCTCCGTCGAGCAGGTCATTCAAAAGCTCATCGATGCACTGCCAAAGAATGTTTGATTATTGAATTGTCATGCCACCCACCGCCGCATTGCCCACGCAGGGCATCGACCCGCAGGCCTTGTTCGCCATCAAGGACCTGGAGCTTCGCGCGCGCGTGGTGGTCGAGGGCTTGTGGTCGGGCCTGCACCGCAGCCCTTATGCCGGCTTCTCCGTGGAGTTCACCGAATACCGCCAGTACAGTCCGGGCGATGACCTGCGCTACCTCGACTGGAAGCTCCTCGCCCGCAGCGACCGCCATTACGTCAAGAAATTCGAGGACGAGACGAACCTCCGCTGCCTCATCCTCGTGGACACCAGCCGCTCGATGATGTTCGGCTCCAAAGGCCGCACGAAGGCCGACTACGCGCGCACCCTCGCCGCGACGTTCGCGTATTTCCTCGGCCAGCAGCGCGACGTCGTGGGCCTCGCGCTCTTTGACGGCACAGTGCACAGTTACCTGCCCCCGCGCTGGAAGCCCGGCCACTTCCGCCACATGATGGCGTTGCTCGAGCGCCCGCCCGAGGGCCGTGACACCAACCTCGGCCACGCGCTCGACGAAGTGGCGAAACTCTGCCCCAAGCGCAGCCTCGTGCTGCTGCTCTCCGACTTTCTCGCGCCGGTGACTGAGTGGGACCAGGCCCTCGCCCGCCTCGCCGCCGCGCGGCATGACGTCCGCGCCGTGCAAATCCTCGACCCGGCGGAAATCAACCTCGAGTTCGGCGAAGCCGCACTGTGGCAGGACATCGAGAGCAACCGCAGCCTTTACGTGGATCCCGCACAGGCCCGCGCCGGCTATAAACAACGCTTCGACGCCCACCAGGCCGAGGTCAAGGCCACGCTCGAAAAACGCGGCGTCACCCGCCAGGTGGCCACCACCGACCAGCCGCTGGACTTCGTGCTGCTCGAACTGCTCCAGGCCAACCAGGCCCGCCGCCTCGCCGCGCGCCGGAGGACGCAACTGTGAATTTCCTCTCGCCATGGTTTCTCCTCGGGGCCGCGCTCATCGTCGGCCCCATCATCGCCCACCTCATCCGGCAGGCGACGAAGACGCGCGTCGTTTTCAGCGCCACCCGTTTTCTCAACCCCTCGCCGCCGAAGCTCGACCGCCGCAACCGCATCCAGCACCCGTGGTTGTTGCTCCTGCGCTGCTTGATTGTCGCCGCGCTGGCTTTTGGGTTCGCGCGGCCGTTTTTCAAACAGCAATTGCCCTCGCTCATCCCGCCGACCATTCCGCAAAGCGTCGTCGCAGTGCTCGACGAAAGCGCCTCCATGCAACGCACGGGTTTGTGGGATGCCGCGCGCCAAAAAGTCTCCGACGTGGTGACTGACCTCGCCCCGGGCGACCAA
>JABDGR010000031.1 GCA_013285985.1 Verrucomicrobiota bacterium
CGGCAGGCTCATGGTCACGGTTGCCGATACTGGCCTAGGAATGATGCCGAGCGAGTTGGATCGGGTTTTTCAACCTTTTTCCCAAGGAGACCATGTCATCCAGGGTGGACCGCATCGTTTTGGTGGCTTGGGTCTCGGATTAGCCATCTCCAAGATGATGGTAAAGCTACATGCTGGATCCATAACTGCAGCTAGCAGTGGCCGCGACCAGGGCACCAAGGTTTCCATCAAACTGCCGTTATATGACACCAATGGACACGCCTACTTGCCAGCTTCCAATGCTACCACTGCGATCTTGCCGGCTTCGACGGTGAATGATGGCGGCGGTGCTTATAGCGTGCTTCTCGTAGAGGATCACCCCTCCACGGCGCAAGCCCTGGCCCAGTTGCTGGCCCGGCGCAAATACTCCGTCACCGTGGCGAATTGCCTGGCGGAAGCCCGGGTGTTCCTTGGCCAAAAGAAAATCGACCTGTTGATTTCCGACATTGGCCTGCCCGATGGCACCGGCTATGAACTTATGTCGGCGTTGCGCGAACGTGCAGGCTTGGTGGGCATCGCTTTGACTGGCTATGGCTCGGAAGAAGACATCCATCGCAGCCAGGCCGCTGGATTTATGCTGCAACTGACGAAACCGGTCGGGGTGCAGGCTTTGGATAACGCCTTGTCCGCGGCTATCCGAGCCCTTAATGCTGCCCCTGATTCAAAAGTGGCCGGTGTCAACGGGAAGGGTAAAGTAAAACACGGATGAATCGTCTCGGCGTCTTTCATAACCGCATCGCCCGCCCTGCAGCGAAATTAACCGCTCCACCACGCTCCAGCCAAGGCCATGCCGGTTTTGGGTGTGCAGCCGGTCAAACCGCGGAAAAAGCTGTTCCTTAATTTCGACCGGCACCGCCGCCCCGGAGTTCGCCACCCAAAATCGCACTTCATTGCCATTACGATCTCCGCCAAGTTGAATGGGGGTTGAAGCGTGAGAATGCGCGAGGGCATTCGCCAACAAATTCCACCAGACAATTTCCAGCCATGCTGACACCCCTTTTGCCTCCGGCCAGTTATTCGGTAGTTGCACGGTGGCGCGTTTTTGCTTGATGACACTTTCCAGACGATCAAGCACGCTATTCACCACGGCACCCATCGCTACTTCGGCGGCTGGCATTGGCTCTGCCGATGCTTTGACTACGTCGGTGTAGCGTTGAATTAGGTGCGCAATCTCAGTCAATGACCCCCGGATGACTCCGACTTGGGCTCCTAAGGAAGGGTCGGTTCCATTCAGCAATTCATCCAGTAATTCGCAATTGAGGTGCAGGCAGTTGAGTGGCGAGCTTAGATCGTGGCCGAGGCGGCGGGCAATGGTCTTCAGATCTCCGCGCAATTGGATATTTTCCCGGAGCAGTTCATGCTGCATCAGAGTCGAATGAAAAAGCCGTGCCAGCCGTTCAGGGGTACACTCTTCGAGGGGTATGGATTCAGCCACATCAACCGAGGTTCGGCCGATGACCACGGTAGCCCACCGGGGCATTTCCCCTGCATCGGTCGCCTGTGCAGCCAGGGCCACTTCCATTTCATCGATGTCCGTGAGGAGCAATATTTGCCGATGATTCGTCCGCGAGTGTTGCAAGGCTTCTTTGACTGTCGCCGCCCTCACCAATCGGGCTTCGGGCAATGCTTTCTCCGCTGCCTGCTGTGCACAGCTTCGTGCAGACTCAGGCAAGTCCACCAGGAAGATGGTCGTCGCTCGCATGGTTTTTGCTGAAAGTCGTATTCCAGCCTATCTCATGGGAAAGGTCAAATCCTGCCAATAGTGTTTAAGCCTCAGTAAAAAATGGGTTAAAGTTTTGCCCTGCCGGTTTTCGAGAAAGGCTAACTTGCCTTTCCTAAGTTTTAATCATATGCTTGTAGCTGTATAGCAGCCATGAAAATCATCGTGATAGATGACCATGCTCTTATGCGCGAGCTTCTGCTCAAGGCATGTCTGGAAGCTGTTCCTGGCTCTCGCGCGGTTGGTGCCGGCACGGCCAAATTAGGTCTCGAGCTCGTTCAGGCCAGACAGCCTGATTTGATTATTCTCGATCTGGCCTTACCAGACCGCGATGGGCTCGATTTGCTCATCGACCTGCTGAAAGTTTCTCCGCGAAGCAAGGTCATTGGTCTGTCCGGCTATAGTGATGAATTTACCCTGCACCAAGTGATGCATTCCCAGCTGAATGGCTTTGTTGACAAAAAGGAGCAAACTGTCGAGCAACTGGCAAATGCGATTCAGTGTGTTATGAGTGGCGAACGATATTTTTCCGAATCGATCCGCCGGGCGGCGACATCTCAGCGGAACGACCCGGTGGCCTTCAGCAAGATTCTGTCTCCTCGCGAACAACAGCTTCTCCGCCTCTTTGGCCGCGGTCTCAGCAACGAGCAAGTCGCGGCTGCTCTCGGCCTCAGCGAACTCACTGTACGCAACCACCGCTGCCGCACCATGGCCAAACTAGGTGTGCGTACAACAGCTGAACTCATCCATTACGCCCTGGAAAAGGGCTTCATTCGCCGGGAATCACTTGAGCGGATCAGCGCTAATTAAAGTTGACGGTGACTTTAAACAGAGACTTGGCCCGGACAACGGTAGGCGATTCTTTTGTGCGTGCAGAAAGTTCTTCATATGAAACCGTGCTTGTTGGCTTCATGGGTTTTTGCGTGTTCAACTGGCCAGGCCGGCGCTGACAATTGGGGTTGCTTCTTCTTTGCCGTCCTCGGTATCGGGCATGAATAGGGTGGTGGCGTTTTGGGGTGACTTGAAAAGTGAACCATTGTTTTTCAGGCGCGAACTCAACAAGTCGCTGATTTCATCCAAGGTGAGCATTCGTGCATGAATGCAGGCATTCAGGTACGCTGCATTGAGGTAATGTTCCATCTTCAGGGCCATGCTGATCAAAGCTGCGTCCGCGGCGTACTTTGAGCATCCGTCGAGCAAACGCAAATTATCGCCCATGTATAACCGGATTAAGTGATCGGGATTTGGACGTGGCGGCAGTTTTAGGGCCAGGGTGACTTTGTCGAAAGCCAGGAGGAAGTTCTGCAATTGGTGATGGCTTGACTCCAGCGCGGCCCTCAAGCTGGGGTCGGTCGCCGCATTCAGCATCTGGGGTAGAATATTGAGGAACTTGTTTTCCAGATCGCGTATTTCTGTGAGTTCCTCCATGAGGAGGTCGATAATTGTTTTATAGTGAGGCATGAGGGGTAAGGTTTGGGGAAAATGTGACAGGGGGATTTACTAAGGAGCACGGCTGTCCGTGTTCCTGCGCACGGAGGTTGCCTAGCAGCCGCAGCTTTTAATGAAGCGTTCGATTTCCTTGCGCTCCTGGCCCATCGCCTTCTCGAGGCGCCCGACCAATTCTTCCTCTTTGCCTTTGACGTAAGTGAGGTCGTTGTCGGTTAATCGACCGTATTGTTGCTTCAGTTTGCCTTTGATGACATCCCAGTTGCCCTGGATGATTTCGCGGGTGGCGGACGGCATAGCGTAGGCTTGAGTTTTCATTTTCTTTTCTGGATGGTGAAATCTTTGTATTTATTGAATTGTTTCCAGAATTTTGTTTATGACGGTGATGGTCACCGGCTTGACCAGATGATGATTAAAGCCCGCCTCCGCCGATCGATGACAGTCTTCCGCGGCCCCGTACCCCGTCACCGCAATCAGCAACGCGCCATTTTGGTCCGACTGCCTTATCCGCCGCGCCACTTCGCGACCATCCATGTCGGGTAACCCGATATCAATAAAAACCACATCGGCGGTCAGAGTTTGCAGGGCTTGCAGGGCGGCCGTGCCGTCCAATGCGACGTTAACTTCGTGCCCATGAAGCCGGAGCAATAAGGCCAACGTGGCGGCAGCATCAGCCTGGTCCTCAACCACCAAGATGCGGCGGCGCGTGGTGTACGGCGAGGGCGTAGACTTAGCTGGAAAGGCCATGGGCGGTCGGAGCCGGACTTAGCATCTCATGCACTGTGCGCAAAAGATTGGCGGCGGTGTATGGTTTGGGTATGAACAGGTCGGCGCCGGCGCTGGTCGCGCTGCGTACTTGGGCTGCGGCATGCTGGCCGCTGGTGGCGATAATTTTGACTGCCGGGTTGATTTCTCGCAAGGCATGGATGGTTCTGGCTCCATCCATGATTGGCATGTTCATGTCGGTAACCACCAGCGCAATGTCATGGCCCTCTTGCAAATAAGTTGAAACGGCGTCAGCGCCATTCATGGCGGACAATACACGGTAGCCAAATGATTCGAAGGTCTCCTGGGTCACCACGCGCATCGCCTCTTCGTCGTCCACCACCAGAATCCCTTCGCCATGCCCGCGCAAAGATTGGGCATCCTCGGCAACCCGTTTGGGCGCCGTTTTAGGCACAGCCGGCAGGTAGAGTTTGAAGATTGATCCCTTTCCCGCCTCGCTGCGAATGATCAGATGTCCGTGATGCGCCTCAACAATTTGGTTGGCACGAAAAAGCCCCTTGCCCTGTTCCGTGCCGTTTTTGGTCATGAATCCAACCTCGACGATGTGTTCCAGCAAATCGTTGACAATCCCTTCATGAGCGTCACTCACCGTAAACATGACATAGCGGTGGGATGACGTTCGCGTCGGCAAAATCGGGAAGTCATTGTTAAGCACGATATTTTCGGCCGTAACCGTCAGTACGCCGCCGGTCGGCATGGCTTCACACGCATTGACGCAAAGGCTGACCAGCGCTTCATGCAAATTTAACAGCGAGCCTAACACGGGCCATATATCGTCATCGATTTTGAGTTCAATTTCGACGTTTTTGGGGCACGAATCCCTCAAATGTTTTCGCAGGCCCCGCATTAAAATTTCCGGCCGGATGCATACGTGGCTACTTCCGATCCCTTGGGCCAGTGACTGCACTTGTCGGGTTAAATCCGCCCCCTGGCGCACATGTCGTTCAATCAGGGAAAGAAGATCCTGCGCTTTATCGTCTCCCGCATAATGCATGCGCAAAACCTCGATGGAAGTGGTGACCGGGGCGAGGACGTTGTTTAAATCATGGGCCAGATCAGCCGCCACATATCGAAGGGCCTCAGCAGATTCTGTCGAGCTACCGCTGTCGGCAGAGTCGGTGTGGTGCGTGCCACATAATTTCTCGACCTCACTGCGAGTCCACGCCCGCTCAGCGCCCGTTTCTTCAGCGCCGATTGTCGCTGTGCCCGAAATATCTCTTTTGTTCGCGGTGAGCATATTCGGAATGTTGGTGCGGAAAACCTATATCAGACTGGCTGGAAATGCCATGAGCGTTTATTTTTTAATGAATGTTTAAAAAATAAGGGCGCCAGTTATGCAAAATATTCACCCAGCTTTTTGTTATCCAGATGGCAACGCTTGCTGGGGGAGGAAATGATCATCCGACTGGCCTGAGTGTGCCTGGAAAAACCAATTGCATCGATAATTCATTTTGGTGCTAGAGCACCAATCGTCCCGTTTGACCAGGAGTGCGTCGCCCGGCATGATTCGAAGTTAATCAAAGAGGCTGACTTGGCTTTGCTTTTAACCCTCCAATCTTGTTCCCATGCTTATTACCAAAACACTTCACGATGTGCTGGCGGATGACCTGCAGGATCTTTATAGCGCTGAGCAACACGAGATCCAGGCCTTGGAGAAAATGGTTGTCGCCGTCTCCAATAGTTTCGTGAAAAAGATTTTTGGCAAGCAGCTCGAGCAGGCCAAAAGTCATGTCACGCGAATTGCGGAAGCTGCCAAAAGTGTGCGGATTCAACCTGAGGGCAAGCAGTGCAGTGGCATGATGGGGATAGTTTTGGACATGGATCGCCTCATCCGTTCGGAGGCTGGTTGTATTAGGGACATCCAACTGATTTGCACGGCACAAAAGATGACCAATTATGAGCTGGTGGCCTATTCCAGCGCCTGCGCAGTGGCCGAGCTCCTAAAGATGGAGAAGGTGGGCAAATTATTGCAGGCCAATTTAGCGGAGAAAAAAGAAGCCAAAGCTGAATTGGCTTCGCTCGGGGATTCTGGCTCAACCAGCATTCAGTTTTCGCCGGCGAACGGGGATGTTCTCAAAACCCGGAAGGTGGTTTAGTTTTCCCGGGCTTGGGCATTACATGTCTCAATTCTGAAAAAATAGCGGAGCCGGTGGAACAAGCCAAATGGACCACCAGTCAGGGACGCTAACCGCTGAAAATTATTCCTTTGTTCAAGAATCCGTCCATGTAAAGGACGTTATCAAGTGACTTTCCCACTAAAAAACCCAAAAAGTGTAGCATTTCCAAAAATGCCCCGCGCGGAGAAATTGAGCAACTCGGCCTATCCGCTATAGGCCAAGGTCGAATAAAAGATTCCTTTGTGCGCTGGCCTGGCAGCCCAATTTGCATCAATCGTGTCAATCTATTCGGGGAAAAATGGCGCTCGAAAAGACACCGGTCAGCGCAACAAACCTGCACAACCTAGGGGCGGCCAAGAAGTACCTACGACTAGGGGTAGGTGGTAGTGATCTGCCTAAACCATCTTCGGATCTTGGTGGACTATGCTATTCTTTGCCACGTTTTTCAGGTAACTAATCGCGTAACTCATTGATTATTAAAGTGGTGCGGGCGGAGGGAATCGAACCCTCGATTCAAGCTTGGGAAGCTCACGTATTACCTCTATACTACGCCCGCAGGTTGGGCAGAAAGGATGGGTAGATGCGAGTTTTGGATTATTGGGCACCCAAACGGTTCTGGCAAGAATGAATGAGGGCCGGCCCGGGCGCCGGATTGCTTACTTTGAGGAAGTTCCCGGACTCGGCGCCGCGGCCGCGGATGTTCCGGTCGGGCTGGCCGAGGGCGCCTTCGCAATGTCCACCGTGTATTGGGCGCGGATTTTTTCGTAGGCGGCGTTCGCCGTCTCGCGACGCCGCGCGATATCGTAGGCGGCCTGGACACCGGCGCGGATTTCGGACAGCGCAGGCAGCGTTCCATCGGCCTTGCGAAAATCCGCCGCATTTTTTTCCAGGAAGGCCTGCAACTGCGCGTCGCTGGGCGGGGCGGCTTCCGCACTGGATTGCAGGTATTCTTCCATTCTTCCGCTCAACTGGCTGCGGATCAGGGGGTCGTCCTGGTCGAGGCCGAGGGCGCGCGCTTCGCGACCGAGAATTTCCTCGCGCACATAGCTGTCAATCAGGCCCGCCAATTCCCGGTCGTTGGGCAACCGCTGATTTTGGCGCTGATAGCTTACTTGCAGGTTTTGGATGAGGCTGGGGGTGATGGCAACATGGTAGCGGCTAGGCGCCGGGGCGGACGCCCCACCCCACAGGGTGAAAATCCCAAAGAGCGCAGCCCCGATGAGCAAAAAGTGCACGAGGGGCTCGCGATACCATTTCATAACGGGCATTTTTCCGCGCCGAGGCGGGACTGTCAACTGGAGAGGCGGGGCGAGCCGCTTAATCCTTGGCCGGGGGCTGGCGAAGCTTAAAGAGCAGCCAGAGAACCGCCAGGCCCACGACCATCCCCGCCACCACCCCGAGCCCGCGGCGCACCGTCAAAGCAGATATGGCCGTAGTGGCCGGCTGAACGGAAGGTGGACTAGCGTCAAAATCAAACGCGGGCGTATTGGCATCAACACTGGACAGACTGAGCGAATGCCCCGTGGCATCCATGACATTGATCAGGGCCTTTTTATCCGCGGTGGATTGATCGAAACATTTCAGCAGCAGGTGCAACTGCCCGCGCGACACCGGGGGATAAGTAAGGTGGAAGACGACGTCCTGCGACGTGGTCATTTCGACCGTGGTCAACAAGGGCACGAGCGGGGCGCCGTTGCTGGTCAAGGTCAGCAAAGTCACGCCACGCTGGGCCAGCAGCGAGTGATCCTGCATGAAATGCGGATCTGAAAATTCCGGCTGGCTCACATTGCTCGCCAACGGCGTGGTGGCGGCGGAGCTTTGCGGCGGGGAAACAGCCGCGTTGTACGGGTCGTTGGCCAGCAAGCCATACGCCGCCGCATCGGCCATGGTCAGGTCAATTTCCAGATTTTGCGAGCGCAGCCGCACCGTCACCATGGCGAGCAGGGAAAAAGGCCCGGAGATGTTTCCCGCGCCACCGATGGCAAAGCCGGGCACGGTGTCATAGACCACCGTGTTATGGGCGTTCGCGGTTGGGATGAACAAAACCGCCCAACCCAACAGGAGGATGAGCTTGGCCGCTAGGCAAGTATGACAACGCGGCATCATGGGGTAGCGACGAGCCATTCCCGCAGCCCCGGCCGGCGGGGAATTGGTCGCCCCTCCATGACTACACCTTTTTCTAGAGAAATCGAGCTTTCGTCACTGCGCCAGATCGAGGAGCAAAGAATCGTCGATTTCGGGCGGAGGGCCAAACATTGCTTCCTCCAGGTCATTGACATCCAGGCGCCAGATGAGGATGGAATAACCGACGTTCGCGTCCGGGCTGGGGCGATGAATCCTCAGCCAGGCGCATAAACGGCCGAAACGCAATTTTTCGAAATGGCTGTATTCATCGTTCCAGAATTGCGGAGGATGCGCCTTGAGCAATTCCGCCCGCCGGTCTGGATTGGTGTTGGTGGCCTCATATTTGAGCACATTGCCCAGCGCGCTTTGGTAGCGCTTCTCATATTCGGTGTTCCACGGGCCAAAATAGTAGGTGTAATCAGACTCAAACAGGGTCGCGCTGATAATATAAATGCCGTGTGCATAGGGAAACGGCACCACCGCCCGCCAGTCCGGCGCGCTCGGTAGTCGGTTGGCGATGATGCCGTTGTACTCGGGGCTGTCAGTGCCGAAATAGGCGAGAAAAACCTTGTCGTGATTCTTGGGGTTGTTTTCGTCGAGCCACTTTTTCACCCCTGGCAAATCCATGCCCCAGTCCAGCGAACTGTCCACCAAATGCTTGTAGCCCTGGGCCGGGCCACCGACGAAAGGGCTGAAGTAGGCTAGATAGTCTGGATAGAGCAACGCCGATTCGAGAGGGTGCCAGACCAGCAGGCACGCAAGTAATGCCCGGGTCCACCGCTGGGCGTGCAACCAAACGCGGGAAAATGATCCTGCGCTGAGAATATAAATCGCCGGGTAAATCGGCAGGATGTGGCGGTGGCCGATGTTAACCTCTTGCAAGGCGGCGGTGACAAAATATACCCCGCCCAAAACGAAATAGGGCGACCCGTCATAAAGGGAAGGCGGCAACCCGCCGGCCGCAGATTTGAGGCTTAGCTCTCCATCGGGCAAATGGTTGCGTAAAATTTGCGTATACCACCAGCTCGTCAGCCCGATGATCGTCATGATCAATAACGCCGGCGAAGTTTTATCCCACAAGGCGTGCAGGAAAAAAGTGTCCCACCCGCCAATCTTCCACTGGCCATCCATGAAGGCCTGGCGGCTTTCATTGGTCATCAGCAGGGTATCAATGCCCTCCAGGAACCCCTCGGGGAGCAGATGCTTGTCGTGCATCAAATTCATGAAAGATGCCACCCCTGGATCCACCGGGTCGGTCTTTTCGTAATGGGTAAAGACCAGGCCCGGGTCGGCGGGGTTCGGGCTCGCCGCAAAACGAAAATCATAATGTGCCCACAAGGCCGCCCAGGCGCACAACCCATGAATAAAAAACAAACCGGCGAACACGCCAACTTGCGCCAGCGGCGCTGAAACAATCCGGGGCCGGCCCAAGCGCCATTCCAGTGGCCGCCGGAATAAAAGTTTTATTAGTATCAAGATGAAAGTGATCGGAAAGATTACCAGGGCCGATGGCTTGGCGAGCATCAGCAGGCTGGCAAAAGCCAGGCTCACCGCCAGCCTCCGCCAGGTCACGCAATGCAGCAACCGCCAGACCGACCAGGTTGCCCCGAGCAGGGAAAAACAAATTGACATATCCGTGGAGACGATTCCGCCAAAGGCCAGCATGTGCGGGCTGAAAACAAAAACGATTAGGGAGAAAAAGCCGCCAAGCAGGCCGAATAGTTCCTTCGCGCAACAAAATACCAGCAAACCCGTGGCCGCCCCGAGCAACACGGCCATCATCCGGCCCTGCACCAGCAGCCAATCCGGCGCATTGCCGCTCTGATAAAAAAATTCGAACCCGAAGATGTAGGGTCGGGCATTGCGCCAGTAGCCGTTTTTGGTCGAGGCCGGACGGGGCCGGGAAATAAGGTAAGGCAGGGTGGCCCAGCGCTTGATTAAATCGCCGTCGGCGCTTTCCATCCGGAAATCATGGTTCAGCCAGATGTTGTACCCGACGGCCAGTTCCTCCTCCTCGTCAAACGAAGGCCCTTTGTTTAACGAAGCGCTTAACGCCACGAACACATAGAGCGCAAGGAGCGCACCAACCCCCGCGGTAATCCATGCGGGTCGTCGTATAGCGTGTAAAAAATTGGCCGAGGGAGCAGTCCCGGGCATGGGGTGCGTTGACCATACCCAATCTCATGACCGAAAGAAAACCTTTTCTTTCACCGTTTGAAGCTTTTCCCGAAAATCTTAGCTTTTTGCCAATCCGCCCTGCAATTCGATGAGCTTCGCGCCCAGGGCGGCGGGGACTTTCGCCCGGCTGCCCAGATTGGCCGCAATGATGTTCACCAGCGCACTGCCCACCACCACGCCATCGGCCACGGTCGCGATTTGCCGCACGTGCGCCGCCTTCGACACGCCAAACCCCACGACCACAGGCAGTTTGGTGTGTTTCCGAATTTCCTTCACCGCGGCCGGGATGCTCGCGGGCAATTCGGCGCGCTCACCAGTCACCCCTTCGAGCGATACGTAGTAAATGAAGCCGCTCGCAACAGCGGCGATGCGCGCGATGCGCGCGGGCGGGGTGGTCGGCGCGACGATGAAAATGTTTTCCAGTTTGTGTTTGCGGGAGGCGGCCAGCAGTTCGCCGGCTTCCTCGGGCGGGCAATCAAGAGCCAGCAGAGCGTCCGTTCCCGCGGACGCGGCGCGCTGGCAAAAATTTTCCACGCCGGGCGCGTAGATCATGTTGTAGTAAACGTAAAACACGATGGGCACCTTCGGATGGGCCGCGCGCAATTGACGCACGAGTTGGAAGACCGATTCCGGGTTTGCGCCGGCCTCAAGCGCGCGCTGTGCGGCGAGCTGGTTCGTCAGCCCATCGGCCAGCGGGTCAGTAAAAGGCAGGCCAAGTTCGAGCACGTCCACGCCCCCCTCAAGCAATGCGCGGCAGGCGGCCAGCGACGTCGCGGCGTCGGGGTCGCCCGCGCAAAGATACGCGACAAAGGCCGCGCGTTTCTGGGCGCGGGCTTGGGCGAAAGCGTTGGCAATGCGGGACACTGGAATTGCTGAATTGCTCGATGGTTAAATTGTTGAATTTTCCCCAAAGCATCCAGCCTTTTCAACCATTCAGCAATTTAACCATTCAACCATCATATCTTCTTGTTCTGCCGGTAGTGCACCACGTTCACTTTTTCCGTCGTCACCAGGCCGCCGTCCATCATCGACTCGAGCACCGGCAGGAAGACGTTGATTTTTTCCGCCGAGTCCACGATTTCAACGATCATGGGCAGGTCTTCCGAAAGGCGCAGGATTTTCGCCGTGTGCAGGTGGCTCGTCGCGCCGTAGCCCAGCGGGCTGCGCAACACCGTCGCGCCGGCGAGGCCGCGCTCGCGCGCCTTGAGCACGATGGCCTCATAAAGTGGCCGGTGTTCGAACTTGTCCATCTCGCCGATGAAAACGCGCAGTAAAACACATTCGCCGGTGAGGTTCATATTAAGCTCCTTTTTTGAGGTTGATGGCCGTCGCCAGGGTATAACCGAGCCACACGGCAACGAGGCACAAAGTGACCGAGCCGACGATGTTCCCGCCCGCCCGCAGAAATTCGCCGTCGCGCGCGAGGTTGAGCGTCTGCAGGCTGAAGGACGAAAACGTCGTGTAACCGCCACAGATGCCGGTCATGAAAAATTGCCGCCCCGTGCCACCGACGACCCAGCGGCCTTCATCCGGCGAGGTTAACGCCGCAAAGAAACCGATGACAAACGAGCCGGTGACGTTGATGATGAGCGTGCCCCAGGGAAAAGTTTCCGCCGGAATGCCGCTCAGGCGGACGACCCAGTCGCCAATCGCATAACGCGCCACGGTGCCGAGGGCCCCGCCCAGTGCTACATAGAGGTAAGTAAGCATGATGACTCCAAGTGGTTAGTTTGGTAGGAGTCATCAGCCCCGGCAAAATCCGGGGCGGTTTTCCCGCGAGGCGGGACGGCAGAATCCATTGCCAGACAGCAATTTGGCGGATGCGGCCATTTGGGGCAATCAAAAAACTTGGCGCGTTTGCCCCGGCCTGCAATCATCCCCTGCCCCTAACCTGGAACGGAAAATGAACACCCCCTTACGATTCGGCGTTACTTCGCTCTACCTGCTGGCCGGCGTAAATTTGGCCTTCGCCGCCCAACCTGGTCTTCCTCCCAATCCCGTTCGCGACCCGAACACGCCGGGGTACGTATCGGCCATCCGCGTAAACCCCAGCACTGACGAACTCGCCAACCTCAACGCTGCGTTGAAAAATCTCCTCTCAAACAGTGACCCCGCGGCCAAGGCAGTTTTTGAAAAACACCCGACTTACAATCCAATCGTTGCGCGGTCCGACAATCCGCCGGTGACGGCCGAGGGCAACTTCATCATCGGGCCGGATTACGTCCGCGCGCCGGAATACACCGCTCAGCCCGGCGTGCCGCAAGGAAAGGTCTATCAGTTCACGATGAATTCGACCGACAGCAAAATTTATCCTGGCATCGACCGTGACCCCGGCACCTACGGCACCGTTGACCCGAACAATCCCTACGCGCTGTTGGTCCCCACCTCCCACCCCGCGCCTTACACGCGTCAGGTAACGGTCTATGTCCCCAGCCAATACGTTCCGGGCACCGCCGCGCCGCTCCTCGTCACCGCCGATGGGCCGGACAACAGCTTGCCCACCGTGCTCGACAACCTCATTGCCGAACACAAAGTGCCCGCAATGATTGCCGTGATGATTGCCCACGGCGGGCGCTCCAATAGCGACCCTGGCGGCGGCAGCGACGCCCAGGGCAGCGAGCGCGGACTCGAATACGACACGATGTCGGGCCTCTACGCGGAATTCGTCGAGACCGAGGTGCTGCCGCTCGTGGAAAAACAATACAACGTGAAATTGACCAAAGACCCGGAGGGCCGGGCGACGATGGGCGGAAGCTCCGGCGGCGCGGTGGCGTTTACGATGGCCTGGTATCACCCGGAGCTTTACCACCGCGTCCTCGCCTATTCGGGGACTTTTGTGAACCAGCAATGGCCCTTCAACCCCGCGACCCCGCACGGCGCCTGGGGCTACCACGAAACCCTTATCCCCCAAAGCGCCCCCAAGCCCATCCGCCTCTGGTTCGAAGTCGGCGACGCGGATAATTACAACCGCAACGCCCTGCGCGACGATATGCACGACTGGGTCGTCGCCAACGAGCATATGGCCACCGTCCTCGCCGCCAAGGGCTACCATTACCAGTTCACCTTCGCCCTTCATGCCGGCCACACCGACCGCAACGTCCGCGAGCAAACCCTGCCCGAGGCGCTGGAGTGGCTGTGGAAGGGGTATGCGCCGAAGCCGGAAACGGCAAAATCATCGTTGTAAATTTCCTAACGTAGCAAAACGGCCGGAAACAAAGGAATTGACTTCGGTGTCAGAATGGCAACATTGAGACTTGGCGGACGCAGCTACCAGCCCTAGGCTAATCACCGGGCCGTTTGCCAAAACAACACTTCCCGCAACTTCCACACGCCAGACGGGCGCCTTTTCGGAAAAGGCACATGCCTGGCGCGTGAAATTTTTCTTTCCCAACCAGCCCGCATCCGGCGCGATACCTTCCTTACTTTCATGAAAAAAGAGGCGATTGATCTCATCATCGAGAAAAACCCGAAACTGGCGAAGTCCCGCGCCAAGCTCGAAGCCATGCAACCCGGCGCGTACTGCCTGCACCGGGCCTGGGGCTTCGGCCGCATCAAGTCCTATGATGCCGCCGCCGGCAAGCTCATCATCGAATTTGATGGCGACAAGACCGCCCACCCGATGGACCCGTCCTTCTGCGTCGAGCGCCTCGAACTGCTCCCGGAGACGAACATCCTCGTCCGCCAGCGCACCGATGCCGCCGCGATGGAGGAAATGGTCAAGAAGCGCCCAGCCGACCTCGTGGTCGAAATCCTTTCGCACGCGCCCGACCGCACGATGAGCGCCATCGAGCTCGAAAACCTCCTCACCCGCATGCTGGGCGAGCGCTTCAAAAAATGGTGGTCCGGCGCGAAAAAACATCTGGCGAAAGACTCGCGCGTCGCCGTGCCGAACAAAAAGGCCGAGCCGTATGTTCTACGCGAAGAACCGCTCAAGCCCGAGCAGGAAATCCTCGAGGAATTTTACGTCACCAAACAGCCGAAGAAAAAAATCCTCCTTGCGGAAAAACTTTACCAGTTCTCCGGCAGCGTCGAGGAAATTGAAAAGGACCTGCCTCGCATTTTCGACGACCTGACCGCCAACATCCGCGACGCCCGCCAACTCACCACTGCGGACCGCCTCCACGGCGTCTGGGTGCGCAACGACCTCGCCCGCCACCTGCACGCGGACGTAGACAAGCTCGAGCCGACCTCCACCTCCATCATCCTCGGTTGCCCCGACCTTCCGCAACTCGCCGAGCAACTCCCCGCGAATTTCCAGCGCCGCTTCCTCGATGTCGTCACCCGCGTGTATCCCGACAGCTGGCAGGAAGTCATCATCAACCTGCTGCGCAACAGCTCGGGCAAGTTCACCGCCGAGTGCATCTCCTTTCTCGTGGACAAAGGCTGCGGTGACCAGGTGGCCGAATGCTTCCGCCGCTGGCTCAACGAGCAGACGTTGAAAACCTCCGTGCTGCTCTGGATCATCCGTAACCGCCATTCGCGCAAGTTCGCCAAACTGGTCGAAGGCATGACGTCCCCGCGCTTTTTGGCCGCCATCTTCTACGCGATTGACAATGAGGCCCTCCAAAGCACCGGCAACCGCCGCATCGTCCTCGCCGACGCCTTGAGCGACGACCCCGACTTGATTGCCGATCTTTTGGCCGACGCTAACGATGAAACCGCCCGCGACCTCGCCCAGACTCTCCTGCTCAATCAAGGCTTCGAGGACTTGACGAAAAAATCGCTCCTTGCGCGCTTCATCCGCCTCTTCCCGAAAATTCAGTCCCTTGTGGGGGGCGAATCTACCAGCCGCCAGGCCGAAACACTCTTCGTTTCCCAGGAATCGCTCGAAAACCGCAAGAAGGAATACGAGCGCCTCGTCCAGGTGCTCATTCCGGAAAACAAAATCGCCATCCAGACCGCCCGCGAACTGGGCGACTTGCGCGAAAATGCCGAATACAAAATGGCCCGCCAGGAGCAGGACACCCTGCTTGCGCGCAAATCCCTGCTCGAGACGGAAATGTCCCGCTCCCGCATCACGGATTTCTCCGATGCCCGGGCCGACCTGGTCGGCGTCGGCTCGGTGGTCGAACTGTTCAACAAAGGCTCGAACCACATGCACCGCTATGCCTTGCTCGGCGCCTGGGACAGCAATCCCGAAAAGGGCGTGCTTTCCTACAAGACCCCGCTCGGCCAGAGCCTCATGGGCAAAAAAGTCGGCGACATCGTGCGCACGGAGATTGAAGGCTCCGTCGAGGAATGGACCTTGCGCAAGATTGAGCGCTGGGTCGAAGTGAAAAAATAACCGTCAACTCCCTTTCCCCATGCGTATCGCCTCATCGCTTTTCCTCGCCTCCGGCCTTTTCGTGGCCGCCCACGCCGCGTCGCCCGGCCCGGCCGCCAATCCGCCGCCAACGGCGGGTATCTATCTGCCGGTCACTGGCGTCCACCTCGACCCGCTGGAAGCCTCGAAGGGTGATGCTCTGGGGCAGGTGCTCATGATGTCCCTGCCGCCGACCGAAGGTTTTGCGCCCAGCGTCAATGTCATCGTCCAAGCTTACCCTTTGGGCATGAAGAGTTATA
>JABDGR010000032.1 GCA_013285985.1 Verrucomicrobiota bacterium
GCGGGAGAGGGCGACAGCGAGGATGGCTACGCCCACGCAGAGGACGCCGACGAGCGCCGCGCCGTTGATAATCCCGAGCCAGCCCTTGGCCACGGCAAACGCCCACGAGATGGGAATCTGCGCGCCGCGCACGAGGTTGGGGACGGCCGTGGTCACCGTCGCGCGCAGGTTGGTCCCAAATTGTTCCGCGGCGTTCGTGACCATCAAGGCCCAAAAGCCCACGCCGATGCCGAGGAAGAAGCACCGCGCGTAATAGCCGGGCAAGTCTGCGGGCGTCCAGTAGAGGTAAAGGAGAATCGAGGCCAAGCTGATGACGTGGAAGGTGATGAAGGCGGGTTTGCGGCGGCCCATCCACTGGCTCAGGCCGCTGCAGGCCAAACCGCCGAATGTCAGCCCGGCGTAGGCATAGATAATGGCTGCGCCCGCCACGGGCGCGGGGTTCAGCTTGAGCGCCTGGCCGAACTCCGGCGCGAGGCCGATGAGGATGCCGATGACCAGGTAGGCCGAAAGCCCGGAGCCGATGCACAGGAGAAAGCGATAGACGCGCTTCCACGACTGAAACAGCAGGCGCAGGCTGCCGCGCGCGACGTCCGTCTGCCGCAGCGAGGAGTAGAGGCCGGACTCATAGACACCAAGGCGCAGCACCAACAGCACCAGCCCCATGCCGCCGCCAATCTCGTAGGCGTGCCGCCAGTTAAATTGCGCGCCGACCCACGCCGCGAAAGCAGCGCCCGGTATGCCGATGGTTACCACCAGCATCGTGCCCCAGCCGCGATGCTTGCTGGACATGCATTCGCTGACGAGCGTCACGCCCGCGCCCAGCTCGCCCGCGAGGCCAAACCCGGCGATGAAGCGGCAGGCTTCGTACGCCCAAAGCGTATTTACAAACGCATTGGCGATATTCGCCAGCGAATAAAGGATGATGGAGCCAAACAGAACGGAGAGCCGGCCGCGCTTGTCCCCAATGATGCCCCAGACGAAGCCGCCGATGAGGATGCCGCCCATCTGCCAGTTATACAGTTGCAGTCCGACGGTCAGCGCATCTGCTTTCGCCACGCCAAAGTCCAGCAAGCTGGTGGTGCGCACCACCATGAAGAGCAGCAAATCGAACACGTCAACGAAGTAACCCAACGCAGCCACCAGAATCAGCAGCCAGAGATATTTTGAGGAAGTGGGGCGGATGGTATTCACAAAGCTAAGAGCGTAAAAAAATTAATAAGCAGCAGCGGGCGTGGTGACAGGAGTTTTAGATTGAGCAAGGTTGTCGTAGCTCGCCTGGCGGAAGTTGCCATGGATGGCGACGGAGTGGTCGGAGAAAACTTCAACGGTGGCAAAGGCGTTGTTCGGCGCGCCGGGGTCCTCAACCATCGCGCGCAGCACGCAGTAAGGGACCCCGTTGACCGTCTCCAGGAAATTTTGATGGGAATGGCCTTGCAGCACGGCGAGTATTTTGCCGGATTTTTCCAGCACTGCGCGCACCTCGGCGGCGTTTTTGACCTGATAGTCGCCCGCGCCATTGACCGTCACGCCATCGAGGCGCTGATGCGCGAGGATGATGACGGGGTTCTTCGTTTTCACCAAATCATCGGCGAGCCATTGCACCTGGCTGGCGGGGATATTGGCATCCTTCCAGTCGGCGTTGCGGCGGCCATAAGGCGCGCCACCGGTTATAAAACAAGCATCGAGCACAACAAAGTGCAGCGCGCCTGCGCCATTTTTAAAAGGAACATCAAACGAATACGGCGCGGGTTTGGCTTGCGTGTTGGCGAAAAATTCCTCCTTGGTTAGCGTGAAAACGCAATGGTTGCCGAGGACGTAGTGGCGTTCAACGGCGACCTTCGCCCATTCGGCCTCGATGGTCTTGAGCAGGCCGATTTCCGCAGCGACGGCTTGGTCGTCGAGCGTGTCACGCGCGGTGTCCACCATGTCGCCCAAGGTGACGGCGAAGGCGAGACCATCCTTTTTCGCGGCCTCATTGAGCGCGGCGACGGCGGTTTTCATTTTGCCGAGTGAATCGCGATAGACGCGCGTGCCCGCGGCGTCGCGGTCGGCGTAATGGATGTCGGTGACGATGCCGAAGCGCAGCACCGGCGCGATGGTGCTTTTGCCCTCGAGGGACTGTGCGGCCAACAGGCGGCCAGGGCGGCAAACATCGAACAGCGCCGCGCCGGCGAGGGCCGCGCTGCCGCGAATAATGAAATGCCGGCGATGGAAAATGTCAGCCATGAACGTGCGGGGGCAGAAATCAATCCGACTCCATTACCAGGGTGTCGTACATCAGGCCATTGGGGAGGCTGCCGCCGTTGGTCGTGGCGCTCAGGGTCAGCTTGTTTTCGCCCGCTTTCAGGAGGCTGGCGGGGAAGGTGATTTCATTGCGGCCATAGCGACCGCTGCGGTTGGCCGAGCGGCGCACACTGCCATCGTCGTTATAGGACAACCCGCCGATGGATTGGCCATTGAGTGACAGCGCGACTTCGCCCTGGCCGCCGGCGATGGCGATGGTCAGGTAACCGTTGCCGGTAAAAGTTTTGACGAGGTTGAAGTCCACCGTCCAAGTGCCAGTGTGCTGCGCGAAATACCAATCGTTGGCTTCTTTGCTTTTGCCGATGGTGAAAGTGAGATTCGCCGGGACTTGATTGAGTAACAGCGCGGCGCGGGGGCCGTTGCCAAGCTTGAATTCGCCCGCCAAGCGGTCCGGCTGGCCGATTTGCCACAGGAAACTCGGATGGTATGGCGCGTCCCAGACGATTTTGCCGAGGTCGAGCGTGTCACCCGAGACGACGACGTCGTCCTTGGCGAAGGATTGGGTGATGGGTCCTTGCGTCTGCCAGGCATAGAGCGTGTAAGTGCCGGGACGAACAGCGGGCAGGGTAAATTTGCCCTCTGCATCGGCCTTTACGTAAAAAATGTAATCGCCGGCCTGGTTCGCGATGGCGGCCGCGCGGTCTTGTACCGCGCCGGTATTGGTTCCCCCCGCTGCGCCATTGCGTCCACCGCGCCCGCCACCACCGCCGGCATTGCCGGGCTGGGCGAGGATGATGTAGGCGTGGGCGGCGCTGCGGTTGTGCGTGATGGTCAACTGGCCGGTGACGGTGGTGCGCTTCGTCGGGTAAAGCGGATCATTCATCCATTGGTAAGGCCATTTCTTTTGTTCTGCGAGCGCCGTCTTTTTGGCATCAGCGACGATGGCCTCGAGCGTATCGCCCGTATTGAAATAGACATACCAGGGGCCGTGGATTTTTTCCGGGCCGTTGCGTCCGCTGGCCATGCCGCCACTGCTGAGATGGCCCCCGCCGAGATAATTCAATATAAGCGCATCCTGATGTACGGCCAGGTCCTGGCGCAGCGGGCCGCCGGCGTAGGATTCAGTGCTGACGGGGATGAACCACGCGCCAAAGCCGTGGCCGAGGTCACCCCACATCGGCGCCTCGGAATAATAGAGGCACCAGTCGTATTTTGAATAAACGGAGCCGGCGGGCAGGCCGATGGGGTTGTTGGCGGGTAGCCGCCAGGTTTCATCGGCCACGTTGCCGGGGTCGGAAATGCTCTGGAGGTAGGCGTAGGAAATCTGCTGGTCCATTCGCTCGGGCGTCCAGGTATGGTCGAGGATGTGCATGTCGAAGCGGTACATCGTGCGCATCTCGCCGCCGAACTGGCTACGGATGATGACATACGGGTGGATGCCGCTTTCCCCCGGCAGCATTACATAGTGGTCTTCGAGATAGGGGGAGGAATTGTCGATGACCGCAAAATGAACGCGATACGGCTGGTTTTCAAAAATGCGAATCAGGCGGGCGCGCAAATAGCCGTTGCTGCCGCTGTAATCATGATAAAACGTGCGCTGGGCGTTTTGGTCGCGCGGCATGATGCCGTTGAGGTTGTGCGCCAGTTCCTGCCCTTTGACGATGACCGAAGTGGCGCTGAAATCGCCAATGGCATCCTTGCCGAAGGTGATTTTGAGCAGGCCGTTGTCGAGGACGAGATTCGGAAGGTCAGCCGGGGCGTAATCGCCCACTTTGGCGGACTGACCGTTGATGGTCATCGTGACTGGCGCCGCGGACGCGCCCGCAGCGGCGAGGGCTTTGGGCAGGCAGAAAACAGCCAGCGGGAGGAGAATCAGGAGAGAAGTCGAACACAGCCTGTCATTCATGGGGTAGGGGGGATGGGGGCGGACATCCTCCCCGCTGCACCCAAAACATTCAAGCCCATTGCGCATTTATGCGCCAGGCCGGGGCACTAAGTCGCGTTTTCCACCCGCATGGGGACAATGGCGCAGGGAAGACCGTAGAGGAACAGACGCCGCTGGAGGGCAAAGGCGGTGTAGTTGTGCAGGATGCGCGTGATGAAGGTCTCGTGTTCGAAGACCAATTGCCCGCTGAAGAAAACCGCGTTGGGATATTTCTCAGTCAAATCCGGCAGGATTTCTTCCACTTCATCAAGCACGTCGCGGCCGATGGCGGTGATGGCCTCGGCCTGGCCGCCGCGGGTGGTGATGAAGTCCACGTATTTCTGGCCCTCTTCCTTCATATGTTTATGCAGGCGATCCAAGTCGTCGGCGCCTTTGAAGTTGCCAGCGTCCACCACGCCGATGGAGACAAAAACGATGCGCTTGAAGCCGCCGCCGAAGAGCCGGATGGCGCCGAAGAGGGTGTGCAAACCAAGGCCGTTGAAGCCATTGACGAGGAAAATTGCCGTGCGGTTGGAGGTGGGCGTGAAATCCTTGGCCCCGGGCTGGGCCGGGATGAGGGCCGCTTCGAGAATGAGGTCCATGCGCTTGAGCTGGCGGCGCACATGTTCGTAATGCTTGCGCACGGCAAAAGCGAAGGCGACGAGCGCGCCGGTCATCAGAATCGTCACCCAGCCGCCCTGGCCAAATTTCTGGACGACCATGACCACGAGGATGAAACTTGTCAGGCACAGGCCCACGGCATTAATCGCAATCCGATGCCGCCAGCCTTGTTCTGTCTGGCGGCATTGCCACCAGTGCCGCACCATCCCAAGCTGGGAGAGGCTGAAGGTGATAAACACGTTGATGCTGTAAAGCACCACCAGCAGGCCCACCGAGCCATGCGTGAAGAGCAGCATGAACAACGCCCCGCCACCCATGATAAGCACGCCGTTGATGGTGACATAGCGGTCGCTCAGCGCGGCAAAGCGGCTCGGCATCCAACGGTCGAGCGCCATGCTCGCCAGCACCGGCGGCCCGCCAAGAAAACCGGCCTGCGCCGCGATGAGCAACAAGGCCGCGGAACTGACGAGCGCCACAAAGACAAAACTGGTGCCGAGCGCGCTGGGCCAGGGCTTGGTTAAAGTTTCCAATAACACGGCGTTGAGCGTCTTGGCCCCGCCGGCGGTTTGCGAAACATCCACATTCACCAGCAGGTACGCAAAGAGCAGGCCGGCGACCATGCCGGCGAGCGAGAGCGCCATCAGCAGCATCGTGCGGCGGCCGGTGCGCACGCGGGGCTCACGCAAGATGGACAGGCCGTTGCTGACCGCTTCAATGCCCGTATACGTACCTGCGCCCATGCTGTACGCCTTGATTAACAACGCGAGCACGCCAAAAAGGCCCACACTCGTCGAGAGGTCGTGCACGGAACTCAGGGTGTTGCTGCCGATGGAAACAACCGCGCTGCTGTGGACAAAAAAAGCGTAGAGGACGGCAAAAGTATGGGTGATAAGAAAGATGAAAAAGATGGGCAGGAGCACCATGACCGATTCACGCACCCCGCGCAGGTTCAGCAAGGTCATGAAAAGCAGCGCGGCAATTTCCGCGATGAATTTCCACTGCACCCAGTTGGGCGCCATGCTGAAGATAAAATCCATCGCGCTGGCGACCGAGACTGTAATCGTCAGCACGTAGTCAATCAGCAGCGCCGAGCCGGAGATGACACCCAGTGTGGGACTGAGCAACCGGCTGGCCACGACGTAGCCGCCGCCGCCGGACGGGAACGCGCCGATGATTTGCGAGTAACTGGCGGCGATGATGAAGACCGTCAGCGCCGACATCCCGGCGATAAACACCGCGAGCGGCGTGTAGTGCCCCAGCGCCTTGTAGGCTTCCTCCGGGCCGTAACAGGACGAGGAAAGGCCGTCGGCCCCCAGGCCAACCCAAGCCAGCAACGTCACCAACGAGAGTTTGTGAAACAGGCCATGCTCGGTCAGTTGGCGTTCTTTGCCAATCACCGTGTCCTTCACAAATTTCGTTACCGAATTGCGCCGATTCATGTCAGGTTGCCCGCGAGAAGTTGCCGCCGGACAGCATGGCGGCAGCGTTGGTTTGGGCAACCGTGGTGGCGCCCATTGCGGGCACTCCACCAATCACCCTTCCCACTGCCGGCGGGGTTAGCTGACGGGCTAGGCCTGAGAAGTGGCCTGGAGCACGGTTGCCCGCGCCCCTTCGCCCCAGCCAAGACATTGATCATCAAGGCTTTGGTTCCCCCGCGCTTCCCGGGCTGGAGACCCGGAAAGCTTAGGCTGTGTTGCTGTCAAGCGGTCTGAATAGCACAATCGAGGCCAGATTGTCAATGAAGGGGCGCGAGGTGGCCGAAATTACCATGGAACGCCGGCGTTTCGGCTCGTGTCCATGGTTGACTGGGATTTATCTTGGCCTTCATGGACGACGCTCCGCACACCGCCGGCCAGCCACCGGAGCTTTCGCCCGTCGGCCGGCGTTCGCCCGCGCACTCGGGTTGGCCGTTGGCGGTCATCGTGGCGGCCTTGTGCGGGTTGATGGCTTTTGCGCTTCACGAATGCAGCCCCGGCACGCAGATCGGGAAATTGGCCGAAATCGGCGGCAATGCGATTAAGGGCATGGAGAAACTCGCCGCCGCCATCAACGAGCACCGCGTCACCCAGACTTTTGTGGACCATGTGGACGCGTTGAAGCCGGACATGAAGAACCGCCTGCTCGTCGCCGAGCGCGACACCACGGAGGTCTTCAGCGCCGAGGATGTCTCCTGGCAGGGCACGGCCACGGCGGAGCTCCGCGTGCCCGCCACCTACCACTATTACATCGCGCTCTCGGGCAATTGGGACTTGCGCGTGCAGGTGACGCCTGCGGGCGTCGTGGGCGACGTCCTCGCGCCCGAGTTGCACCCGCTCGAACCGTCTTTTGACACCACCCGGCTCGAAATGAAAAGCGCCAATGGCTGGGCGAACTGGAATGGCGCGCAATTGCAGGACGACCTGCTCAAAAATTTGACGCTCAAACTCGACACACGCGCCTTCACCCAAATGGCCCTGAGCTACCCGACCGCGCACGAGGCCGTGGAGAAATTCATCCGCGACTGGATGCTCCGCGAATACAACCTCGCCCCCGGCACACCCGTTTACTTGCGCGTCAGGTTCCACAATGAACCGGATGCGGCGTTGGAAACTCCCCAGCCTAAAGGGTAACTTTTGAGTTAAATGAAATGGACGATCTATAGGGTAATAGTGATCGCTCTCAATGTCTGGCCGATCGTGCTATACCCGCGTGACCAGAGTAATTTAGATTGGATGGCCTGTTTGTTTGGAGCCATGATAGTGTCATTTTTCTTATTTGTATGGCTGACAGCTATGAAATTCCGGCGATCCATAGATTGTTCAGATCCTTACAGCTGGACGGCTCCATTTTTCCCAATGAATAGATATCCATTGCGGTTTTGGTTTTTGCTTTCAATCGCATGGATGCTTGCTGGTGGCATCGCGATTTTAAATGATAACCGTTTGGGTAATGGACGAGAAGCGTTTGGTGGAACTTTCTTTTTGATTGGATTGGGAATAGGATTAACGTTGATGATATGGCTTAGAATATTTGCTCAGAAAAAGGGGTGACGGCGCAAGCGGTGACTGGAAACACAGGAATGAACCCACGAGCCAACCATAACTGACAGGAAATTGCTTTTTTGAGGGTTGTATTGGTTCAGGGGGCTGAATTTCGACAACAAAAAAGGCCGTCGCGAACGACGGCCTTTTGTTTGAAGCGGGAAGCTGCGCGAAGAGTTACTTCGTCGCTTCGTCGAGGATGTCGCCAAGGCTGGTGAGTTCCTGGTCGCCCTTGAGGCGTTCGAACGCTGCCACTTCCGCGGCCAGTTGCGAGGCATCGTAGGTCGCCGCCTTGATGGACAGGCCGATGCGCCGGTCATTGTGGTCCACCTTGATGACGCGTGCGGTGACTTCCTGGCCGATCTTGATCACGTCCTTGATTTTCTCCACGCGGTCCTCATTGATCTGCGAGATGTGCACCAGGCCGTCGATGTCGTTCTGCAATTCCACGAACGCGCCGTAGTTGGTGATTTTCGAGACCTTGCCCTTGACCACGTCGCCCACGCGGAAGTAGCGGTCAATCTCCTCCCACGGGTCTTGCGTGAGTTGCTTCATGCCCAGCGAAATGCGCTGCTGGTCGGTGTCCACATCAAGCACGATGGCCTCGACGTCGTCGCCCTTCTTGAGCACTTCCGAGGGGTGGTTGACCTTGCGCGTCCAGCTCATGTCGGAAACGTGGACCATGCCGTCAATGCCTTCCTCGAGTTCAATGAACGCGCCGTAATTGGTGAGGTTGCGCACTTTGCCGCGCACGCGCGCGCCCACCGGGTAATTATGCCGCACCATCGTCCAGGGGTTGACTTCCAGCTGGCGCACCCCGAGGGAAATTTTCTGCTCCTCCTTGTTGACGGCGAGCACCACCGCATCAAGCTCCTGCCCGACTTTGAGCACTTCGCTCGGCTTGGCGATGCGCTTCGTCCACGACAATTCGGTGACGTGCACGAGGCCCTCGACGCCTTCCTGGATTTCCACAAAGGCGCCATACGGCACGAGGTTGACGACCTTGCCGTGCACTTTGGTGCCGACGGCGAATTTCGCCTCGATGCCGTCCCACGGGTTGGTGGTCGTCTGCTTGAGGCCCAGCGAGACGCGCTCGCGCTCGCGGTCCACTTCGATAATCATCACATTCACTTCCTCGCCGACCTTGAGCATCTCGCTCGGGTGGGAGACGCGCCCCCAGCTCATGTCGGTGATGTGGAGCAGGCCGTCGAGGCCGTCGAGGTCCACAAATGCGCCGTAATCGGTGATGTTCTTGACGGTGCCGCGGCGCATGGTGCCGGGCTTGACGTCATTGAGCAGGGCGCGCCGCTTGGACTGGCGCTGCTCCTCAATGAGTTCGCGCCGCGAAACCACGATGTTTTTGCGGTCGAGGTTGATTTTGAGAATTTTGAAATCGTAAGTCTGGCCCAGATACTGGTCCAGGTTCTTGGGCGGCTGCACGTCTATCTGCGAGGCGGGCAGGAACGCATCCACGCCGATGCCGACAATCAGGCCGCCTTTGACCTTGCCCTTCACGCGGCCAGAGACAATGGAGCCTTCCGAGGTCTTGGTGAGGATGTTCTCCCAGTTTTTCTTCTGTTCGGCCTTGTCGTGGGAGAGGATGGGGTTGCCGTCCTTGTCTTCCAGTTTTTCAAGGAAAACATCGATTTGCGAACCGATTTGCAGTGCGCCCACGTCGGAAAATTCCGCGTGGGGGATGGAGCCTTCGGCTTTGCCGCCAATATCGACAATTACTTCATTGGCGCGGATTTCGGTGACGGTACCTTTGACGATGGCCCCGGCCTTAAGGGGGGCGAAGTTGCTCTCTGCGAGCAATTGTTCCATGACTGAACTCATAGCTGTGTGCTAACCATTTCCTCAAAAACCTGCCGGTGAAGGTGGTTGCTGAGGGTTGAAGGTTAAGTTGATGGTTGAGGAGGGATGTTTTGCTCCGCCGGCGAACCGGCGGGAATGGAGGCCCGGGAGGGCTTCCCGCAAGACAGGGAAGTTCAATCCTGCCAAAGGCCAAGGCCCTCGGCAAGCGGAAAAACGGACACCTCCCTGAGTTGAATAACCGTGGACAACCCGCGCCATTTTGGCCCAAACCCGCCCTTTTTCCCTCGCTATTGTGACGGGATTTGGTAAACCCAATCGTTCCACCTTGGTGATATAAAGCGATGCCGCGTTCCTCCACCAAAGGCGGGTTTCCCGCCGCCACTCGCGCCAATCCGGCCGCGCCCAAGCCGCCCGCTTCGGCAGTGCCGGTTCGCCCGGCTTCGGTTGCCGCGCCGTTGGCCAAGCCCGCCATGCAGGACTTGGAAATCAAGGACGCCGCCTTGATATTCCAGACCGTTTGGTCGGAGCTGGAGGAGGAATTTGGCCGCGAACACATGCGGTTCCCGACCGAAATTTTCTGGCTCAACGGCGCGCCGGGCGCTGGCAAAGGCACGCACACGCGTTTCATCCTCAAGCACCGTGGCTATCCGCAGCAACCGGTCATCGTGAGTGATTTGCTGCAAAGCCCCGAGGCCCGCAAGCGCATCAACGCCGGGCTGCTGGTCGGCGACCGCGAAGTGACGGCGCTGGTCTTGCGCGCCTTGCTCAACCCGATTTACGAAAACGGCACGGTGGTGGATGGTTACCCGCGCACCGACGTGCAGGTCGAATGCCTGAAGCTTTTTTACCAAAAGCTCATGGCCCTGCGCAATGAGTTCCGCGACACGGCGCTCGCGCAGGTCTTTCGCAAGCCGCGCTTCCACATCCTCGTGCTGTACATTGACGAGGCGGAAAGCGTCCAGCGCCAGGTTCGCCGCGGCCGTGAATCCATCGAGCACAATGAACACGTGGGCGAGTCCGGCGAGGGCACGCTCTTTGAAGTGCGGCCGACCGATCTGAATGAGGAAGCCGCCCGCAACCGCTACCGCGTCTTCAAGGAGCGCACTTACGACTCTCTGCGCGCCTTGCGGGAAGTTTTCTACTACCACTACATCAACGGCTCCGGCACCGTCGAGGAAGTGCAGGATCGCGTGCTCAAGGAGCTGAAGTATCAAAGTTCGTTGGAGTTGGAGGAGGAGACGTACGACTTTATCGCGGGCATCCCGGTGGCCGGCGAAATCGTCCAGCACGCCCGCCAGGACCTGGTCATCCGCCTCGACGACTATGCCAAGAACCGGCCCGACCTGTTCCGGCGCGTGGCGGAGCTCGTGCGCGTCAAGTTTATGCCCATCGTCCTGCGCCACGCCATTTCCGGCCAGGCCTGCATCAATACGGAGGACTCCGTGTTTGACGATGCCGAGTCCCTGGGCATGCTCATCGACATCTTTTCCGAGCGTGGCTACCACGCCGTCGTTGACCTGCACCGTTTGGAGATTCCCGACAGCCTCGACCCCAAGACCTACAAAATCAAGACCCGGTGGAAAAAGGTCTATCGCGTACACATCCGGTTTGCCGGCTCGGAAATCCGCCGCGGCGACTGAAGGCCGGTCTTTACTCTATTCTCATGGACCCACGATACGCGAAGCTGGCGGACGTTTTAACCGGCCATTCCACGCAATTGCAGCGCGGTGACCACGTGCTCATCGACGCCTTCGACGCCCCGCCTTCCCTGGTGGTCGCCCTGCTTCGCGCGGCCCGTGCGCGCGGCGCCCAGCCCTTCGTGCAGTTGCACACGGCCCGGGTGTCGCGCGAACTCCTGCGTGAGGGCGCGGACGCCCAATTCGTCATCATGGGCGAGATTGATTTGCACCGCATCAAGCACATGCAGGCCTACATCGCCGTGCGCGGCGCAAACAATATCTTTGAAAACTCCGACGTGCCCGCCGACCGGCTTAAGCAAGCCATGGCCGCCTTTCGTCCCGCGCTCAACTGGCGCGTGAACAAGACGCGCTGGGTCGTCCTGCGCTGGCCCACCGAAGCGATGGCGCAGCAAGCCGGCCAGAGTACCGAGGCGTTTGAGGACTTTTTCTTCCGCGTCTGCACCCTGGATTACGCCCGCATGAAGCCCGGCATGGCGGCGCTGAAAGCCCTGATGCAGCGCACGAACCAGGTGCACCTTGAAGGCCCCGGCGTGGACTTGCAGTTTTCCATCAAAGGCATCCCCGCCGTCCCTTGCGGCGGCGAATGCAACATCCCCGACGGCGAAGTTTTCACCGCGCCAGTAAAGAATTCGGTTGAGGGCGAAATCACCTACAATGCCCCGACGGTCTATCAGGGGGTGGCGTTTGAAAAGGTTCGCCTCGTCTTCAAGGCTGGAAAGATTGTCGAGTGCAGTGCCGCGTCGAACAGCAATCGCTTGGAAAAGATTTTCGACAGCGACGCCGGCGCGCGCTTCATCGGCGAATTTGCAATTGGGTTCAACCCGCACATCCGGGAGCCGATGCGCGACATTCTCTTCGACGAAAAAATTGCCGGCTCGTTCCACTTTACGCCCGGCCAGGCCTACGAGCAGGCCGACAATGGCAACCGCTCGCAAGTCCACTGGGATTTGGTCAGCATCCAGCGCCCGGAATACGGCGGCGGCGTCATCCGTTTCGACGGCAAAGTCATTCGCCGCGACGGTCTTTTTCTCCCTGCACCCTTGCGTAAACTGAATCCGGATTATTTACTGGGAAAGAAGAATTAAACCTCCCCATGAGCAAACTATCCCGGCGGAAGTTTCTGGGCCAAATGGTGGGCGCAGCCGCCGCGGCGTCGCTGGCGCGCGGGGCCGCGGCATCCCCGGCAACCCCCCGCAAGCGCAACGTGCTCTTCTTCATGTCGGACGACATGCGCGTCGAACTCGGCTGCTACGCGAGCATGTTTGACGCACAGACGCCCAACCTTGATGCGCTCGCCAAGTCCGGCGTCCGCTTCGACCGCAATTATTGCCAATTCCCGCTGTGCAATCCTTCGCGCGCCTCGTTGATGACGAGCCGCCGCCCGACCATCACCGGCGTGCTGGGCAACCGCGTGAATTTCCGCGATCTGCACCCCGATTGGGTCAGTCTTCCCCAACTATTCAAGGACAACGGCTACGTCACCGCGCGCGCCGGGAAAATTTTCCACGGCGGGCTGGATGACTCAATGGCGTGGACCGTCGGCGGAGGTGTTCTCGAGGGCTCCGGCGGCGCAGGTGGCCACACCCTCGTTTTGCCGCGAGGTGCCACGCCCCCGATGCCGGATTATGATTTGCCGCCCATGCCGCTGGATGTCCAACAAGCGCCGAATTCGGACCGCATCGTCGTGCTCGATGGCCGGGGCGAAGGTCATCCTGATTATAACACCGTCGGCACCGCCATCCAGTATCTGCGCCAATACAAGGACCAGCCGTTTTTCATTGGCTGCGGTTTCGTCAAGCCGCACAGCCCGCCCTGCGCGCCGCAGTCCATGCTCGATTTGTATGACGTGTCCAAAATTAATTTGACGCCTGATTTTGCGCCCTGGCCGGTCGTGCCGCCGGGCATTCCCAGCGCAGCCATCCGCAAACTCAATGCTGACCTGTTCATCGGGCGCGGGGCGACCGAGGCCGAGGCCAAAGAGGTTATTCGCGGCTATATCGCTTCGATTTCGTGGACGGATTGGAATCTTGGCCATGTGCTGGCCGAACTCGACCGGCTCGGGTTGCGCGACAACACCATTATCGTTTTCGTCGCCGACCACGGTTACCAACTTGGTGAAAAAGGCAAATGGTCAAAGGCCGGCTCGTTGTTCGAGATGGGCACCCGGGTGCCGCTGCTCATGGTTGCGCCCGGCGCCAAGGGCAACGGCCAGGCGTGCCTGCGCACGGTTGAGTCGCTCGATATTTACCCGACCCTGGTGGAATTGTGTGGCCTGCCCAAGCCGGCCGGTCTCGAGGGCGTGAGTCTGGCTCCTTTGCTGAATGACCCGTCGTCGAAATGGGAGCGGCCGGCCTACAGCGTGTGGAGCGAGGATGGGCGCACCTTGCACGGCGTTGCCGTTCGCACGGCGCAATGGCGTTACGCAGAATTTGGCCCCGCGGGTAAAAACGGGGCGATGTTGTTTGACCCGGTGAAGGATCCGCTCGAAATGAAAAACCTTGCGGACGACCCGGCGCACAAGTCCGTCTGCGCGGAACTCTCGGCCCTCACGCGTCAATACGCCGCGAGCCTGGACGCAAACTCGGCCTAGGGCCAGTGTCATGAAGCCTGTGACTGTGAAAATTACTTCCGCCGCCGCCGGTGAGCGCGCGGACAAGGCACTGGCGCTGCATTTTACGGATTTGAGCCGCGCGCGCCTGCAGGAGGCCTTCGCGAACGAAAAAGTTTTGCTCCGCGGGCAGCCGATTGCGAAGTCGCACCACGTGGCGGCGGGTGACGTGCTCACGGTTGAACTGCCGGTGTTCCCCATTTCGGAAGTCGTCGCTGTTGCCGGTGATTTACAGATTATGTTTGAAGACGATGACATCCTCGTGCTCGACAAGGGGCCGCGTCTGATTATGCATCCAGGCAGCGGTACTGGTGAGGACACGCTTGTGCATTTTGCGCTGCATCATACCGGCGGGAAACTGAGCAAGCTCGGTGGCACCAAGCGGCCGGGCATCGTCCACCGGCTCGACAAGGACACGACCGGCGCAGTTGTGCTCGCCAAGAGCGACCGCGCCTACCTCGCGCTCACCAAGCAATTCGCCGAGCGCGAAGTGGCGAAGGAATATCTCGCGCTGGTCCGAGACGTGCCGAAATTGCGTTCGGGCAGCATCCGCGAGCCAATTGGCCGCAACCCGGTGGTACGGGTGAAAATGGCCGTTGTGCCCGGCGCCCGCGGCAAGCCTGCGCACACGGATTGGTCGGTTGAGGAAACTTTTGGGCAAAGTGCGGCGCTCGTGCGCTGCTGGCTGCACACCGGCCGCACCCACCAAATCCGCGTGCATCTGGCGCATTTGGACCACCCTTTGCTCGGCGACTACACCTATGGCTGGAAGCCGCATGGGCCGCAGGCCATCCAACCGCTGCGCGTGATGCTCCACGCCGCGTTGCTATCCTTCCCCCATCCGGCTGACGGCCGTCTGCTGGAGTTTCGCGCGCCGGTGCCGGAGGATTTCTTAGCAGTGGCCGCGCAGTTGCGTGAAGAAGGCCGCCGCCACGCCAAAGCGCAGGTTGTTAAAAGAATGTAGCGCATGGTTTGTTTCCGCAAAGTCGAGCAGCGTAAGGATGGTCGTGAGTGCTGCCGGCATGATGTCGGCGCGCTCCGGCGTCAGCTTGGGGATTTGGGCGCGCGCGGTGGCGCTGAACGGCGAGATTTCGTCGAGCAATGCGGCGAGGTCGGCGCGGGCAAGCTTGGCCGGCCAGGTTTCTTTTTTGAGGAAGCCGCGGCGGTGGGCCAGGATCGCGCGGGCAACGGTGAAGGCGCCTCCGGTGCCGACGACCAGTCCGCCGGAGATGAAACGGAAGTCACTGGTGACCAACTGACGAAGCGTTTCCGCAGCCACCGCGGCGCGGGCGGCAGCAGTGAATGGCCCGCGGGGATTGAGCACAAACTTTTCCGTCAACCGTACCGCGCCAAGCTGGAGACTGACGGTTTGGGTGATTTTTCCACTCTCGCAACGGATGCACTCGAGGCTGCCGCCGCCGAGATCGGTAATGCAAAACTCCTGTGCGCCGCCCAAGGCGGGGTCGGTTTGAATACCGCGAGCGATGAGCCGGGCTTCGTCGTCACCGCTCAATATTTCGAGTGATGTTCCGGCGATGGCCTGCACGCGGGCGGTGAAGTCGGCGCGGTTGGCGGCATCGCGTACGGCGCTTGTGGCAACGATACGCAACTGGGTGGGCGCAAAAGGCCTCGCGAGTTCGAGCAGGCGGGCGATGGCCTGCACTCCGGCGGCCATGCCCGCGTCACTCAATTGCGATTGGTCCTGGCCAATACCACCGCTAATGCGTGTTTCGAGGGCTTCCTGGAGCAAGACCCGCAATTCCGGGCCGCCAGCGTTGCCGGGCGCGGCCACCAGCAGTTTGATGGAATTGCTGCCGATATCAATGACGGCCAGGACTGGGTCGCTCATGGTGACTAAAGTTCGTAATCGGCCGGGGCGATGACGACGGTGAATTCG
>JABDGR010000033.1:0-11880 GCA_013285985.1 Verrucomicrobiota bacterium
GCCGCTGGCGGACAATTCCGCGGATGCCCTGACCATTGCCTGGGGCTTGCGCAATTTGGAAGACCGCGCGCGCGGTCTGCACGAAATGCGCCGAGTGTTGCGGCCCGGCGGAAAATTATTCGTGCTCGATAATTCCCAGCCGGAAGGCTGGACGAAGCCGCTGTGCCGATTTTATATGAACGTCATCGTGCCCCCGGTGGGCGGGCTACTGACTGGCCGGTCGGAGGCGTATCGCTACCTGGCAACCTCTTCCGCCGGATTCCCCAGCCGGGCGACACTGGCCGAAGAAATGTCCGCCGCGGGATTCACCCGCGTGCACCACGAAGCCCTGGCCTTTGGCAGCGTTGCGCTGCACGAAGCGGAAAAATAAACTGCCCCCTACTCCTTCTTGCTGATGCGCATCCCGTAGAACGAGCGCCAGACAAAGAATAAGCCGATGGTGATGAATACCGCCGCCAGGGCATGCGACAAAGAATGCGTCGTGTTAACGGCGATTTCCACCGCAAGGATGCCGAAGAGCGTCGTGAACTTGATGATGGGGTTGAGGGCCACGGAGGAAGTGTCCTTGAACGGGTCACCCACGAGGTCGCCTACAACGGTGGAGTCGTGCAAAGGCGTACCCTTTTGCTTCAGTTCAACCTCGACGAGCTTCTTGGCGTTGTCCCAGCAACCGCCGGCATTGGCCATGTAAACCGCGGCAAAGAGGCCGAAGAGCGCGATGGCGATGAGGTAGCCGATGAAGAACACGGGATTCACAAACGCGAAACCCAGCGCCAGCGAGAAGATGACGGCGAAGATGTTGACCATGCCTTTCTGCGCGAAGACCGTGCAGATGCGCACAACTTCGTTGCTGTCCTCGGCGGAGGCCTTGGTGTTCCCGTCGAACTTGATGTTGCGCTTGATGTACTCCACCGCGCGGTGGGCGCCGGTGGTGACGGCCTGCATGGACGCGCCGCAGAACCAATAGACGACCGAGCCGCCGGCCATCATGCCCATGATGATCCAGGGGTTGGTGATGCTCAGCGCTTCAAAATTCGCCCACCCTTCATGTGCCTTGAGCATGAGGATGAGCGAGAAAATCATCGTGGTGGCGCCGACAACCGCGGTGCCGATGAGCATGGGCTTGGCGGTGGCCTTGAAGGTGTTGCCCGCGCCGTCGTTGGCCTCGAGGAAATGCTTGCCGGTGGCAAAGTCCGGCTTGAAACCGAAGGAGTGCTCAACTTCCTTCTCAATGTGCGGGATTTGCTCGATGGTCGAAAGTTCGAAGACCGACTGGGCGTTGTCCGTCACCGGGCCATAGCTGTTCACCGCGATGGTGACCGGGCCCATGCCCAGCATGCCGAAAGCGATGAGGCCGAAGGCAAACACCTCGGGGTAATCCATGATTTCGCCCAGGATGTGGCTGGCATGCAGCCCGTGCGTGCTGGTGACAAAGCCGATAAACATGAGCGCCGCGAGGGTGATGCCCATCCAGAAAGCGGAGAACTTGCCCGCGACCAGGCCGGAAAGAATCGTCAGGCCGGTGCCGCCTTCCTTGGTGGCGTCCACCACTTCATGGCAGTGCGCGCTGTGCATCGAAGTGAAGACGCGCGTGAGCTCGGGGATGATGGCGGCGGAAATGGTGCCACAACTGATGATGGTCGAAAGCTTCCACCACAGGCCTTCCGGCAGCAGGTTGTGCAGCATGGTATAGGTGCAGAGGAAGGTGACGCCGATGCCCATGAGCGAGGTAATCCACACCAACGAAGTGAGCGGGTGCTCGAAATCAAAGTCCTTGCTGTCCTTGAACAACACGCGCGAAAGCTTGCTGTTGATAAACCAAGCGACGATGGAGAGCGCGACCATCACGATGCGCATGGTGAAAATCCACACAATCAGCATCCATTGATACTCCGGCTTCACCGCCAGGCAGATGAAGGTGATGAGCGCGACGCCGGTGACGCCGTACGTCTCGAAGCCGTCGGCGGTCGGGCCCACGCTGTCGCCAGCGTTGTCCCCCGCACAGTCGGCGATGACGCCGGGGTTGCGGGCGTCGTCCTCCTTGATTTTGAAGACGATCTTCATCATGTCGGAGCCGACGTCCGCAATTTTCGTGAAGATGCCGCCGCAGATGCGCAGGACGCTCGCGCCGAGGGACTCGCCAATCGCAAAGCCGATGAAGCTGACGCCCGCGAGCTCGCGCGGCACGAATTTCAGGATGGTCAGCATGATGACCAATTCGACGCTGACGAGCAGCACGCCGATGCTCATGCCGGAACGGGTGGGAATCTCCGAAAGCGCGATCGCCTTGCCGCGCAGCGCGGCGAAGGCCATGCGGCTGTTGGCCACGTTGTTGATGCGGATGCCGAACCAGGCCACGCATAGCGACCCGCCCATGCCCACGAGCGACCAAAAGAGAATCAGCAAGACCTGGCCGGCGCCATAATGCCGCAGAAAGCCAAAATAAAACACCATCGTCGCACCGATCAGGACTTCAAGCATGAGGAGCAGCTTGGCCTGCTGGAAAAGGTAGGTTTTGCAGGTGCTGTAAATCAGCTCCGAGACATCGAGCATGGACTTGTGCGCGGGCAGGCCCTTCAGGTAACGCCATTCATTCAGGCCGTAGAGCGCGCCGAAGACACACATGACCAGGCCAATCCAGAGAATCGCACTGCCGGTGAGGTTGGCGCCGAAGACATTGAACACGGCCTCGGTTTGCTCGGGCAGCTTGATGTCGGCGTCGCCCGCGGCATGGGCGGTCGAGGCAAAGAGCACGAAGGTAGTGAGGAGCAGCGCGGAAGCACGCGTGGTCCAGCGCGAAAAACGGTGGAAGCAGATACGAAGGTTCATAGGTGGAACAAAAGCGACGGCAGGAGGGGCACCCGCCGTCGAAGCCCATGCCAATTAGGTGAGTCGCCGCGGTTTGGCAACGCCATTTCACCGGCGAATTCCCCCCAGCCAGCATACCGGTGAAAAACCTCACTGGAAAACCTAACCGGGCCAAAACTGCCGCTCAACCTACCAATGCAACCGGCCCTCAGCCGCCGCTTGCGCCACTACGAGCACCCAGACAACCAGGCAGTTAACCACGCTCAAAAAAACGGCGGCGCTGCCCATGTCCTTGGCGCGCTTGGCGAAGGGATGGCGTTGTTGCTCGGCGGCGAGGTCCACGCACCATTCGACGGCGGAGTTGAGCAGCTCGACAATAAGCACGAGCAGCACGCTGCCAATCATCAGTGCCTTGCCGAGCCAGCCGACAGGCAGCAACAACGCGACTGGAACCAAAATGACCGCAAGCAGCATCTCCTGCCGGAAGGCCTGCTCGTGTTTGTAGGCCGAGCCGAAGCCTTCCATTGAATAAAAAAATGCATTGATGATGCGCTTGACCCCCAGCACGGTGACTTTTTTATCGGCTAACGCCGCGCGTGAACCGGCAACTGGCGCAACCGGGGGAGATTGATCGGTGGAAGTCGGCATGAAGTATTGTCACAAAAATGACACATACATCGTATCCACTTCCGGCGCGTCCGCAACGCCGAAAGGATGCCGCCCATCAAAATCCGGCCTATTTAAGCAGCTGCTTGGCGAACGAGAAGTGATACGTGCCGGCACCGAGCGGAAGGCTGGTGGTTGTTCCACTGTTCACCGCAATCGGCTGGCCGGATTCCTTCACGCTTTGCGGCGGGACGGGAAGATTGAGCGTCGCGGAAGAATTCGGCGGCACGGTCGCGTCGTAAACCATCTGGTCGCCTTCGGCATGCCAGTAGGAGGAAATTTTTCCGTAGGGCGAAACGTACGAGGCCTTCACGTAGGCGACCCGGTCGGTGAACTGCGGCGCGAGGAAGAAATGCTTGTAGCCCGGGCTGGCTTCATCGGGCTGGATGCCGGCGGCGCCCGTATAGAGCCAGTAGCCGACGGCGCCGAAAGAATAGTGATTGAAGGAATTCATGGACGAAGCCTGGAAGCCTTTTTCCGGCGTCCATGCCTCCCAGCGCTCCCAGATGGTGGTCGCGCCGTTTTTCACCGAGAACAGCCAGGAGGGATAGGTGTCCGTCAAAAGAAGTTTCCACGCGAGGTCGGGGCGGCCGATTTGCGTGAGCATGGGGTTGAGCAGGCCCGTGCCGGGGAAACCGGTGGTGAGGTGCCCGTTGCGCTCGACGTTCTCGGCCAGCTTTTGCTTTGCGAGGGCGCGCAGGTTTTCCGGCAACAAATCGAACTTCAGCGCAACGAGGTAGTCCGTCTGCGTGTCGGCCTGGATGGTGCCATCCTGGTCAACGAAATTGCTCACGAAGGCATCGGCGATGGCGTGGTAGAGTTTGTCGTAGGCCACGGCATCATCCTTACGGCCAATAATGTCCGCGGCTTTGGACAGGATGCGCGCGGAATTGGCGAAATAAGCCGTGTCCATGATGGGCACCGGCGTCGGCACCGGCGCGAGGTGGTCGCCAACGCTGGTGACGGAAAGAACCAAGCCGTCGGAGCGGTTGTAGACATAATTTACCCAGCGGGCCATGTAGGGGTAACTGTCCTCAAGGAATTTCTTGTCACCATAGGCCTGATACATCGCCCAAGGCACGATGAGGCCGGCGTCGCCCCAAACTGGGTACGCATCAGCCTGGTTGGCGCGCGGCGCCACGGTTGAGTATGCGCCGGCGGCGTTTTGGGCGTCGTCCACATCGTGCATCCATTTGGTGAAGAAGCCCGCGACATCCGCATTGAGCGCCGCGGTCGGCGCGAACACCTGCGCGTCGCCCATCCAGCCCAGGCGCTCGTCACGCTGCGGGCAGTCGGTCGGCACACTGAGGAAGTTGCTGCGCTGGCCCCAGCGAATGTTGGAGTAAAGCTGGTTCAGGTCGGCGTTCGAGGTCTCCCAAGTGCCGGTGTTCGGGTTGTCCGAGCCCACGACGATGCCGCGGATATTGTCGGCGGTGAGTTCGCCGGGGTAACCGACGAGCGAAGCATAGCGGAAACCGTGGAAGGTGAACTGCGGTTCAAAGGTTTCGAGGCCATTGCCCTTAAGGATGAATTTATCCAGGGAAATTGCCGCGCGGAGATTTTCGGTGAAAAGCGTGCCGTCGGGGTTGAGCATTTCGCCGTGGTTGACTTCGATAACCGAGCCGGCCGGCCCGCGCACATTGAGCCGGATGTGGCCGACCATGTTCTGGCCAAAGTCCACCAGCCACACATTGCCCTGTTTGGTGATTTTCTTGGGGGTCAATTCCAACAGCTCGCGCACCGGCGGGCCGACTTGCGAGACGAACGGGACGGTGTGCTGTTCGACGGCCACCGCCGCCCAGGCCGAGTCGTCATACGACGCCTCGTTCCACGGCGCCGCGAGGCGAGCGTCCAAAACTTCTCCTAACTGCTCGTCGGAGCCGAGTTCCGTGCCGGGACCGCCTTTCCATGAACTGTCGGTGACAATCGTGTCCTTGGTGCCGTCGGTGTAAGTAATTTCCAACTGCGCGTTGAATGACGGGTGGTCGCTCACCGCCTTGAATTGCGCCACGCCCATCCAACCTAGTTCGCCCGCGAACCAGCCGTCGTTCACCAACGCGCCGATGGCGTTGGGGCCGGGCTTGAGCAGCTTGGTCACGTCGGTCGTCTGGACCATCACGCGCTTGTTGTAATCCGTGAAACCGGGATCGAGCTGGTGGTCGTTGACACGCTGGCCATCGATGAACGCCTCGTAGGTGCCGAGCGCCGTCGAATACAGGCGCGCGCTGGCTACCGGGCCTTTGACCGTGAAAGACTTGCGCAGGTAGCGGCCCGCGCCGAGGGTGCTGCTGTTGCTCCCCGCGAGCGGCTGGGCGGTGTACGGCCCGAGCACAGTCGCGACCGTCCAGGTTGAGTCATCGAAATCGGTGTTCGACCATGCGGGGTTCACCACCGGCGCGGGTGGGCCGCCAAACCCGCGGGCACCGCGGGGCGGAGCCGGGGGCAGGAACATCTTCCACTTGTCGTCGGTGTTATATTCGATGTGCGCACCGTTCGCGAGTTCGACCAAGATGTGCGCCGCAATCGCATTGCGGACGCTGCCGCGGGCGTTGCGCGGCGCCGTCACGCCGAGCGCAATGACGTTTTTGCCCGGCACGAGGTGCTGGCCAAAATTCGCATGGAAAGGCGCGGCGTGGCTCGTCGGCCCTTGCAGCGTGGACTTGCCGTTGGCGTAAAGGGAGACGACCCCGTCGGCGTTGGCGTCAATCGTCGCGCCGATGATTCTTGCGTCTGCCGGCAAATCGAACGTGAGGCGCGTGGCGATGGCCTGGCTGGCGGTGGCGTTAGTGCTGATCCAATTGGCGTGGGCCAAGGGCTCGGCGTCGAAATCGTAGCGCGGCAAATTGATGGTGATCCACTGGCCCTTCCAATCTTTGGCCGGGTCGAGCAGGCCGAGTTCGAAGGTCGCCGGCTGGCTCCAGGCCGAGGCCACGCCGTCTTTGTCATACACGCGCACCTGCCAAAAAACCGGCGAGCGGGAACCGAGCGTCTTGCCACCCCAGGGTACGAGCACGGATTGGTCGGACACGACTTTGCCGGAACTCCATAAATCGGGCGTGGCCGACAGCCCGGCAGCGGAAGAGGCCGCGCGGATCTCGTAGGCCGACTGCACTTCGCCCTTGCGGTCGGAAAGGAGCTTCCACGACAGGCGAGGCTGCGCCTCACCGATGCCAATCGGGTCTTGCTGATGTTCGACGGAAAGCGCATCGAGGCGCACGGGCGAAATACTCTGCGCCGCGAGCGAGCCGGTTAAAATCAGGCTGAGCAAAAAGACAATTCGACGGGATATCATGGGAGACTCCTGGGGTTGGGGGGAGAAGAGCTATAAACGAAAAAACCCGCCTTCGACAACGGCTAAAATTGAGAGCCACCCAAGCTTGTCAGCCATGGTCTAGTGCGTTATTCTCAAATGAATATTCGCAGTATTTGGCCTCCCCCACCCCTTCGTCCGCCGATGAAAGCTCCCATTCTTGCCGCTGCTTTGATTTTGTCGTTCGCCGCCGCGCAGTCAGCGTCCCTTTCCACCACTGTACAGACGGCGTCCGCCTCATCCGCGGGCGTCACGCCGGATTCGCTGCGGTGCAACGGCCTGGCTAATCCGCTGGGCGTAGACACCCCTACCCCACGCTTGGGCTGGCTGCTGGAAGCAAAGAACCCGGACGCGCGCGGCAACAAGCAGACGGCTTATGAAATTCTCGTGGCTTCGACGGTAGCGGCACTCGCGCAAGACCGGGGGGATTTGTGGGACAGTGGCAAAATTGCCTCCGACCAGTCGATTAACATCGTTTACGGCGGTCCGCCGCTCGCCACGCTGGCGCGGGTGTATTGGAAAGTGCGCGTGTGGGACCAGAATGAACGGGCCTCCGCCTGGAGCCAGCCCGCGCTGTGGACGATGGGCTTGCTCGCACCGAGCGACTGGCACGCGCAATGGATTGGCCATGACCTGCCCGCGCCGACTGACAACGTCGCCACCCCCGCGCGCTGGCTGCGCAAGGAATTTGTCGCGGACAAGCCCATCCGCCGCGCGCTCGTCGCCTTCGCCGGCTTGGGCACGTCGGAGCTTTATGTGAACGGAGCGAAGGCGGGTGACGCCGTACTCTCACCCGCATTAAGCGACTATGCAAAGCGGGTCTATTACATCACCTACGATGTGACCGGGCTGTTGAAGCAGGGCGCGAACGCGCTCGGGGTCGTGTTGGGCAACGGGCGCTACTACGCCCCGCGCATCGTGGGCCGCAACGGCTTGTTCACCTTCGGCTGGCCGAAACTGATTTTGCAACTGCGCGTGGAATACCAGGACGGCACGAACGCGGAAATCACCAGCGACGAATCATGGAAATACACCGAGGTCGGGCCCATCCGCGCCAACAACGAATACGACGGCGAGGACTATGATGCTCGCCAGGAAATGCCCGGTTGGGCGCAACCGGGGTTTGACGATTCGGCGTGGACGAAGGCGAACCTCGCCAGCGCGCCAGGTGGCGTGCTCTGCGCGCAAAACATCGAGCCGATTCGCATGACGGGCATCGTCGAACCGGTTTCGGTGAAGGAAATTTCGCCGGGCGTGTTCATCTACGATTTCGGGCAAAACTTTGTCGGCTGGTGCCGGCTTACCGCCACCGGCTCGGCGGGAACAACCGTCGCGCTGCGTTTCGCGGAGCGCCTGCACGACGATGGCTCGCTCAGCATGGAAAACCTCCGCAGCGCAAAGGCCACCGATCATTACACGCTCAAAGGCGGCGGCGAGGAAGTCTGGCAGCCGCGCTTCACCTACCACGGCTTCCGCTACGTCGAAGTCACCGGCTATCCGGGCCGGCCCAATTTGCTTTCCCTCCAGGGCCGCGCGGTAAATGACGACCTCGCGAGCGCGGGCGATTTTTCGTCCTCGAATCCGCTGCTCGATAAAATTTACCAGTGCGTCGTCTGGGGCGTGCGCGGCAACTACCGCAGCATCCCGACGGACTGCCCGCAGCGCGACGAGCGCCAGGGCTGGCTCGGCGACCGCGCGGCCGAATCGCTCGGCGAAATGTATATCTTCGACAACCACCTGCTCTATTCGAAGTGGCTGCAGGACATCGTGGACGCGCAGCTCGACAACGGCAGCGTCCCCGCCGTGGCGCCGCATTTCTGGACGGTTTACAACGACGACGTGACGTGGCCCAGCGCGCTGATAATCATCCCGCACAGCCTGCGCGAACAATTCGGCGACGACGCGCCGATTGCGCACAACTACCCCGCGATGGTGAAGTGGATCGACCACATGAGCCCATTTATTGCCGACGGCATCATGCCGCGGGACAAATACGGTGACTGGTGCATGCCGCCGGAGGATCCGAAAATCATCCATAGCACCGACCCCGCGCGCCTCACCGCCGGCCCGCTGCTGGGCACGACGTATTTTTACCACGACCTCGGCCTGATGAGCGAATACGCCAAGTTGGTAAACCAGCCGGAAGACGCGCAGCGCTTTGCCGACCTGGCCCAGAAACTTGAGTTCGGCCTCAATGCAAAATACCTCAACCGGCAAGCCGGCCAATACGACAACGGCACCCAGACTTCCAGCGTGCTGCCCCTGGCCTTCGGCATGGTGCCAGACGACCAGCATGCGCCCGTCCTCGCAAATTTGGTGAACAGCATCACCAACATTTACCACAACCACATCGGCACGGGTTTGATTGGCGCGGCCTGGCTCAACCGTGTGCTGACGGACAACGACCGAGCCGACCTCGCCTACACCATGGCCACCAACCGCGACTTTCCGAGCTGGGGTTACATGGTTGAGCACGGCGCCACGACGATTTGGGAATTGTGGAACGGCAACACCGCGGATGTGCAGATGAATTCCGGCAACCACGTGATGCTCGTGGGTGATTTAGTCATCTGGCTCTACCAGGATTTGGCGGGCATCCAGTCCGACCCCGCGCAACCCGGCTTCAAAAATATCCTGATGAAGCCCACGCCCGCCGGCGACCTGACCTCTGTGAAGGCCTCGCATCGCTCACCGTATGGGCTCATCGAAAGCGAATGGCATCTGGATAAAGCCGGTTTCCGCTGGCATATCACCGTGCCGCCCAACAGCACTGCGACAATTTTCGTGCCCGCGAATTCGCCGGACAAGGTCAGGGAAGGCGGCCGCAGTGCCGCGAACCGGACCGGAATAAAATTCCTCCGCGCCGAGACAGGCCGCGCGGTTTACCAGATCGAATCCGGCACCTATGAATTTCAGGCCAGCAACGGTTGAACGCCCAAGGATTATTCGCCAGCCACAAAAACGGGTGGCGCAGTCCGGCGGAATATGTCATGGGTGGATTCTCCTCCGTTTACCCCACGCTGCCTCGTTATGAAAAATACCCCACGCTTTACCGCTTTATTTTCTTTGCCGGCTGCCGTTGCCCTCGGCCTGGCCGCGTGCGCGCAAGTGCCACCGCCGACTCCCACCGTATTCAGCCGCCCGCTTACTCCTGCCATCACGCAACCGATTCCCGCGCGCACGCCTTTGACCTCAATGGTGATCGACACGGAAAAACTGCCCGTACGACCCTCCGCCGTTGGCTCGACGCGCACTGTCTTCAGCGGCCCGACCGTCACGCTCAACAATTTCGAGAGCCACATCACGACCGTCAACCCCGGCCAGGCCGCGCACGCGCCGCATACCCACGGCAACGACGAAATGCTCCTAGTGAAGGAAGGCACGCTCCAAGTCATCCTCAAAGACCAGACCTACCAAGCCGGCCCCGGCTCGCTCATCTATTATTCATCCCTCGACCCGCACGGCACGTTCAACACCGGCACCACGCCCGTCACCTATTACGTTTTTTCCTGGATGACGGACAAGACACCGAACAGCCCCTCCACGCCGGTTGTGCCGGGTGCAGCCCCCGCGGCGTCCACCGGCCCGATCACAGCATCGCTGACGAAAGCGCTGCCCACCGGGACGAAACTGACCTCGACCGTTTTTGACACCAATAAAATACCCGTCGAATCCTCCGTGGCCGGCGAGAAGCGCAGCATCTTCAACGGCCCCACCGCCACGCTGAAAAATTTCGAAGGCCACATCACGACCGTCAACCCCCGCCAGGCGGCGCACATGCCGCCCGCGCACGGCAATGAGGAGTTTATATTGGTGACGGAAGGAATGTTCCAAGTCGCCATCAACGACCAGACCTACCTCGCCGGCCCCGGCTCGCTCATTTTTTACGCACCGAACGAACCGCACGGCATCCTCAACGTCGGAGACTCGCCGGCCTCCTATTACGTCTTTATCTTTACCACCGACAAGACGCCGCCAAACATTGGGGCAGCCAATACACCGGCGCGGTGATAATGATTTTGGGAAATCACTTGGGGGGTTTTTGCCGGAAAATTCTGGCATCCACTCGGGTTCATGGTAAAGTTTCTGTAAACTTCCGGCGCGATGTGTGCATTTTTTCGGCCGTTAGGTAAGTTGCGGCGTGGATTTTTTTGGCGCTGTGTACGTGACGCGCACAGCCCCGCAAAAATCGTCACGACTTAAACGACAACCAGACATGAGGACAAAGCCATGAATCCCAAGGATGCTCAGCAGACCACTACGCCGGCCAATCAAGGCCCGCATCGGGACAATCTGCCTGCCGGGGGCGACAATCCCCAGCAGCAACAGCAGCAAAATCGTCCACAGAATTATCCCCAGCAACAGCAAGCCCAGCGCCGTTCCGCCGGCGGCGCCCTGCCTGGCCGATCCGAGGAGGAATCGTCGTCAGACGAGAATGCCCAAAATCAACGGACGCCGCAGCAGAATCAAAAAGAAAACTCCGGCCAGAGCAGTGAGCAAGGCGACGACAATTGAAGCCTGGCCCCCCCCGTGTGTGTTTGAGGCGGCTGTACATGATGAATTTACAGCGCCTTGAACACCACGACGGCGTTGTGCCCGCCGAAGCCGAGATTGCTGCTGAGGGCGACGCTTGTCTTGTGTGCGCGTTTGATATTCGCCACGTAGTCCAGGTCGCAATCAGGATAATCCTGCTCCTCGAGATTGATGGTCGGGGGAATTTCGCCGGATTCGATGGCCTTCACGCAGACAATGGCCTCGATGCCGCCCGCCGCGCCGAGCAGGTGCCCGGTCATGGACTTGGTGGAACTCATCGGGACTTTCGGCGCGTGTTCGCCGAAAACTTTTTTCACGGCGAGGGTCTCGAACTTGTCGTTATATTCCGTCGAGGTGCCGTGGGCGTTGATGTAGTCCACTTGCCGCGGCTCGAGGTGCGCGGTCTTGAGCGCGTTGCGCAAGGCGCGGGCGAGGCCGGTGCCTTCCGGGTCGGGGCTGGTGATGTGATAGGCGTCGCAAGTGGCGGCGTAGCCCACCAGTTCGCAATAGATGCGCGCGCCGCGTTTTTTGGCGTGCTCGAGGGTTTCAAGCACCAGCACGCC
>JABDGR010000033.1:11897-13461 GCA_013285985.1 Verrucomicrobiota bacterium
TGACAAAGCCATCGCGCTTTTTGTCGAACGGCCGGCTGGCGCGCTCCGGCTGGTCATTGAAATTCGTGCTCATCGCGCGCATGGCGCAAAAGCCGCCGAAGCCCAGGCGGTTGATCGCAGCCTCGCTGCCCCCGGCAATCATCACGTCCGCCTCGCCAAACTGCATCGCGCGCAGGGCGGTGCCAAGCGCGTGTGTGCCCGTCGCGCAGGCGGAGACCACCCCGAAGTTCGGTCCCTTCGCACCCGTCACGATGGCCACGACGCCCGAGGCCATGTTCGAGATGAGCGAGGGAATCATGAACGGCGAAACCTTGCGCGGGCCACCGTCAAAGAGCGCCTTTGATTGTTTTTCAATCGTTTCCAGCCCGCCAATGCCGGAGCCGATGATGACCCCAAAGCGGTCGGCATCCGTCTGCGCGGCGGTCAATTTGGCGTCGGCCATCGCTTGAACCGCGGCGACGACGGCAAAATGCGTGTAGCGGTCGTTGCGGCGGGCTTCCTTGGGGTCCCAGAGCTTGGCGGGATCCCAGTCGCGCACTTCACCGCCGATTTTGCAGGGGTAGTCGGTAGGGTCGAAATGTTCGACGCGGCGGATGCCGCTGCGGCCGGCGAGGAGGCTGGCCCAAAAATCCGGCACATTGTGGCCGAGGGAGGTGACAGCGCCGAGGCCCGTCACAACAATCCGCGGGAATGATGGAGCGGTATCCATGCAGGCAACCAAGAGAAAGGGAGATTCCGGCGCGGCAACAACCAGGCCGGGAAGGAGCAAGCCGACGCTTATTTCGCGCCGGACTTGGCCTTGATGTAATCCACGACCTGGCCGACGGTGGTCAGTTTTTCGGCTTCGGATTCGGGAATCTCGCCCTTGATTTCGTTTTTGAATTCTTCCTCGAAGGCCATGATAAGCTCGACCAGGTCGAGGGAATCAGCCCCGAGGTCGTCGAGAAAGGACGCCTGGGGCGTCACCTGCTCCTCGTTGACGTTGAGCTGGCTGACGATGATGTCCTTAACGCGCTGATCGATGGTTTTGTCCGCCATAGTTGTGGATGGGAAAGGGTTGTTGATAGGTTGCGAGTTAGCCTTCACATCGCCCCGCCGCCGTCAATCGTAAAAAATGCCCTTCGGAACCAATCCACTGCCAAAAACAAGCAGGGTTACACCCCATCGCACCCGCGGGGCATTCCCGATAGACTGTTCTCCATGACAACTAAAAATTTGTTTCGTGACGGCCGAATCCGCTGCGCGCTTTGGGTCGCGTTCATCGGCACATTGGCCACCTTGGCCAGCTGCATTGTTGAGCCGGCCGGCAGCCCCGCGTATATGGCCGCCCCGGTGGTGCAAGGCCCGGTCGTGGTCGAGGAAGGCCTCATCTATTATCCCAACTACGAAGTCTATTACGACCCCGGCGCCCGCATGTATTGGTATTCCCACGAAGGTAACTGGGTCAGGGGCCCGGCGCCCGAGGGCGTTTCCATCGACGTGCTGCTGGCCTCGCCTTCCGCCCATATGGACTTTCGCGATTCGCCGGCCAATCACCACGCGGTGGTCGTTCGCCAGTACCCGC
>JABDGR010000034.1 GCA_013285985.1 Verrucomicrobiota bacterium
GGAAGTGATGCTGGTGCCCGCCAGGTAATTTCCGGCGATCAGATTATCCGCGCCGAAAAAGACGGCAGAACCAACGTCCCAGAAGATGCCATCATCGGCGCCGAGATTCGTGCCGAGATTGGTAACATTGACCGTCGCATTGGTGCCGGTAGTCAACGAGGTGCCAATTTGGAAAACCCAGAACGCGCCGTTTTGTCCATTGGCGTTAAGAGTGAGGGTGGTGTTCAAAGCCTGGCCCGCCGCGCCGGTAAAAATATAAACACCCGGGGTCAGTATCATCCCGCCCAAGTCCTGGCCGGTCAAAGGTGTGGCCGGCGCCATGCCGTCCAAGCCGGTGGCGGCTTGCTTCAAATCCGACATTCCCTGTTGTGTAACCGAGCCCGTGGGGATGATGCCTCCGGGCGGCGTAATCACCGCCGAGCCGCCGTCTTCCGCCGCAAAGCCGGTGATATTGCCGGTTGGGGCCGGCGAGAGGCCAACATTCCCTCCACTGATGATCGTGGAGCCGGTATTAGATATGGCTGTACCGCCAAGTAACGTGAAGCCGTCCGACGTCTGCAAAATGGTCTGGGCGGATGCAGAAAGAGAGGTGCCCAGCAACGCAGCGAATGCGATAACTGGCAAAGTAATCAGGCCTGGGATTTTCATTAGGCAGAGCGTACACTGTTTGAGCCCCTGCTGCTATGGGGTGCTACCCTACCAAGGGAAAGCGACGGACGTTTACTGTCATTTTTATACACCAAGCCTCACGCTGAAATTAGAGAATCGTCAGTCGGACGCTGTTCTCGATCACGCCGGTGGCGATCGCATAGCGGGTAAGTCCGGCGGTGTCATGGATGTTAAGTTTGTCCATGATGTGCTGACGGTGTTTCTCGACCGTTTTGACGCTGATGCCGAGATCCGCTCCAATCTGCCGGTTGGTCGAACCCTCGGCCACCAATTGTAGCACCTCCGACTCGCGGGAAGTCAAGCGGGCGCTGCCGGAGTTGGGTAAACCATTCCGGTCGCGCAACTTGTTTTGATTATGGTGCAGATGCTTGGCAATGGTTGGACTGTAAAAGGTGTTGCCTTTGGCCACTTCTTGGATCGCCTTGGTCAGAATCGCCGCAGAGGTCTGTTTTTCCAGGAAACCGGCCGCCCCGGCCGCACTCGTGCGCAAGACATACTCATCGTCACTATACGCGGAAAGAATGAGGACCTTGGCCGCGGGGTCGGTGGCGAGGATTTGTTTCGTCGCCTCCAGGCCATTGAGGACCGGCAGGGCAATGTCCATCAGGACGACATCCGGCCGCAGCGCCAGCGTCAGTTCCACCGCTTCCCGCCCGGTACGCGTTTCTCCGACGACCCGAAAATTCCCATCCGCGTTCAGCAGCGAGCACAGGCCCTCGCGCACGACGATATGATCTTCGGCCAGCAGCACGGTAATTTTTTTGGCAGAGTTCATTTTTTGCCTCTTTCTTGTTTAAAGGGAATTTCGGCCCGCACGGTCGTGCCTCGGCCTGGCTTGGATTCAATGGCCAGGCTTCCGCCGACCATCTCAACCCGTTCTTTCATGCCGACGAGGCCCAGGCGCTTGTTCGTGTTGGCCGCGAGGGTTTTCTCGACAGGAAATGACTTGCCGTTGTCGTTGATCTCCATGCGGATCGCGCCCGAAATTTCAGTGATGCTCATCTTGACCTGCGTGGCATGGGCGTGGCGGGCAACGTTCGTAAGCGCCTCCTGCGCCACGCGGAACAGTACCGTACGCTTGGCGGTGCCCAGGGCCTCGACCCCGCCAAAGGCGGTCATCTGAATTTTGAGTTTTTTACGCTCGGTCAGGCTCTTACTATACGCGTGGAGCGCCGGGATGAGCCCCAGATCATCCAGCACCGCCGGTCGGAGTTCGCGGGCGAACCGGTGCACGGCTTTAACCGATTTTTCCACCAGCCGCTGGGTGCGGGCGATTTTTTCCTTGAGCGTGTGCAGGCCCACCGAGGCGCCCTTGCCCAAGGCCGTCAACTTCGTCGTGCAACTCGCGGCTGATCTCCTTGCGCTCCTCTTCCTGTGCCATAATAATCTGGCGCGTCATGTACCGGAGTTTTTTCTGCATGACCTGCGATTCAAAAAAAAGCTTTTGATACCGTTCCTTCCCTTGGCGGATGGCTGTCTCGCCCGCCTGCCGCCGCGTGATTTCGCGCTGCAATCGACGGTTGCCCTTGGCCAGGGCCGCAGCGTGCCGCTGCAAATGCTGATTGGTTTCCCGCGTGGTGCGCTGGGCCACTTCCAGCGGGAGAAGGGCTTGGATGAAAAACCTGCTCGCCCGTTTGAGCGAGCCGTTGCGCGAGTTGGCGAAATCGTAAGATGACGCCAGGGCGATCACGGCTTCCTCGTGCATGAGAGCCAGATCCAGTGTCGCCAGGCCACTGGCCAGGGAGGCGCAGCCCAAATCGCGCGCGTTGTTGCCATTAACCGGACCTTTTTGGCCAAGATGGGCGCGAAGTGCCACGAGATAACGGGCCGAAAATCTTGTGCGGACACTTTTCATGGGGACGCTTTTGTTGTTCATCGGTTGGCGGCGCTTGCCATTAAACACAGGCCTTCGCCAAATAGCTATGGGGTGAAACCCTACCTTCGCCGGTCAGCGATAAGCGACGGGGACGGATTGTGTATTTGGTGGGGTTACACCCCATTGCGAGCACCGTGCGACTTAGCTTACGCTTGGAGCATGAAATATGCAAATCCCTCCGGGGACAAAACCTAAAAAAGGTGGAGGCTGCTTCACCTGCGGAATCCATGAAAACAAATCCACTTACGCAAAAGGCCTTGACGGAAAATCCCTTCGACTCAGGCAAAGTGAGCCGCAAAATGGTGCGCGAGCGCGCGGTGGAAGTGGCGGCTGGCAAAGGCCGCACCATGCAAGAAGTATCGAAATCCGATTGGGAACAAGCCAAGCGGGACTTAATGGGTGAACCGGACCTAGATTCGAAACAGACCACGCGGGGATCGGCGTCTAAGTCTGCGCGCTGGGATCCACTGCCGAACTCAATCGGATACAAAGTGCATGTGCCCTCCGGCGACGATGAGGATGACGAAGGGCGCAGCGATGTGGAAAGGCTCGTCGAAGAAGGGGGTAGGGAAGCCGCGCTTGATCAGATGCGTGAAGCCAATCGCGAGGGAGAAATCAATGAATGAATATCTCGCCAGCGCTTTTCCGTAGCGTCTGATTACTCAATTCACCAGCAACCGCGCCAAACCCAAAAACAGGCCCATACTTGCTACGCTGGTCGCCGTGGTCAGGAATATGCTGGAAGCAGTGACGGGATCGGCGCCGAGGCGCTTCAGAATGAGAGGCACGATGGCGCCGCTGATGCCGCTGATGACGCAACTGCCCATCATGGCGAGGAATACGACCACCCCGAGCATGGGCGCGCTGGGCAAATGCTTGAAGGTGGCAATGGCAAACATGCCCAACCCCGCCACCATTCCCACCAGTGCGCCATTCAGCAAGCCGAGCAGGGCTTCTTTCAAGATTTGCGCCCTTTCCTTGCCCGGTTTCAGATCGCCCAGAATCATCCCGCGCAGGGTGATGGCCAGCGCCTGGTTGCCGGCATTGCCCGACTGATCATAGAGCACGGGCATGAAAATCGTCAGGACCAACAGCCGGTCAATGGTGCCCTGAAAGATGCCCACCACGGCGGCGGCGAGAAAAGAGGTGAGCATATTGACCTGCAACCAGCGCAGCCGAAGTTTTAAGCTTTGAAACCAGGGCGTGGATACGCGCACTTCTTTTTCCACGCCGACCATCGCGCCGGGTTGCGCGGTCAGCTCGAACGACCGCTTCTGCTCCGCCACAACCTGGTCGTAAAGTCTTTTCGTTTCCAGGTGCAGCAAACGGACTTCGAGCATGTTGTGCACCCGGAGCAAGACTTCGGCGAGGTCGAACGGCTTACTGACGAAATCCTTCGCCCCGGCTTCCAACGCGCGCAGTTTCTTATCCGGTTGGGCCGTCAACACCAGGACTGGGAGATAGCCGCCGGTTTCGAGTTCTTTCAGTCGTTCCATGACCTGGAACCCATCCATGTCGGGCATCTGCAGGTCGAGCAGGATTAAATCGAAGCGATTTTTGCGGTGCAGCTCGGCGACCCAGTGCGGGTCCCGGGTGGAGGCAATGTTGACGTAACCAGCGCCACGCAGCATTTGCTCCAGCAGCATAACATTGGCGGCCTGATCATCCACGATCAGGATGCTGGCCTTGAGAATGTCCGATGAACTAATCATCGCAGGAACCCGGGTTAGGGGCTTTGGGCCGCGGACTTTTCAGCAAATTCCAGCGCCTCGTTCAGTGTTTCAAAGAATTCTTTGACTTTAATGGGTTTGGTAAGGTAGCGAAAAAATCCCGCTGCGAGGCCCAAATCAATGTCGCGCAACATGGCGTTGGCGCTCAAAGCAACGACGGGGATGTGGGCCGTAGCCGGGTCGGCACGGAGGATTTTTAAGGCGTCAATGCCGCTCATGCCGGGCAGATTAATGTCCATCAGGATAACCTCGGGCAGCGTGGCGCGAGCCAGCTCGATGCCGAGCGATCCATTCACCGCGGTCAACAGCTTGATGTCCGGGCGCTGCTCAATGAGTTGCTCGACAAGCATCATGTTCGCGGGGTTGTCCTCTATATAGAGCAAGGTGGACTGGCGCGTTCCCGGAGCGTGACGCAGTTGTGCTCCGGCAGCAGGTTCGGCCCCGTCCACGGCCAGCGTGGGTGCCGCTGTCGAGAGGAGTTCAATCCAAAAGACGCTGCCGGTGCCGACGATGCTTTCCACGCCGAGGATGCCGTCCATAAGTTCCGCCAGTTGCTTGGTCACCACCAAGCCGATGCCGGTGCCGGCGACGCCGCCGGCTTCCTGGCCAAGGCGATTGAACGGCTGGAAGAGTTGCGCGAGTTTTTCCGGAACCAGCCCCGCGCCGGAATCTTTGACACTGATGCGGGTGCGCAACGGAGTGACGGCGACGCAGTCCACCACCACCGTGCCCTGCTCCTTGTTATACTTGATGGCATTGGAAAGCAGGTTGATGACAATCTGCTTTAAGCGGGTGCGGTCGGCCCAGACAAAGACGGGGTCTTCAATTTGCGGGAAGGTCATGTGAATGCCGCGTTGTTGCGCTTGTGGCTCCATCATGGCCTGGCATTCACACATGACTTCGTCGAGTGAAACCGGTTCGAGCGACAAGGAAACTTTGCCAGATTCAATGACGGCGAGGTCCAGGATTTCATTGATAAGTTTGAGCAGGTGCCACCCCGCCTGGAGAATTTGGGCAATGCGCGCCGCCTGCGCGGGCGTCGGCAAGGGCGTGGCGGTTTCCATCAGTTGCGCGAAGCCGAGAATGGCATTGAGCGGGCTGCGCAATTCATGGCTCATGCTGGAAAGGAAACCGGATTTGGCGAGGTTGGCCTTTTCTGCGGTGGACTTGGCGCTTGCCAGTTCGACATTGGATTCCTGGAGTGCCACCTCAAAGCGTTTGCGCTCCGTGACATCGCGCGCGGCGGCAAACACGCCTTGGAGGCGCCGGTCACGGTCATAAAAAGTGGTGGCGTTGTAAGACACCACGGTATTCTTGCCATCCCGGGCGCGCACGGTGAGTTCGTAATTGGTGACTTTCTTTTCGCTCAGCACCAGCTTGATGGCCGCCTCGGCGCGCTCGGGTTCGGTAAAGTAGCTCTTGAACGGTGCGCCAATCAGCTCGTCGCGCGTACAGTCGGTGAGGGCTTCCATCTGCTTGTTGACGTCGGTGATGATGCCGTGGGGGTCGGTGGTCATCAGCGCATCGATGTTGGATTCGATGAGCGAGCGGGTGTAAAACTGCTGGTCACGCAAACGTTGATCGAGTTTCTTCTGTTCTTCTTCGACTTGTTTGCGCGCGGTGTTATCAGTGCCAATCAAGAGGTAGCCAATGATGCCGCCGTGATCGCGAATGTCGCGCAGCGCGGTGACCGAAACCACGGCCGGAAAGCGGCTGCCGTCCTTGCGGATGTAGGTCAATTCGTAGATGTCCTCAATGCCACGCGAGGCTTTGAAGACCAGGGCCTCAAAGCCCGGAGAAATAGTGGTTGCCAGCTCAGCACTGAGCGCTTTTGCCCGGGCAATGACCTCCTGCGGATCGGAAATGTCGGCCGGGGTGATCTTGTTCATCACGTCGGCGGCCGCATAGCCCAGCATGCGCTCGGCCCCGACATTGAAGATTTGGATGACGCCTTTTTCGTCGGTGGCGATGCTGGAAAAATTGGCGCTGTTAAAAATTGCGCTTTGGAGCGCACCGGCCTTGAGCAGGGCTTCTTCCGCCCGTTTGCGCGCGCTGTTGTCGGTCCCGATCAGCAAATAGCCGATAATTCCCTTGCCTTCGTCGCGCAGGGCGGTGACGGACACCACGGCCGGAAAGCGGCTGCCGTCCTTGCGGATGTAGGTTAGTTCGTAAATATCTTCGATTCCGCGGGAGGCTTTAAAGACCAGGGCTTCAAAGCCTGGCGCGATGGTGGTTCCCAGTTCCAGGCTCAACGCTTTGGCGCGCGCGATGACTTCCTGCGGGTCAGAGATATCGGCCGGGGTGATTTTGTTCATCACGTCAGCGGCCGCGTAACCCAGCATTCGTTCCGCTCCGACATTGAAGATTTGGATGACGCCTTTTTCGTCGGTGGCGATGCTGGAAAAATTGGCGCTGTTGAAAATGGCGTTCTGCAAGGCGCCGGCCTTGAGCAGGACTTCTTCGCGCCGGACTTCGGTGACAATCTCGACCGCAATCGTGTCTTCATTTTGATCCGCAATTGGACCTGAATCTCCAGTCGATGACGTTCCTGATCTGCTGGTAGGTGGCCCGAAAGGAATCATAGGTGAGAGCATAGGCTCCCGGGCTCTTCGATGCTATGGGGTATTACCCGCATTTTCTGTACACTTAAAGTCACTTATGGAAAATTGCCGTGAGCGGTTTTTTGTTCAACTTGTCCAAAGCTAAATGCCCGAGTGTCTTATTTATCTCGTCGTCCTTTTCGAGGCTCGGTAGCGCGAGCCCCTTTTCGAATTCGCTGCGGGCGAGGTCCATCTTCCCCAGGGCGACATAAGCCCGTCCCAGTTCGATGTGATGGGCCACGCGCTGAGGGGCCAGTTCGATGGCTTGCAGCAAATATTCCACCGCCTTTTCATTTGAAGCCTGGGGCAGCTGGCCATAGACGACCTTGGCCATCTCTCGCAGGACAATATTCAAATTCGCCATTTCGTAGTTCCAAGCCCCCAGCACATAATCGGCATAATCAAGCTTCGGATTGAGGCGCAGCGCCTCTTCGGCGTTGCTCTTGATCTCACGCGCATACTCGAGCTTTTTCTTGTTATCCTGAAAGATGGCCAGGCGGCCGTAGCAAATGGACACGGCCAGGTAGCCGTTGGCGTTCATGGGATCCGCCACGACCGCACGTTTGGCGTAGCTTAGTGCTACTTCACCCAACCGCTGTTTTTCCACCTTGGAATCCGTATCGAGCATCAGCTCGGCATATTCTCGCGCGATGCGGGCAAGCAATTCAGCGCCGGTTTCCCCGCTTTTCTCCAAATCCAGGTAAAGCTGCAGCGCTTCTTTGGTTTCGAGTTTGACCTCCAGGGCATCACCCGGGGCGAGCGTCGCGATGGTGCTGTCCGTGTCTTCCGCCTGGAGCAGCGGCACCCAACCGATCAGAAGAAGCCCGGCCGCAGACAGAATCGCAATCCACGACTTTGTTCTCAGCGCCGATGTTTTGCCATGCGTCATTTGTATCCGACGGTAAACGAAAACCTCTAAATAAGCGAAACATATAAGTTATAAACTATTTATTTTTATGATACGTAGTTCACCCCATGGTCGCGATTGCCGGTAAAAAAACGGAACGAAATAAATCGACGGAATTTGGCGTCCATGTGGTCGGGTTTCACCCCATAGTAAATAATTTGTCAATGGAGTATCGTCACTGCGTTTGCCGAAATTTGGCACGCATCATCTACAAACCGAAAAAAGTTACGCAACTAAACCCGACCGCCCTGACGGCGTCTTTACAATTTACCACCATGATTACTCATTTAAAAAAATCCGGCTTCCTTAAGGCCGTCCTGCTCGCGGCCCTCGTGGCTTGCGTTACCAACCGGGCTCAGGCCCAAGCCATCGTGATGGGCATGTCGAATAGTTTCGGCATCCTCAGCGGCTCCTCAGTGACGGCATCTGCCTCTCCCGGCGTTGAAACCGGCGACGTGGGCGTGAGCCCGGGTTCGGCCATCACGCTCGGCGGCATGGTAGTGACGGGAGGGGTTTTCTCCAGCGTTCCGCCGGCGACCACGGGCCACGCGGATGCGCAGACGGCCTACAACCAGATGATGGCCCTCCCGGTCACGCCAGTCGTCGGTGTGCTGTCGGGCGACCTCGGTGGAAAAACTCTTGCACCCGGCGTTTACTCCTATTCCTCGTCGGCCCAACTGACGGGCGTGCTTACGCTCAGCGGCCAGGGTCAATACGTCTTCCAGATTGGCAGTACGCTCACGACCGCCTCGGGTTCGAACATCAACCTGATTAACGGCGCCAACGCTTCGAATGTCTTTTTCGCGGTTGGCAGTTCCGCCACGCTCGGCACGGGCACGACGTTTAACGGCACCATCATCTCCTTGGCGAGTGGCACCATGACCACCGGCAGCACGCTGAACGGCCACTTCATCGCCCTCACCGGGGCCGAGACGTTTGACGCCAACGCAATTACCACCACCACCAACCTGATTGTAAACTCCACGACCTTTGACCTCATGGCGAACCGCAATGAACCGGTAAGCGTCGTGACCCTCAGCAACGCCGGCCAAATTCTCGGCACGGGCACCTCATCGTTGATCAACACGGGGAACTATAACTTTCAAGACGGCTCGGTGACAGCGATCCTGTCCGGCACTGGCAGCGTCTTGAACAAGACGACCACCGGCACGGTGACCCTCTCGGGCGCGAACACCTACACGGGCGGCACGACGATCTCCGCCGGCACGCTCGCGGTGACCAACTTGGTCGGTTCAGCGACGGGTACGGGCGCGGTGACGGTGGTAAGCGGCGCGACACTGACCGGCACGGGCTCGGTGAGCAATGTGGTCGTGAATAATGGCGGCATCCTTACGCCCGGCAGCAACGGGGTGGGCACGATGACGATGACGGCGTTGACGCTGGCACCCAGCTCGATCACAAATTTGAATTTTAACGGTACGGCCAATAGCAAGTTGGTGGTGACAAATACGAATGGCCTTAACCTCGGTAGCGGCGCAGTCCTTGATATTTATCAGGCGGGCACCACCACGGCCTTCATCACGCCAGGCACCTATCAGTTGATTGGTTATGTTGGCGCCGTCACCGGCACCCCAAGCAGCTTGACCGTCGGCACGTCTACGGGTGGCCTTAACTTCGCCTTCAGCGCCACGGGCAGCTTTATCGACCTGACGATTGCGCTCGCCAGCGGCCCGGGTTCCTGGAGTGCCACGGGCAATGGCAACTGGAGCGACACCACCAAATGGACCAGCGGCGTCGTTGGCGCCGGCGTGGGTAACACGGCCGTCTTTGGATCAAGCATCACGGCACCTTCGACCGTCACGCTGGATGGCAGCCAGACAGTTGGCGGGCTGACTTTTGGCAACGCCAATTCCTACACGATTGCCCTGGGCTCCGGCGCACTGACGCTGAACAACTCGGGCGCGACCTCGGTGATCGCGGTGAGTTTGGGCAATCATACAATTTCCGCGCCACTCGTTTTGACAACCGGTGGAGCGACCGCGCAGGTGTCCGTCGGCACGGGCCTGACCCTCAGCGGCGTCATCAGCCAGACTGCAACCGCCGGTTTGACCAAGGCCGGGCTCGGCACGCTCACGCTCTCAGCCGTAAACACCTACACCGGCGACACCGTCGTGACAGGTGGTACGATGACGGAAAGCATCAGCAACGCGGTACCCGCCGTCAGCAACTTGACGGTGAACGGCTCAACGGCAGACTTCGACCTCGGTGCGAACCACAACAACACGGTTAAGATAGTAAGTCTCGATGGCAACGGCAGCATCACTGGCACGGGCACCTCGACACTGACCAGCACCGGTGGCTTCCAGGTAATGAACGGCACAGTTACGGCAATTCTGGCCGGCGCCGGCATCGCGTTGACCAAGACGACCACCGGCATAGTGACCCTCGCCGGGGCCAATACCTACACCGGGGCCACGACGGTCTCTGCGGGCACTTTGATTATTGCCCCCACGGGCAGCCTGGCCCCCGCCGGAGTCGTCAATGTGGCTGCGGGCGCCGTACTCACGGTCAACAACAACGGCACTGTCGCGACCCTCAACTCCAACGGGGTAATCAATGGCACGAGCACTCTGACTGCCGCCAACTATAACCTGAATGATGGCTCCCAGATTAACACATCACTCGGCGCCGGCAATGTCGCCAGCAATGGCAATGTGGGCGTCAATGCCACGCTCGCCAGCAACAACATTACCATTCAGTCGGGGACGATGACCCTGCAACAACCGAATCTGCTCCTCAACAACGCTACCGTGGACATTGTCTCCGGTGCTAATCTGGTGCTCGGCAATGGTAATGACACGATCCTTGGGCTAATCGGCAATGGCACGCTCAGCGAGACGAACGGCATTCTGACCGTGGTCAACGGTTTTGGAACCTTTAACGGCACGGTGAACGGCGCGGTGGCCGCCAACGGCTCGCTGGTCAGCAACTCAAATCTGTCAATTGGCGCTGGCACGGTCAGTTCCTACCCGAATGGAACCACGATTACCGGCGGCACGCTGGCAGTGAATGGCATTTTGATTACGCCGCTGACGACCATCGACACCGGCGGCACATTGGGCGGCAATGGCACGGTTACTGGCAATGTCGTCGATAACGGCGGCACAGTTTCGCCGGGCAACTCGCCGGGCATCATCACCATCGGGGGCAACTACACCGAGGGCGGCACGCTCAAAATCGAAATCGCCGGAACCTCCGGGCCGGGCAGCCCAACGGGGAACGACGAAGTTGTGGTCGGCGGCAACACGGTGATCATCCCAGCCACGAGCACGCTGCAACTGGTTAAGTTCAACCCGGGGTACGAACCGGCCAAGGGCGACACGTTTAAGTTCATCAGTGGCGCAGTTGGTTCCATCTCGGGGCATTTCGGCACCTTCACTTCGAATTTCACCAATGACATAATCATCAACATGGACACTGGCCAGGCGATTGGTACCGGCCTGCCGGCCGGGACGAGCGTGCTTAACGCACTTCCAGGCCTTAGCTCCAGCCAGCGGTCGATGATCAACAGCCTACAGGTGGGTGACCACCAATACGGCGGCGGCGACTTGCTGGCTTTGCTGCTCACCCCGGCCAATGCAGCCCTATCCTCCCAGATTTTGAATAAGGCTTCACCGGAAGCCTACGCCGGCCTGACGGATTATGCCGTTCACGCGACTCAGGCCTATCGGAATACCGCCTTGGGGCTGACTCCGGTCGCCCAATCCGGCGCGTTCTCCTTCTTCATGGGTTATTCTCATCTCGACATGGGTTCGGACAGTTCGCAAAACCAGGCGGACTATAACTTGGAAAGTGATGGCGCCATTGCCGGCGCGCGGATGACCCTCAACCCGATGGTTTCCCTCGGAATTTTCACGGCCGCTGATTTCGGCTCGGTGAACTCGAGCTATCTCTCCAGTACGGTTACTGGCGAGGTTTCCGGCGTGTTTGTTTCGGTTGATCCTTTGCCCGACCACCGCCTCAACCTGTTGGGTGGCTTCACCTACGGCAACTTTACCAACAAAGGAACGCGCCAAACGTTTTCCGGTTCCTCCTCCATGCCGAGCGTTAATTCCACCGACTACCGGTTTGACTTGGGCGCACAATACCTCGCCCTCAAGCAGGGAAAATTCTCTCTTACTCCGGAGGTCGATCTCTCCGCCGGCCAGTCCAAAGTTGATGATTTCACTGAAAGTAACCCGACCGACCCGCTCCAGGCCTTGCACGTCCACGGACAAAACAATACCAGTTTCGTTGCTGGAGTGGGTCTGAATGGCGCCTATGCCGTCACCAGCCAGATTGATTTGACGGCGCGGATCGGGGTTAGCGACGAACTGGATCACAGCTACCGCAGCGTCACCGCCAATGTGGCGAACCAAACCGGAGATTTTACGGTGCGTGCGCCGGGCCTGGGCGACACGGAATTCAATCTTGGCGTCGGGGTAAATTACAAGGTGACGAAGCTACTGCGCTTAAGCCTCTCTTACCAAGCCGGCTTTTCCACCAATGAGAAGATGTCTAACGCCCTCTTCCTTGGTGCCTCGGTAAGCTTCTAACCCAGGAACGCCCGGCCACGAGCCCCGCGCCCGCAACGGACGCGGGGCTCGCGCGTTTCTGCCGGTTTTCGTTTCACGACGGGACCCGTCATTCGCCCCGGTCGGGTATCACCCCATAGTAAATCTGTTATCAACCCTCTATAGTCCTAGTCATAGCCAAACCCTGGCACCCAACAACCATACAAAGAAAAAATATGAAATTTTTAATCGCGACAGTTATGACCCTCGCCTTGTTCACTGCCTCTGGCTGCCAGGGCACGAATGTTAGCAGCCAAGGTGGGGTCGTTCCCCTCAACGAAGAATTCAGCATCACCGTGCCGACGCCCAACACTGTTAAACAGGGCGCAAACACCACTGTTGCCGTCGTGCTGAACCGGGGCGCCTATTTCAAGCGGGACGTGCAACTGGTCCTCACCACGGAAGGCATTACTGTAACGCCGAGTTCCCTCCTGGTCAAAGCGAGTGACCGGCCTGATCCGCAATTCCAAGTCAATGTGGCCCGGGATGCAGCCATCGGCGAGTATCGCGTCGCTGTAACCGGAACACCGGAAACGGGCGCGCCAACTTCAACGGTATTTATCGTTAAAGTAGTTGCTCAGTAGGCCCCCCGACAATTTGCTCGAGGCAAAGCCTGCGGCGTAAACAGCTGGAGCGTTAATTTTCGGCAGTGTTCGAGATAATGCCAATGTCGGAAAAGCTAAAAAATTTCCCGACGCAGACCTGAAATCAAAGGATCATTTGTCCGGCTTCGGCCAGCCTTTGGCGGGTCGTTTCTTGGCCAGGGCGAGTTTGGT
>JABDGR010000035.1 GCA_013285985.1 Verrucomicrobiota bacterium
GGCTTGTGGCGCATAAGCTTTGGTGTCGCGGCCCGTGAACATGCGAATTTGCGGATACTTCGCCTCGGCGATTTCGCCTTCGTAGTTAATCAACCCGCCGTAGGGCCCGCTGGCCGCCACCGGAAAAACCATGTTCGACTGGCCCGACGCCAGCCACACCTCGCCGACCAGCACGTCATCGAGTTTGATCGGTTGAGCCGTCTTCGACCCACTGATCGTCATTACGCGGCTTTCTGCCGATGTACTCAGCGCGTCAAGGTCCACGCGCCATTTGCCGTCGGCCGAAGCCGTGGTGGTTTTCTTTTGTCCGGCAAATTCAACCGTGACCACCTCGCCTGCTTCCGCCGTGCCCCAGACGGGCACTTTCATCTCGCGCTGCAAAACCATGTGGCTCGTGAACGGACTGGCGAGGGTGACTTCGGCCTGCAAGATGCTGCTGGAAAATCCCAGGACGGCAATCACCAGTGTTTCGATTAAAACATGACACAACGGGGATATTTTCATGGGGGTAATCCTTTCTCAAACCGTGGAGTAGGCAGCCCGGAAACGATTTCATTCTCTGCATCGCAAGTCAATTATCCAGTCATCGCTCAAAAGCTTTCATCGCCGGTTGCTTGGCCGGATAAGTTTCTAATCTACCGCGGCTCCAGCTTCACCCAGGCCATCTTCGCCGCCTTCGCGCCTTCGACATCGAGGATGCTGTCGCCCAGCACCACGCACTTCTGTGGGTCCACGCCGAGCAGCCGCGCCGCTTCCAAAAAAGTATCCGGCGCCGGCTTGCCGCGGGCGACATCGTCAATCGTCACCACCACTTTAAAGAGCTGGCTCGCGTTGATGTAATGCAGCGTCCGGTTGACCGCCGCGCGCGTGCCGCCGGAAGCTATGGCGATGGGCCGGGCCTCGCCCGCGAGTTTCTTGGCGAAGGCCAGCACCTCCGGTACCGCCTCAACCGTATGGTGAATTTTCGTGAGGACGATGTCCTGGGTGCGGGCGACTTGCGCGGCATTTAATTTCTCACCGTGGTGCGTGTTCAACCGCGTGATGAATTGCTCCGTGCCCATGCCGGCGTGGGAAATGAACAACTCCCAGGTGAAGTCAATTTTCGCGCCATGGTCGGCCAGTGCCTGCTTCCACGCACGATAGTGCAGGTGCATCGAAGACGCCAGCGTGCCGTCGAGATCAAAGATGTAGCCCGCAAAGCTCCCGGGCGGCGGAAACGCAATTTCCATTACGCCACGGTCACTTCTTTGCAGAGATAAACGTCCTGCACCGCATTGAGCAGCTTCGCGCCTTCGGCCATCGGCCGCTGGAACGCCTTGCGGCCCGAAATCAGGCCCATGCCGCCCGCCCGCTTGTTGATGACGGCGGTGGTGACCGCTTCGTCAAAATCATGTGCGCCGGACGCGCCGCCGGAGTTAATCAGCCCCGCCCGACCCATGTAGCAGTTGGCAATCTGATAACGGCAGAGGTCAATCGGGTGGTCGCTGGTCAGTTCGGTGTAAACACGCTTGTCAATTTTGCCGTAGCTCGAGTCGCCCATTTGCAGCGCCGTATAGCCGCCATTATTTTCCGGCAGCTTTTGCTTGATGATGTCGGCCTGGATGGTGACGCCGAGGTGGTTGGCCTGGCCGGTGAGGTCGGCGGAAAGGTGGTAATCCTTGTCCTTCTTGAATGCCGGATTGCGCAGGTAACACCACAGCACCGTGACCATGCCGTACGAGTGCGCTTCGGCAAAGGCATTGGCCACTTCGACGATTTGGCGGTTCGATTCCGGCGAGCCAAAATAAATTGTCGCGCCCACGGCCGCCGCGCCCATGTCATAGGCTTCCTTCACTGTGCCGTACATGACTTGGTCGAAGGTGTTCGGGTAGGTCAAAATCTGGTTGTGGTTGATTTTGACGAGAAAGGGAATGCGGTGGGCGTATTTGCGCGCCACGGAGGCGAGCACGCCGAAGGTCGAAGCCACGGCGTTGCAGCCGCCCTCGATGGCGAGCTTGACGATGTTCTCGCTGTCGAAGTAGTCCGGGTTCTTCGCAAAACTCGCGCCGCCGGAGTGCTCGATGCCCTGGTCCACCGGCAGGATGGAAAGATACCCCGTGCCCGCCAGCCGGCCCGTGTTGAGCATCCAGTCCAGATTATTCAGGACGCGGTTGCTGCGGTTCGTCGGCGCGAAAATGCGGTCCACCCAATCCGGGCCGGGCAGGTGCAGGCGGTCCTTCGCGATGGTCTTGCACTTGTGATTAAGCAGGAAGTCGGCCTTGTCGCCGAGGCTCTTGGTGATGGCGTCGATGGATGCGGGCATAAGAAGCTACTGCTTAAAGCAAAACCCGGCGGTCGTGCAACTCCATTCGTCAGCTGTGGCCAGCCAGCCGCCACCTACGCGTAAAAACTATCCCACCGGCACCAGCGGAGGCGGAGTGCTGCCTTTTTTCCTCGCGACAATCGGCCGGGGCAGGGGAGTGCTGCCCTTGGCCTTGGGCTCTCCTGATTCAGGTATTGGCGCGGCGGTTTCGGTTTTGGTCTCCGCGGAGCCTGCGCCCTTTTTCTTTCCCTTGCCTTCGCCCTTGGGCTTGCGGGGCAGGAATTCAAAGCCAATCTGCCCCTTGTCCTTGAGAATCAAAAACGCCTCGAAAAACCGCCCCGTCCGCTTGGACTTGAAGCCCTTGATCAGGTCGGTCTTTTTCAGCGTAATCAGTTTTTCAAATTGGTCGCGTGTTACCGTTGCGCCCAGCAGGGTGCGCGAGAGGCGGAACGTGCATTTCGAGCCTTCCCCGCGGCTGAAATTGGCGCAGACATAGCCGCTGGGCGTTTCGTGCACCGGCGCGCCGTCCACCGGGCATTTCGCGACGACCGGGAATTGCGTCAGGTCGATGGGCTGGCCGTTTTCACCGGTTTCGCCAAAGCCGCTGTTTTCAAAGAGGAACTTGACCTTGTTTTCCTCATCCAGGCGCAGCATGGCGGAGAAGGGCCGGCCCTTTTTCGAGCGGAAGCCGTCGAGCGGGCCGATTTTCTTCTTTTCCAAAAGTTCCGTGACCTCCGCCGGCGTAATTTTCCGCTGGCCGATGATTTTGTAGACCGCAATTTTTTCATCCTGCGAGCGGTATGCGCGCCACGTTTCAATCAAAGGCTTGCCGTCGGTAAAGCTGATGATGTTCGTTGGCTTGGTCGGCACGTCCGCGTCATTGAATTTCTTGGTGCGGTCGACAATTTTCTTCGTCAGGTCCGCGATGCCGTCCATGAATTTCTCGCGCGTGAGCTTGCCGTTCTCGAGCTTGCGTAGCTGGTATTCCCATTCGCCGGTGAGGTCCGGGCTGGTCAATTCATCAATTTTCAGCAGCTTCAAAAATTCCATCAGGCTCTCGGCCTTGGGCATGGGCACGAGTTCGCGTTGCTGCCGCTCCATGTAATGCAGGGCAATCAAATGTTCAATGATGGACGCGCGTGTGGCCGGTGTGCCCAGGCCTTTTTCCTTCATCGCATCCGCCAAATCTTCGTCCTCGACCAGCTTGCCCGCGCCTTCCATCGCGGCGAGCAGCGTGGCTTCCGTGTAGCGCGGCGGCGGCTTCGTCGCTTCCGCGGCGAGATTCATTTCCTGGATCTTCGCCTGGGGTGGCGCGCCGTCACTGGCTGACAGCGCGGGCAGGGTTTCCTCCGTGGCCGCATCTTTGCCGTAGACGCCCAGCCAGCCGGGTACCGCCAGCACCTTGCCTTCAGTCTTAAACGCGTGGCCCGCCGCCGTGCTCGTGCGCGTCGTAACGTCAAATTCCGCCGAGGGATAAAACGCCGCGACGAACCGGCGCGCAATCATGTCATAAATTTTCGCCTCGTCCGGCGTCAACTTGTCCGGCGGCTCCTCCGTCGGGATGATGGCAAAGTGGTCGGAAACTTCCGCGTTGTTGAAAATGCGCTTGTACGCCGGGTTGACCCAGCGGCTTTCAATCACCTTCGCGGCGTGCGGGGCGAGTTCCCCGCCAATTTTCTGCAGCACCAGTTGCACCGTCGAGGCGTAGTCCTCGGGCAGCGCGCGGGCATCCGTTCGCGGGTAGGTGATGGCTTTATGGCGTTCGTAAAGGGCCTGCGCGATGCTGAGTGTGCGTCCCGCCGGCAATCCAAAGCGGCTGTTGGCCTCACGTTGGAGCGTGGTCAGGTCATATAACCTCGGCGCAATCTGCGTGGAACGCTTTTTCTCCTCGGTAACTAATGCCTTGGCCGCGGCCTTGGCTTCGGCGAGGACTTTCTCTGCTGCCTTCTGGTCCCACAGCCGGTCGGCGCGGTCTTCATCATCCGCCCTTTTAAAATCTGGCCGCTGGTACACGCCTTCGTACTCGCCTTGCGCGATGCCAAAACGGGCGACCACCCGCCAGTAATTGCGCGAGATAAAATTGCGGATTTCAATTTCACGATCCATCACCATCGAAAGCGTCGGAGTCTGCACGCGGCCCACCGTGGCGACCGAACCGGCCCGGCGGCCATACATGCGCGAAGTCAGCGCGCGCGTGCCGTTGATGCCGATGAGCCAGTCCGACTCCGACCGGCAGCGCGCCGCCGCCTGCAACCGGCTCATTTCTGAGGCGGCGCGCGGTTTTTTGAAAGCGTCGCGGATGGACTCCTTGGTCATCGAAGACCACCACAGCCGGCGGAAAGGCTTTTTGCATTCGGCCAGTTCGTAAAGATACGTAAAAATCAATTCGCCTTCGCGGCCCGCGTCACACGCATTGAAGAGCTCGGTCACGTCCTTGCGCTTCATCAATTTTTTCAGCAATTCAAAGCGGTCGTTCGTCCGCTCGCCGGCCTTCAATTTAAACTGCTCGGGGATGATCGGCAGGGCCTGCAGCGTCCAGAAACGCAGCTTCTTGTCGTAGTCCTCCGGCATGCACAACTCCGCCACGTGGCCCACGGCTGAACTCAGCACGTAGTCCTCGCTTTCGAAAAACTCGCCGGTTTTTTTGAACCCGCCCAGGGCGCGCGCAATGTCCGCGGCGACGCTGGGCTTTTCGGCAATGATGAGGGTTTTTGCCATTAAAAAGAAAAAGCAACGGGCAGCAGCAACCACTCTTGCATAGCAGATTATCTATCGCGTGGCAAAGTTTTTTTCACCGGATTAAAAAACGGCGAAAAATATTTATCCATCGAGCCTCAACTTTTCGGCACTTCCGATAGCAAAATATCGAGGTTGCCCAGCAGTTGCGCGATGGTCGCCTCCGTCTCGTCACCCATGTTGGAGATGCGGAAGGTCTTCCCCTTGAGCTTGCCGTAGCCGCCGTCAATCACGCACGCGAAGCGGGCCTTCAACGCCTTGTTCAGCGCCTCCAGATCAACATTGCGCGTGTTGGCGATGCATGAGAGCGATTTTGACGCATAAGCCGGGTCGGGCAGCAGCTTAAACCCATGCTTCGTCATCCACGCATGCACCAGCGCATTGGTCTTCGCGTGGCGCGCATAACGGTTCTCCGCGCCTTCTTTTTTAATCTCATCCACTTTCGCGCGCAACCCGTTGATGAGCGAGATGCACGGGGTGCTCGGCGTCATGCCTTTTTCGTGGTTGGCGTGGAATTCCAGGAAGTCGAAATAGTAACCGCGCGCCGGAATTTTCGCCGCCCGCTGGCGGGCCTTCTCCGACACGGCAAAGAGCGATAATCCCGGCGGCAGCGCCAGCGCCTTTTGCGAACCGGTGAGCAGCACGTCGATGCCCAGCTCGTCCTTCTTGATCGGCACCACGGAAAACGAGCTCACGCAGTCCACGATGGAAACGACGTCGGGAAATTCGCGCACCACGGCCATCAGCGCCGCCAGGTCGCTCATCGTCCCGGTCGAGGTCTCGTTGTGGATGAGGGTGATGGCGTCATATTTGCCCGTCGCCAGTTCCTTGCGTACGGCCGCGGGGTCCACCGGCTGGCCCCATTCAAATTGCAGTGCGCCGGCTTCCTTGCCGCAGCGCTTGGAGACATCGTTCCACTTGTCCGAAAACGCCCCGTTCATGCAGTTGAGCACGCCCTTGGCCACGACGTTGCGCAGGGAGCCTTCCATCACGCCCCAGGAACTGCTCGTGCTGATATACACGGGGTCGCGCGTGTAAAACAGCGCCTGCAAATCCGGCTGCAGGCCCTGGTACAGGGCGACGAAATCCTTGCTGCGGTGGCCGACCATCGGTTTCGACATCGCCGCGAATATCGCGGGCGACACCTCAATCGGGCCGGGGATGAACAGTTTGTAGCTCACGCCCGCAACATGGCAACGCGCCCGCCGTTGTCAAGATGCGGATTCCAAAGGTAGGGACGGCTCTCCGAGCCGTCCGTGTTCGTTTAAGCACGGCGGGCTGAGGGCAGCCCGCCCGCCTACCCGAAAAGCAACTACCCTAAGGTACGGCGCGCTGCCCCCCAGCGCGCCGTTGTAGGGACGTCGCTTGCGACGGCCTCCTTCGCTGATTGCCGAACACCGCAAAATCATATTAACTCGCTGGCATGAAGCCTTCCCTCGCTGAACTCGAAGTCCAGGCCACCAAAGCCTGGGTTGAAGGGCGCACCGTCTGCATCAAACTGGCCGACGGCCGGGAAATCCGTTTCCCGGCGGCGAAGAATCGCCGTCTGCACAAAGCCTCCGCGGCCAAACTCGCCAAAATCGAGCTCATCTGCGACGGCACCGGCCTGCACTGGCCCGAACTCGATGAAGATCTTTCCATCCAAGGAATTCTTGAGGGACACTTGGGGGCTTAGTAATATTGCATCAAGTGGATTGCGCTTTCACGAAATTATTTTGTCTATTCCAAGTCAGGAAACATTTATCTAGTTCACGAGGAAGTAATTCTCGCCCGATTAGCTCATGCAATTCCTTGTTCAGATTTTGGCAGCCGTGGAAAAAATTGGCATAATCAGTATCATATATGGTTCTTGAAACCGGATTATTTATTCGACGTTTGTGCTTTCCGGAGATCGAAATCAGGGCGGAACTTGCGAAAGCGTCATATATGAAGTAGCGTTTTCGGAAATGAAAATGCAAATATTTTGAGGCCAATGAACGTTTATCGAGATCTGAGATCTTATAAAATAAATCTGTCAGCTCTTTATGAATCTCGAGAGATAACTCCGTATTATTATCTTTATCCTCGGTTAAGCGATGGAGCCATTCATCAATAGGCGAGTTGCGAATTTCTGGTGCGACTTTCTCCTCGTAAAATCTGTCGCCAAAATACGAATCTTTTGTGCGGCGTCTTTCAATTGCTGCTGCATATGTTCGTCCAATCAGCCATATTTTTGCGATGATTATGCCTTTATCTGAATGCTGTGGATTTACTTCGCAAAGTTTATAGAGGACTTCATTGGAAAAGTCCCAAGTCTTATCTGAGACAGATTGCTCGATAAATTCAGCAGTAAAGCTTGGGTGCATAGCATTTGCTGAGATGGTTCCGCCAGTGAATCGTTCGAGAGATGGTTCCTCACGCATAACTCCCGCCCTGCGTGATCCCCAGCGTGATGCGCCGGGCCTTGCGTTCCTTGGCGGCTTTGCGTTCGTAGCCGCTGCGGCGGTGTTCCTTGAGCGGGTCGGCGGGCAGGCCGTGCTTCTTTCTCCACGCCAGCAGGGCGGGGGACACATCGGTGAAAAACGCTTTCTTCAATTCCAATTCGGCGGAGACGACGTCATTCCGTGCCTGGGCCGCGCGCAGCGCGACATGATCCACCAGCGCGGCCTTCAAATAAAGCTCCTGCGCCATCACCACCGTCTGAATGGTCGCTTCGATTTTCGGCTTCTCGTTGTGCGACTGGTCAATCATGTACGCGATTTCCGGCATCTTCCCGCGGTCGGCGGCGAAGAAATGGATTTCGTGGAAAATGCGAAACACCTGGTAGGGGTCAATCGAGCCGAGCGTCAAGTCATCGTCCGAATAACGACGGTCGTTAAAGTGGAAGCCGCCGAGCATGTTTTCATCGAGCAGGAACGCGACGATTTGTTCGATGTTCTGGGCCAGATAATGGTGCCCCGTGTCCACCAGCACCTTGGCGCGTGGCCCGGCCTTTTTCGCGAGCAGGTACGCCATGCCCCAGTCGCCAATGTCCGTCTGGTAAAACGCCGGCTCAAAGGGCTTGTATTCGACCAGCATCGTCATCCCCGGCGCGAGTTTCTTGTGGCACGCGCGCAAGCCGTCCTCAAAGCGCTTTTTACGCGCGCGGATGCTGTCCTGCCCGGGGTAGTTCGTGCCGTCGGCAAACCAGAGCGAGAGGTATTCGCTCTCCACCGCGCGGGCGATTTTGATGGAGTCCACGCAATGCTTGAGCGCCCGGCGGCGCACCGCGGCGTCGGGGTTGCCGAACGAGCCCCATTTATAACACTGGTCCTGGAAAAGGTTGGGGTTGATGGAGCCGATGCGCACGCCGTGTTTGCGCGCGCGCCGGGCCACGGCCTTCGGATCCTCGCCTTTCTTAAAGTCCCACAGCACGTGCACGGCGACCGTCGGGCAGCAGCCGGTGAGGCGGTGGACCTGCCCGGCGTCGGCCAGTTTGTCATTCAGGTCGATGGCGGCGGCGTCTTGGAAAAATTTTCCAAAGCGCGTGCCGGTGTCGGCGTAACCCCAGCTCGGGGTTTCGATGCGGAAGGAGTTCAGCGCCTTGAGCGCGCGGTCGAGGGTTTTGCGATTCATGAAAGAAAAGGAGTTATTCAGTTAATCCAAATGGAACACTTCTTTCAAGCCTTGGGCGACGGGGCTGCTGTCGAGGTTGCTCGGCATGATGTCGCCCATGTACTTCCACCATTTCTGGCAGACGGGCGTTTGTGCAATCGCGTTCCAGCGCGCCTCGTCCTCGATTTCCACGTAGGCGAAGAGCTGTCGCGTTTCTGGATGGAGGAAGATGGAGTAATTGTGCGCGCCGTGGGCGCGGAGCACCGCGGCCAGCTCGTCCCAGATGGGGCGGTGGCGCTCCTCATATTCAACCTCCTGGCCGGGGTTGACACGCATTACAAAAGCTTTGCGAATCATGGCGGCGATTTAATGGTTTTAGCCGGCGGCGGCGATTTTTAAAAGTAGCACAAAGAGCCCGATAATCGCGCCCGAAACGGCTAGGCACGAGATAAAGCCGATGGCGTCCACCCGGTCCCATTTGAGGAATTCCCAATGCGTGCCCGGCAGCAGCTTGAGGTGGTCAAACCGTCCCGGGTTGCGGCGGGTTTCCTCCATTATCGCAAGGTCGGCTTCGTGGCTGGCGGCCACGGGTGTTTTCATTTTGCCATAGAATAAATTCACCCGCGCCGGATCCGTGCCTTTGGTAAAATAGCTGACCAGTATGAGGACGATAAAAGGGAAAATGCCATCGAAGAAATACCGCGCCGTGTCGCGCCCCGTGACGGTCAAATTTTCTGGATGCAGCCCAACATAACTCAATAGATAACATTCAAAATTGAATCGACCCGTGCCCACCAGCGGGCTGGCCTGGTCATTCGGATCCTCATGCACTACCGCGTCAAAAAATACGCCGTGGCCAGCCGCGTCCTTGAGGGTTAGCGCCGGCGCATGGTCCAGTTGGGAAACCAGGGGAAAGTCCGCCGGCGCAATCATGTTGCAGTTTGGCACGATGATATTCAGCCCGACCGAAAGGGCGACCGCCGTCCACACGGCCGTGCGCGTCAACCGGCGCCAGGTATAGATAAGCATAATCGCCGCGCCAAAGGGGATGTTGACGTCAATAATCAGTTTCACCCCCTGTTCGAGGTTCGTCAGCAAACGCGCCGCGCCCAGGCCTAGCGCCAATACGCCCACAATCGCCCAGCGCGCCGAGCGCACCGCCTGCGCCTCAGGCACATCCGGCCAGATGTGCCGGTAAATATTACGCACAAACAGCGACGAAATCGCCACGGCTTTCGCGGCCAGAATGCCCATCGTGCCCGCCAATACGCCCGCCAGCATCAGCCCGATCAAGCCCGGCATCGCTTGGTCGGCCCCCAGCAAACGGTTCGACATCGCGCCCCACAGCATATCGGGTTCGGACAAAGCATCGCTGCCGGCAAACAGCGCCGCGCCAATCAAGCCAGTGAAGGCCCACAGGATAATCAGTAGTCGTTTGGCATAGGTGCCAGAGACGCCGCCAAAACGCGCCGCATATTCATTGGTCGCCGAGCCCAGAATGCCCATGTTCGCGCTTAGCCCCAGTATTTGCACCAGGCTCGCCCAGGTGAATGCCACGATATACCAAAAGCCATATTGCCCATTGGCGCTCGCGCCAACCAGGTGAAACTTGTCCGGCGACACTTTGAGCGCGAGGGCGTGCCAGCCGCCGATGGCGTGCAAGCCAATCGGCACCAGCAGTACCGAAAAGGCCACCACCAGCAGCCCTTGCAACGCGTTGTTCATCGCCGCGCCTTTCATGCCCCCCATCACCATGTAGGCGCCCACCACCGCGGTGAACACGAAATAGAACGCCCATTGCGCCCACACCGGGTCCAGGTAGGAAATATACCGGTGCAGTTGGTGCGTGCTGCGCAAGTCGCGCAGGGTGTCGTATTGCGCTTTTTCCGCGGCGGACAGCGGTGCACTCGCCGCCTGTTTTTCCAGTTTGACCAGCGTGTAGTATCCATCCACCGAGGCCCGCTCCGCCGTCGTCCAATTCGCTTCGGGCTTGAGCACCAGCGACGCTGTCGTGGAATAGGCCGTCAGGTTGCCTACCGCAATCAGCAGCACGGCCACGCCGATTTGGTAGATCGAGTAAACCCGCGCCAGCCATTTGCTGTTGAAGCGGTCCTCGAACAAATCCGCCACCGTCGTCAGCCGCACGCGCCGGAACCACACATAAACAAACCAGTAAAACGGGCTGATGAAAATCGTTTGAAAAGTCAGCCAGGACTTCGAGGCGCCATTGGCGTAGACCAGGCTGGCCGTCGTCACCGCCCCCTGCGGCTCCGTCGAGTTCCCGAAGTTCATAAAGAACTGGTAGAGCTTGCCCATCTTCCGCCCGGCGAGAAAAAATCCCTCCTCGTTCTTCGATGCCGCCGCGGCGCGCTTGCCGATGTAAATGACGAGCACGAGATACGCCGCCACCAGGATGAGATCAATCGGATGCATGAAAATGTTTTGGAGCCGGAAGCCGCCAGGCCTCTGGAATGGGGTGGGGTGCATGCCATCTGACCTCGTGGGGAAACGGGTCAGCCGGCAGAAAATTCAATTCACAGCTAACCCGACAAACGAGGGGCAAGTCTATCCCAAATTTGTGATTCGCGGCCCGGCCGCCGCGCGTTATTTCGATTCCTTCACGATTTTCTTGTTCCCCTCCGCCAGCACGATGGTCCGGGGTGTCCATTTTTTCGCTTCGTCTTCACTCATCACGGCAAAAGTCATGATGACCAGTAAATCGCCCTTTTGGCCCAAATGCGCCGCGGCGCCGTTGAGGCAGATGGTCAGCGAGCCGGCCGGGGCGGGGATGGCATAGGTCTCAAAGCGGTTGCCGTTCGCCAGGTTGCCGACGAGAATCTTCTCGTGAGGCAGGATGCCCACCCGGGCCATCAAGGCCGCGTCAATGGCCAAACTGCCTTCGTATTCCAGGCGTGCGTCGGTCACTTCGGCCCGGAGGATTTTAGAGCGCAGGATGTGTACTTGCATTTCCGCTGGAATTGTATCGCTTAATCGTGTGGAATGGATGCGCAGTCGCGCAAAGGGTCAATTTTGCGCGCTCCACCGGGGCCGTCAACCCCCGATTCACGCCGCCCAACCCAATTTTATGTCTTATCGCTGGATGAAACGCCTGGCCGTCCGTTCTCGGCAGTTCGAGGAGTTCGCCGTGGACGTGGTTTACGACCGGCGCAAGCAGGACGCCAAAGTCGCCGCCTTCAGCGGGGTGATGCTGGCCTTGTCCTGGGTGTTCGACGGCATCGTTCGCGCCCGTTGCTGGTTATACAAGCAGCGCATCTTTCGTAATCAGCCGCTCGGCGTCCCCGTGGTCGTGGTCGGTAACTTGACGGTCGGTGGCACGGGCAAGACGCCCATTGTCGAAAAATTCGCCCGCACCCTTGCCAAACGTGGCCGCCACGTCGCCATTCTCAGCCGCGGTTATAAAAGCCGCTCGGAGCCGCTCTACGGCCGCCTCTGGCGCTGGATCAGCCATGGCGAGAATCCCCCGCCCAAGGTGGTCAGCGACGGCGAAAACGTCCTGCTCGATTCTGCGGAAGCCGGCGACGAACCCTACATGCTCGCCCGCAACCTCCCGGGGGTCGTCGTACTCGTTGACAAAAACCGCGTGAAGGCCGGCCAGTACGCCATTAAAAAATTTGGCGCGGATATTCTTCTGCTCGATGACGGCTACCAGTATCTCTCGCTCCGTGGGCAGCTTAATTTGCTGCTGGTGGACAAGACCAACCCCTTCGGCAACCACCGCCTGCTCCCGCGCGGCATCCTCCGTGAGCCGGTCACCCACCTGCGCCGTGCCTCCTTTGTCTTCATCACCAAATCCAACGGCCAGGCCGATGACGAACTCCGGCAAACCATCAACCGGCACAATCCCGAGGTCGAGATAGTCGAATGCGCCCACCGGCCCACCCATTTGCAATCCGTCAATGGCGACGGGCGCCGTCCGCTCACAGATTTGCGCGGGCGGCGGGTCGCCGCCTTCAGCGGGATCGCGATGCCCGAAAGCTTCGAGAATTTATTGCGCGAGCTGGGCGCGGAAATCTGTCATAACAAACGTTTCCTTGACCATCACCGTTTTACGAGCGAGGAAATCGAACGTTTCTTTCTCCGCGCCGGCGAAGCCCGGGCCGAACTCATTGTCACCACCGAAAAAGACGCCGTGCGCCTGCCGGCGGAATTGCCCGCCCATGCGCCGGTTTATTTTTTGCGGCTCGAAATTGAAATCCTCAGCGGCGACCACGACTTTGATTCCGCCGTTTCGCGCATTTGCTTCCCGCGGGAC
>JABDGR010000036.1 GCA_013285985.1 Verrucomicrobiota bacterium
GCGTCACCATCACCGCCGACGGCATCCCTTCGCGCACCTTGAAGTTGGCGACCGAGGTCTTCGCGCGGGTGATGACCGGCTTTTGGCCCGAGATGATCGTGATGTCCTTCACCACTTCCTGCACCCAGTTCTTGTCGGCTTCGGAGTCGATGCGCGAGTTGAGCACGATCTTGTTGACGGTGGGCACCTGATGCGGGTTTTTATAACCGCGCAGCTTTTGCATCTCGGGCACCACTTGCTCGAGATAAATTTTTTTGAGGGTCGGGACGGTCATGGCGCGAAAAATTTGAAATTAAGCCTTCGTCGGCGCGGGGGCCGGGCTGGGGGCCTGGCCGGGATGTTTGGCGTCATACCGGCTGGCCAGCATGACGTTCGAGCGGTGGATCGGCGCCTCGCGCTCGATGATGCCGCCCTTTTCCTTTTCCGAGCGCGCCTTGGTGTGCCGCTTGATCATGGCCACGCCTTCGACAATCACGCGATTCTCCTCGCGCAAAATCTGCAGGACTTTGCCGCGCTTGCCCTTGTGGGCACCGCTGATGACGATGGCGGCGTCGCCGCGCTTGATGGGATGGGCCATGTTCAGAGCACCTCCGGAGCGAGGGAAATGATTTTCATGAAATTTTTGGCGCGCAGTTCGCGGGCCACCGGCCCGAAGATGCGTGTGCCGCGCGGGTTCCCCGTCGTGTCGAGGATGACACAGGCGTTGGTGTCAAAGCGCAGGTAGCTGCCGTCCGCCCGGTGGATGGGGTGCTTCGTGCGCACGACGACGGCCTGGGCCACCGTGCCCTTCTTCACCTGTGCGTCCGGCGTGCTGTCCTTCACCGCCACGACGATGATGTCGCCCACGTGCGCAAAGCGCGTCGGCTGCCCAAGGCGGCGGATCATCATGACTGACTTGGCGCCGGTGTTGTCGGCGACGTCGAGTCGGGATTGCATTTGTAGCATGGCAGTTGGCCTCCAGGCGGGGAAAGTTGGTTGAGAGGGCGGGGAAGAAGGGTTCGTCTTACGCGGCGGCGGTCGGCGCGGCTTCGATAATGCGGACCACGCGCCAGCGTTTCAGCTTGCTGATGGGCCGGGTCTCCATGAGTTCGACCTTGTCGCCGATTTTGCACGCATTGTCCTCATCATGGGCGTGCAGCACTGTCTTGCGCTTGATTTCCTTTTGGTAAATCGGGTGCGGTATCTTGTAGAAGTACGTCACCTTGATCGTCTTGTCGCCGGAGCGGTTCGTGACGATCCCGGTGATGCGCTTGCGGTCGGCGCGGTCGGTCTGAATGGTTTCGGACATGGCAAGAAAGGTTGGAGGGGAAATGGAGAGGGTTACTTCTTGCTCCCGTTGGCCGGCTTCGCGCTCTGGGCCGGTTGCTGGCGCTTGAGGGTTTCCATGCGGGCGATTTCCCGCCGCAGTTGCCGGAAACGCGCCGGGTTTTCCACCTGGCCGCTCGTCTGCTTCAGGCGCAGGCCGACCAGCTCGTCGCGTTGTTCGCGGAGCTTGCGGTCCAGCTCGACGCTGGAGAGTTCGCGCATTTCTTTGGTGATCATGGGAAATTAAATAAAAGGAAAGGGATTTAGAAGCGCTCCAGCGCCTCGCGGCTGATGAACCGGCAGCGGAAGCCCAGCTTGGCGTCCGCCAGGGCCAGCGCTTCGCGCGCGGCGGCGGTGGTGACGCCGCCAATTTCAAAAAGGATGACACCGGGCTTGATCACGGCCACGTAGAATTCCACGCCGCCTTTGCCGCGGCCCATGCGGGTTTCCGCCGGCTTCTTGGTTACCGGCTTGTGCGGGAACACCCGCATCCACACCTTGCCGCGACGGTTCAGGTGGCGGGTGATCGCCACGCGCGCGGCTTCCAGCTCGGCGGCGTGCAGCGCACCCCGGTCGAGCGATTGGATGCCAAAGTCGCCGAAAGCCAGGCGGTTGCCACGCTTGGCGATGCCGCGGATGCGGCCCTTCTGCACCTTGCGGTATTTCTGGGCGGCGGGTTGGATGTTGGCCATGGTCGGAAAAAAGTTGGAAAGTGGGTGCGGGAAAAATTACAGGCCCTCGTCGTCCTTGCGGCAGATCCACACCTTGATGCCGATTTTGCCGGCCACGGTGTTCGCTTCCACAAAGCCGTAGTCAATGTTGGCGCGCAAAGTGTGCAGCGGCACGCGGCCCTGGCGCACCAGCTCGACGCGCGCAATTTCCGCGCCGCCCAGTCGCCCGGCGCAGCGAATGCGGATGCCTTCCGCGCCCAGCGCCAGCGCGCTTTGCACAGCCTTCTTCATCGCGCGGCGGAAGGAAATGCGGCGCTCGAGTTGCAGCGCAATCTGCTCGGCCACGATGTAGGCCACCACGTCGGGCTTCTTCACCTCGTGGATGTCCAGCAGCACGTCCTTGCCGGTCAGCTTCGCCAGGTCGGCCTTGATTTGTTCCAGCTGCCGCCCCTTCTGCCCGATGACCATGCCGGGCCTGGCGGTGAAAATTTTGACGCGCACGCGGTTGCTCGCGCGCTCGATGAAGATGCGCGGCACCGAGGCGTAACGCAGCTTGCTCATCAGGTGCTCGCGGATGCGGTAGTCCTCATGGACCAGCAAGGGCAGCTCCTTCTTGCTCGCATACCAGCGCGACTCCCAGTTGCGGCGAACGGAGAGGCGGAAACCGATTGGATTCGTTTTTTGACCCATGGGAGTAGTTAAAGAAGGAAGGCCGTTTATTCGGCGGCCGCGGTGGCGGCGGGCGAATTGTCCGACAGGATGATGCGGATATGCGTGGTGTGTTTGTGAATCGGGTGGCCGCTGCCGCGCGAAGCCGGGCGCATGCGCTTGATCATCGAACCCTGTTCCGCAAACGCGCACTTTACGATGAGGTTGCTCGACGAGAGCCGGTGGTTGTTCTCGGCATTGGCCACCGCGCTGGCCAGCGTCTTGCGCACGAGCCGCGCGGTCTTGCGCGGGATGAACTTCAGCAGTTCGAGCGCTTCGGTCGCGGGGCGGCCTTGGATCACACGCGTGACCTGGCCCACCTTTTTGGGTGAGCAGCGAACGTATTTGGCGAGAGCTTGGACTTCCATGGCCGGAGGCGTGAGCGGGTTAAGGTTGGGAAAAAAGTTTAAAAAATTAAAGGGCCGACAGGCGCACATTGTCGCCGGGAACCAGGATGACGTTTTTGGGCAAATCGGTGATCAGCGCCGCGCTGCGGTTTTCTTCAGCCGACACCACGATTAACCGCGCCACCGGCGTGCCGCCGTGCTCGACGTTGCAAATGACTCCGTTGCGGAAGCCCTGGTAGTATCCGCCATTGAGCACCACCACGTCCGCCCGGCCTTCCACCATGCGCGTGATATGCGCGCCGCTCGTCGGCGCCAGGGGCTCTTCGACCCAGCGCGGGCGGTTGTTGTCGGCGGTCGGGCGGTTGCCCGGAAGCAGCATCGGCGCGTGCCATTCCGTCGGAGCCGTTTGCGCGCACACCCAGCCGGCTCCCGCCAAAACGGCGGTGGTCAACAAACAGGCAAGGGTGCGGTGCAGCGACATGAATGGAGAAAGAAGAAGCTAGACTTTTTTCTGCGTGTGCGGGTTGTGGCCCTTGAAAATGCGCGTCGGCGCAAATTCGCCGAGCTTGTGCCCAACCATGTTTTCCGTGACGTACACCGGGATGAAGATCCGGCCATTGTGCACGTTGAAGTTCAGGCCCACAAAGTCCGGCGTGATCGTCGAGCGCCGCGACCAGGTCTGGATCGGCTTGCGCGAAGTTTCCTTCTGCGCGGCGTCTATCTTGTCCTGCAAGGACGGTTCGACGAAGTAACCTTTTTTTACGGAGCGGCCCATGGTGGTGAAAAATTGGAGAGTGAAATTCGTGGTTTAGACCGGCTTGACCTTGCGGCCGTTGCGGCGCACGAGGATGAAGGCGTTGGAGGGCTTGCTCTTCACGCGCGTCGGGAAACCCTTCGCGAGTTGGCCCCAAGGCGACACCGGGTGCTGCCAGCCGCCGCCGCCCTTGCTCTTGCCCTGCCCGCCGCCCATCGGATGGTCGACCGGGTTCATGGACATGCCGCGCTGGCGGGGGCGCTTGCCCAGCCAGCGGTTGCGCCCGGCTTTGCCGAGGCTGCGGTTCTGGTGGTCGAGGTTGCCGACGGTGCCGATGGTTGCGCGGCAGTTCGCGTGCACCCGGCGGGTTTCCCCGCTGGGCAGCTTGATCGTCGCGCTGTCGCCTTCGATGGCCATAAGTTGCGCGCCCACGCCCGCACCGCGGGCGATTTGCGCGCCGCGTCCGGGCAACATCTCAATGTTGTGAATGAAAGTCGCCGGCGGGATATGGCGCAAGGGCAGGGCCAGGCCGACGGGATATTCCGCCACCGGCTTGTCCGTCGAAATAATTTTGTCGCCGACCTTGAGGCCGTTCGGCGCCACGATGTAGCACTTTTCCCCGTCCGCATACGCCAGCAGCGCGATTCGCGCTGAGCGGTTCGGGTCGTATTCCAAAGCCTGAACCGTCGCGGGAATGTCCTTTTTGGCGCGTTTGAAATCAATGATGCGATACAGCCGCTTGTGGCCGCCGCCGCGCCGACGCGAGGTGATGCGCCCGTAGCAATTGCGCCCCTGCGCGCGGTGGTTGGACTCGAGCAGGGTCGTCTCCGGATCCTTGCGCGAGAGATCCTCGCGCGTGTTCTCGATGAGAAAGCGCTGGCCGGGAGTGAGGGGGCGGCGTTGCTTGAGGGCCATGGGAAAAGGTTCGGTTAAAGGTGAAAAATTTAAAAACGGCTTAGATCGTCTCGATCTTCTGGCCTTCTGCGAGGGTGACGATGGCGACCTTGCGGCGGTTCGTCCGGCCCGGGTAACCGCCAAACATCCGCCCGCTCTTGCGTTTGCCGGGATGGTTGAGGATGTTCACCCGCGCCACCTTCGTCTTGTACTTCTCCGCCACCGCGCGGCTCACGTCGATACGGTTCGCCGACAGCTCGACTTCGAACACATATTGGTTCAAGTGCGCATTGAGCGCCGACGCTTTTTCGGTGATGCGATAACCGCGTAAAACTTGCGAAGGAGTTTTCATGGAGGGTCGGCGTAAAGGGTTTAGGCGTTGGCGCGGGCCAGGACTTTTTGGAAGCCCTCTTCGCTGATGAGCACTAGGTCGTGGCGCACGAGGTCCCACGCGTTCACGGACGCGGCGTCCACCATCTGCACGCGGCTGATATTGCGCGCGGCCATTTGCGCGTTTTTCCCAAAAGTTTCGTCCACCAGCAGGATCTTTCCTTCGGGGTGGATGCGCGTAAGTACCGTCGCGATGACCTTCGTCTTGGGTTTGGCTGGGGAAATTTTCTCGATCAAGCTCAGGCCGCCTTCGCTGGCCTTGTCAAACAACGCGCGTTGAAACGCGAGCTGGCGCACTTTCTGGTTGGTGGTCAGCGACCAATCACGCGGACGCGGGCCGAATACCACTGCGCCCTTGACCCAGAGTGGGCTGCGGCGCGAACCATGGCGGGCGTTGCCGGTGCCCTTTTGCCGCCAGGGCTTTTTGCCGGTGCCTTTGACCTCGCCGAAATTCTTCGTCTTGGCCGTTCCCTGGCGCGCATTGGCCTGGTAAGCCACAATGGTGTCTTTCAGCGCCTGCACGCCCTTCTTCCCCTCAAATTCCTTGAGGGCAAAATCCTTTTCCAGGGCTTTCGCGCCGTCGGAGCTGTAAACTTTGAGCTTCATGGTCGTAATGGTTTTTTGGGTGGCGGCGCGAACCGAGGGTTATTTCTTGGCCGGGGTGGCAGCTTTGGCCTTCTTAATGGCCGTGCGGACGACGACGAAGTCGCCTGTGGCACCCGGAAAACTGCCCTTAATGAGGATTAAGTTCTTATCTTCCAATATTTTAACAACGGTAAGATTTTGTGCCGTGCGGCGTTCCTGGCCCATGTGTCCTGGCATCCGTTTGCCTTTAAAAACGTGTCCCGGCGTCTGGCGCATGCCAATGGAGCCCGGGCGGCGGTGCATCATATGGCCGTGTGAGTCCGGCTGGCCGTCCATGTTGTGGCGTTTCATTACGCCTTGAAACCCTCGTCCCTTGCTGGTCCCGATCACATCCACCATTGCACCTTCGCTGAACTTGTTGACTGTCAACACATCCCCGACTTTGAACTCCGGTGCAGCAGTCGTGCGAAATTCGCCAAGATGGGTCACGGGGATCGTTAAACGGGCCTTCTTCAAGTGCCCAAGCTCTCCGCCGGTCATCCGATGCTCTTTTTGCGTCCAAAAACCAATCTGAACAGCGTTATACCCATCATTATCAACGGTTTTTATCTGCGTGACCGGACACGGGCCGGCTTGGATAACCGTGACGGGAACCAAGCGGTTCTCGCCGTCATAAACTTGGGTCATGCCCACCTTTTTGCCGAGGAGGATAAGTGTCATTGGCTAAGTGGCAGGAGGAACACTCGTAAGTCCCGTTGGACGGAACGGAGGAGGGCGCCGTGTTGCATCCCGGCGGGTGCCGGGAACCTGCATTAAGCGTGAAAGTTATGTGTTGGGTGGATTTTCGAGTCGGAAAAAGTTTGGATAAAATCGGAGCCGGCCTCCTTCGTCAAGTGTCAAAGGCCGCCGCAGGGACGACCTTTGTTACTCAGGAGACTGCTTTCCGACTTCGCCGCCTGACTCGAAGGGGCGGCTGGTGGATGGTGAGAAACGGTAAAATGAACAGGGAAAGAGTTTGATAAAGACGAAATACCGGCCCCCCGTCAAGCGCTTTTCTGGGTTTTCGTGCGATTCGCCCCTAATCGGTCCGGCGATAGCGAACTTCCGGCAAATCGTGACCGTCAAGTTCGAGTATTTTTTTTACTCCATCGAGGACAAAGCCGAGTTGCTCATAGAATTGCTGGGCGGGTGCATTGGTTTTTAAAACCCAAAGGGTGACGGTGGCATAACTGCTTTTGCGCGCCTCGGCGAGCGCCCGTTCGCAAAGACGCCGGCCGGCGCCTTTGCGCCAATGCCGGGGAGATACATAAAGCGCGGCGATTTCCCCAATGTCTTTTTTATCCGCGTCCGGGTCGCGGGAGGGCATCAAGCTGCAAAAGCCGATGACTTCATTTTCGATTTCCGCTACAAAGGTGGTGCTTTTGTTTTCGCGGAAAATCTCCGTCCAGATGGCAGTGCGTCGTCCAATATCAAGGCCGGCGAGATACACTTCCGGCACTTGGCCACGATAAGCAATTCGCCATGTCTCGACATGGACGCGCGCGATGGCAGCGGCATCGCCCGGGATGGCTAAACGTATCAACACGGCAGAATGTACTGCCTACCGCCACCCCACTTGGGAGGCAACCCCTACCTACACCGTAATCTGAATATCCACGCCCGCGGGCAGGTTCAGCTTCTTCAACTCGTCCACCGTCTGGGCCGTCGGCTCCACGATGTCGATGATGCGCTTGTGCGTGCGCAATTCAAATTGCTCCATGGACTTCTTGTCCACGTGCGGCGAGCGGTTCACGGAAAGTTTTTCGATGCGCACCGGCAGGGGCACCGGGCCGGCGACGCGCGCGCCCGAACGCTTGGCGGTTTCGACGATCTCAATCGCCGACTGGTCGATAATCCGGTAGTCGAAGCCCTTCAGTTTGATGCGTATGCGCTGGCTGGCCATGGGAGAAAGAGTGAGTTTTGGGTTTTAGGTTTGGCGATGCGAGCTAAAAATGCGCCAGCGTTCTCTCTTGGGCCGCTTTTACACGCCCAAATTGCGAGAAAATCAAACTGTGAAAGAACGGGTTGGCTTCGGCGGGAGTTACTTCATGCGGATTTTGGCGGATGAGTTCAAGGTTAAATTGTGCGCGCCGCCGTTTTCGTCGAGGATTCGACGATTTTCGTCAGCAAGCTGTGCGGCACCTGCTCAAAGTGTGAGGGCTCCATCGTGTACGAGGCGCGGCCCTTGGAGAGCGAACGCACGTCCGTCGAATAGCCAAACATGGTTTCGAGCGGCACGTTCGCATTGATGTAAACGAGGCCGTTCTTCGTCTCCATGCCCTGGATTTGCCCGCGGCGCCGGTTCAGGTCGCCCACGATGTCGCCCTGGTATTCGCTCGGCGTCACCACTTCGACCTTCATGATTGGCTCCAGCAGGATGGGCTTGCAGTTCTTCATCGCGTCCTTGAACGCGAAGATGCCCGCCATTTTGAACGCCATTTCGTTTGAGTCCACTTCGTGGAACGAGCCAAAGACGATGCTGGCCTTGAAATCAATCACCGGGTAGCCGGCCACGACTCCGCCCTTGGCGGCTTCTTCAATGCCTTCAATGGACGGCTTGATGAATTCCTTCGGAATCACGCCGCCGACGATTTCATTGATGATCTCAATGCCCTTGCCCTTGGCATTCGGCTCCAGCTTGATTTCCACGTGGCCATACTGGCCCTTGCCGCCGGATTGGCGGATGAATTTGCCCACGCCCTCGGACGAGCCAGTGATGGTCTCGCGGTAGGCGATTTGCGGGCGGCCGGCGTCGGCCTCGACCTTGAACTCGCGGAAAAGGCGGTCGCGGATGATCTCCAAGTGCAATTCACCCATTCCGGCGATGATGGTCTGGCCGGTTTCGGGATTCGAAGTGAGACGGAAGGTCGGGTCTTCGGAAGCCAGGCGCTGCAAACCGATGGAAAGCTTTTCCTGGTCGGCCTTCGTCTTCGGCTCAATGGACATCGAGATGACCGGCTCGGGGAAGGTCGGCGGCTCGAGGCGCAAATCAAGGTCTTCGTGGCACAGGGTGTCGCCCGTGACCACGTCCTTCGCGCCGACGACGGCGCAAATCTCACCGGAATAGATGGCGTCCACGTCCACGCGCTCATCGGCCTTCAAAAACAGCAGGCGCGAAATGCGTTCCGTGCGGCGCGTGCGCGGGTTGTACATGGAGTCACCCTTCTTGAGGGTGCCCGCGTAGAGACGGAAAAAGACCAGCCTGCCCACGAATTGATCCGTCCACAATTTAAAAACCAAGCCGATGGGCTTGTGCTTGTCGTCCGCGACGATGTCGACCGTGGTCTCATCGTCCTTGTGCGCCAGCATCGGGCGGGCTTCGAGCGGATTGGGCAGATAGTTGACCACCGCGTCGAGCACCATCTGCACGCCTTTGTTCTTGAGCGCGCTGCCGGGGATGACGCCGACAAAGTTTTCCGTGAGCGTCGCCTTGCGGATGACCTTGCGCATTTCATCAATGCTGACTTCCTTCCCGTCGAGAAATTTTTCCGCCAGGGCGTCGTCAAAGTCGGCCAGGCCTTCAATGAGTTTCTCGCGCCAAAGTTTGGCTTCGGCCAGGTGGCTTTCGGGAATGGGCTTTTCGTGGAAGCGAACACCGCTGGCGTCGGTTGGGTCGTATTCGCAGAGCACCATCTTCACCAGGTCGATGACGCCGTTGAAAGTGTCCGCCGCGCCATAGGGAATGAAGAGCGGGTGCGCGTTGCCTTTAAGCTTGTTGCGGATGTCGTCGAGCGCCTTGAAGAAATTCGCACCCGTGCGGTCCATTTTATTGACGTAGGCGACGCGGCACACGCGGTATTTGTTCATCTGGCGCCAGACGGTCTCAGACTGGGGCTGTACGCCCGCGACGGCGCAGAACACGGCAATGGCGCCGTCCAGCACGCGCAGGGAGCGTTCCACCTCGGCGGTGAAGTCCACGTGCCCCGGAGTATCAATGATGTTAATCGTGTGGGCGATGTTGGCCCACTGGCCTTCCTTCGTCGTCCACCCCGCGGAAATGGCGGCCGCCGTGATGGTGATGCCGCGCTCGCGTTCCTGCTCCATCCAGTCGGTGACGGTGTTGCCGTCGTGCACGTCACCCATTTTGTGGATGACGCCCGCATAAAAGAGCACCCGTTCCGTCGTGGTTGTCTTGCCGGCGTCAATATGCGCGGCGATGCCGATGTTGCGCGTGTATTCCAGCGGGAAACGGCGCGAGGGCGAGTTGGCGGGAGAAAGCGCGGGCAGTGTGGCGGCGTCGGACATGGCGGAAAAGGAATGGTTCTAGGGTTAAATTGCTGAATGGTTGGATTGCCGGGATGCAAATATTGTCAATGGACGGCGAAAAACAGGGTCCTTTAACAATTCAACAATCAAACAATACGGATTTACCAGCGCAGATGGGCAAACGCCCGGTTGGCCTGCGCCATGCGGTGCACGTCCTCGCGCTTCTTTACCACTGTGCCGGTGTTATTGTAGGCGTCGACAATTTCCGCGGCCAGGGCTTCGCGCATCGGCGTGCCCTTGCGCCCGAGCGCGGCATCAACCAGCCAGCGAAACGCCAGGCTCTGCTGCCGCTCGAACGAAATTTCCACCGGCACCTGGTAGGTGGCCCCGCCCACGCGCCGGCTCTTGACCTCCAGTTTCGGCCGCACGTTCTCCAGCGCCCCCAGCAGCAAGTCCACCGGGTCGCCTTTTTCAAGCTTCTCACTTACTTTTTCGAAAGCGGAATAGACAATCCGTTGGGCGACGGTTTTCTTCCCCTCGCGCATGATCGTGCTGATCAAATGCGTGACCAGCGGGCTGTTATAGCGCGGGTCGGACGGGCGTACACGTTTCTCGGCTCGGCGGCGGCGGGACATGGAAAATGAGATTGAGGATTATTAGGTAAAACAGGAGGGGAAAGCGGACTTCGGCCGGAAGCAAAAAATTGTTTCCCGCCTTTTTTCTTACGCCGCCTTCTTGGCCTTCGGGCGCTTGACGCCGTATTTGGAGCGGCTGCGGCGGCGCTTTTCGACGCCAACGCAGTCCAGCGGGCCGCGCACGATGTGGTAGCGCACGCCGGGTAGGTCCTTCACGCGGCCGCCGCGCACCAGCACTACGCTGTGTTCTTGCAAATTGTGTCCCTCGTCCGGAATGTAGGCGATGACCTCATAGCCGTTGGTCAGGCGCACTTTCGCAACTTTGCGGATGGCCGAATTCGGCTTCTTGGGCGTGCGAGTCATGACCTGCACGCAAACCCCGCGCTTGAACGGGTTGCCGGCCAAAGCGGGAGCCTTGGATTTGAAGCGCGGCGCGCGCCGCGGGTGGCGCACAAGTTGGTTGATGGTGGGCATGGAGAAAAACGGGCCGGGAACGGATGAAACAAATCAAAGTAAAGCTTTGCGCGCCCGTGGCAAGCCCTTTTTGCAGGCGGATTAAAAAAGCCTTTTCCGGGTGCAAAAAATTTGTCAAAATAAATGAAACTTATACCCCGGTCTTAAGCTTTTACCCTTTTGGCCGTGTCTGCTCCTATGCCCTCCTTGCCCCCCCGCTCCATTCTCTTGTTCGCTGCGTGCGCCTTTGGTGGGGCGCTCTGTTTCAACGTCCCTGTTCGGGCTGACGATGCGCCTGAGCCACCCCGCAAAGGCGCCATTACCATCTCGGTCAGCAAAGCCGACGCCAAGATCAAGGCTCTGTCCGCCGGCACCAGTGGCTCCGGGGGCAAGAGCAGCAAGGGTGGCTACGGCGCCAACGGTGATGGTGGCGGCAAAGGCGGCACCATGACCCCGACCGGCTACCGGAATCTTAATGAAGAGGCGGATGTGACCTATGCCATCACCGTCAAAAACAGCTCGCACCAGCCGGTAAAAAATCTCGCCGTCGAATACCACTTTTACAATAAGACCGTTCGCACCACGGACGGTATTTCCGACCCCCCGAAAATTGACGACATCACCTCGGTAGAAAATGTGGACATTGATCCCGGAAAATCAACGGACATTCTCACTCAGCCCATCCCCAACGCCTCGAATGCGTCATCTTCCATTCCCGCCTCTGCCGCCAGGAGCAAGACTCGAACCTCCCCTTCCCAGTCCTCCACCATCACCAACCTTGTCGGCTGGCATATCGAAGTCCGCTTCAACGACCAGGTCGTCGCCAAAACTGACGAGCCTTTTGACTTAAAAGACAGGCTCGACCAGATCAACAAGCAGGTGCAGATGCTTACACCCAAAAAATAGGCGCCGTTTTATCCCAAAACCTGGTCAAATTATTTCAAATTTGCGTTTCTGCCTTTTGTCTTTCACCCCTATCATGACTACCCCAGTTCGCTCCCTGCCCTCCCATTCCACCCGTTCGCTCGCGGTTTGCGCTCTCGCTGCCACCGCTTGCTTTGCCGCTCCCGCCCGCGCGGCTGACGATGCCCCCCCCGCTCCGCCTGCGGCCAAGACCATCGGCGTCCGCGTCACTAAGAACGACATCAAGTTTCAACCCTCGAAAGCCGGCGCTGAAAACGGCGGCGGCTCCAACGGCAAGGTGGCCTCTGCCGGCAACCAGAACACCGACCTCCAGTCCCAATTGACCTACACCATCACGGTCACCAACAGCGCGAAGGTTCCCGCCAAAGGTCTCACCGTTGAATACCATTTCTTCAACAAAACGGTGAACACCAACAACGGCAATTCCAGTTACAGCCTGGACGACATTACCTCCACCGAAAGTGTGGATGTTGCGCCCGGAAAAACCGCCACAGTTGTCAGCCTGCCCATCCCCCAGAATGCAACCACGACGGTTTCTGGCGGGGGCGGCGCCAGCAAAAGCGGCGGCAAGGGCGGCAAAGGGGTGTCTGCTTCGCCAACCCAGTCTTCCTCCATAACCACCCTCTTGGGCTACCGGGTCGAGGTCCGCTTCGGCGACAAGCTCATCCTGGCCAAGTCCTCCGATCCGATGGACCTGCAGCAAAAGGTCGATCAGCTTAACAAGCTGATGAATAAATAAGGCTCCTAAAAATCGCGACGGACCCGTTCCCAATCACGGACGTTTTTGGCGAAAAAAAACTCGCGCGAAAAAACTCGCGCGGGTTTTTTTCGCGCTTGTCCTGGACGCTGCGGCTGTTATCCTCCGCCTAGTGGCGGCTCTGCGCGCCGCAGAGCGGCCGCCA
>JABDGR010000037.1:0-89 GCA_013285985.1 Verrucomicrobiota bacterium
TTTCCGCGTGTTTGCGGCTGATGCGCAAGCCGAGGCTCAAGTCATTCGTCAAATGGTCACCGCCCACGGGGATGACGCCGGTCTTGATG
>JABDGR010000037.1:99-11038 GCA_013285985.1 Verrucomicrobiota bacterium
GTCTTGATGATGTGGCCATCACGGTAAAGCGCGTAATCGGTGATGCCGCTGCCGATGTCGAGGGCCAGCGCGCCGATTTTTTTCTCCATTTCCGGGGTCACCACGTTCGCGGCGGCGACGCCCGAGACGATGATGTCCTTGACCTCGAGCCCGTTGTAGCCGTTGACGAGGTGGATGGCGTTACTCAGGTTGGATTCGCCGCCGGTAACCGTCCAGAAACCGAGTTCCAGTTTTTCGCCCTGCTGCCCGAGCGGGTCGCCCACGGCACGCCCATCAAGTTTGAAGGAGTTGCGGATGTGGTGGATGGCCAGCCGTCCGCCGGGAAGCTCTTTTTTACGCGCCTCGGCCAGCAGCCGCTGCACGTCAATCGGGCGCACCCGGTTGTCCGCCGCGCTGATGGAGACCTCGGGCCGCTGGGCAAAGCCGTCGAGGTGCGCGCCGGACTGCGCGAGGAACGCGACCTCAGCCTGGGTGCGCGCATTTTGCTCCGCGGCCAGCAGCGCCGCGTGCGCGCAATTGCACACAGCCATGAAGTCCACAATATCGCCCTTGCGCACGCCCAGCGACGAGGCCTGCCCCACGCCGAGGATGTTCAGCCGGTTCCCCGGGAAAATCTCGCCAACGAGGACAACCACCTTCGAGGTCCCGATGTCGAGCGCGGCAATGATTTGTGGTTTGCTCATCGGGGTGGGAAATTTTTAGCGGGTGTGGCGCGTGGAGGCCGGCGCGGAAAGGAGGCGGACGACAACCTGATCGGGGATGGACATATCGAGCCCGCTCACCAACAGGGCCTTATCCTGCACGGTATGCGCCACGAAAGTGAGCCGGTCAACCTGGGTGGCAAAATCGCCCGCGGCGGAGGTCGTGTCGAAAGTCAGCTGCCCCAGATCACCGGACTTGGGCACTTTAATCAGCGATAGCGGCGCCTGGGGCCGGGGGTCGAACTGGCCGAGGTCCACCACCATCCATTGCGCGGCAATTTGGGGCGCGTGGGTGCGTGCGGTCTTGAGCAAATCGGCCACGGCGTCCATGCCGGGCACAGGCTCGAACCCGCTACCGTCCTTGGAGCGATGCAAAGCCATCCCCGACATCCAAGGCACCTGGCTCAAAACCAGATCAGGGAAATCCTGCCCGGCGAAGACGGTGCCGTCACGCGCCACCAGATAAAGTTTATAGCCACCGGCCCCAGTGTCCGCCGCCACGCGCAGCACCGGATGCCGTTCTTTGAGCGCGATGCGCAACGTCCCTGGCCGGTCGCGCTCAATGAGCGCCTCGCTCACCTGCCTGGTGTCGAGCAGTTTCTGCCGAAGGGCAAACACGTCAATTTTGTCCAAGGGGTCGCCGACATTCAAATGCAGGAAATCTCTCGCCCAGGCTTCGGTCAATACACCGTCAGTCGTGAACTGAACTTTGGCCAAGGGCATGACCAGCGGCCCGGCCGCACCGCGCAAGGGGGCGGCGTGCGAACTGCGCACGGCCCAGGCTGAAAGGAGCAGGATCAACAAGCCGGTAAAAGCCGTCGTGCCCCACCCCGCCCAGCGCACCAGACGGTTGCGCCGCGCCGCCGGCGACAAGGCATCATCCTCCGCGTGCTGGTTGATTACCTGCCAGCTGCGCAGACCTTCGGAAGAAATTTGGGCGGACTTGCTCATGGGGTGGCCGCAATCACGGCAAAGCGTTCCAAGGCGGGGCCGATCATCGCCCGGGCCAGTTTGGGGAAAGTGTACCCGCAGCACGATGCGCTCTTGGGGAGTAAACTCGTGGGGGTGCAGCCGGGAATGGTGTTGATTTCAAGAATCACGCAACCACCCGCGGGCGGGAGCATGAGATCCACCCGGGCGAAATCGCGGCAGCCGCACGCGGCAAAGGCGCCGGCGGCGGCGGACTGGATTTCCTCCGTCAACGCGGGCTCCAGCGACGCCGGGAAAAAATAATCCGTCATCCCGGCGGTGTATTTGTGTTCATAATCGTAAGAAGCGCCGGCCTTCGGGCGGATTTCAACGACCCCGAGCGCCCTGCCGCCCAGCACGCCCACCGAAACTTCCCGGCCGCGCACCCACGGCTCGGCCATCCAGCGCCCGGGGGTTAATTTTTTCAACGCCGCCGCCAACTCGGGGCGATTGCCCGCGCGATGCAGGCCGATGCCGCTGCCCTCCGCAACCGGCTTGATGATGATGGTAGAACCTAGCTTGGTGGCCAAAGAGGATGCCGAGGAAGGTTTCTCACCGGTGAACAGAACATGCGGCAACACCGGCAGCCCGGCCGCGGCCAGCACGCGCTTGGTCTCCACCTTGTCCATGCACAGCCGGCTCGCCTCCGGGCCGCAGCCTGCGTAGGCAAAGCCGCGCGCATCCAAATCCGCCTGCACGCCGCCGTTTTCACCCCAGCCACCATGGAGGGCGGGAAACATCACGTCGTGCGCCGGGTCGAGCGCGGCGGGCAATTCGCGCCCCGGCAAATCAAAAATCTTTACGGTGAAGCCTTCCTGTTTCAGCGCGTCCGCAATCGCCTGGCCAGTGACGAGCGACACCGCGCGCTCGGCGGAATCGCTTCCACAGAGCACGGCCACGGACGATTCACCCTCGGTTCTCATCCCAAAACCTCCTCCCATTTCGCGCCGAGCAACAGCACTTCGGGCTCGAGCACGATGCCGCAGCGCGCCTGCACTTCGCCGCGCACCTGCCGGGCGAGCGCCAGGGCATCGGTCGCCGTGCCGCCACCATGGTTGATGATGAAATTCGCGTGGATGTTTGACACCTCGACGGCGCCCACCCGACGGCCCTTCAACCCAAGCCCATCAATCAACTTGCCGGCGTGGCCGCCGGGGGGATTCTTGAAAAGACAGCCCGCACTGCGTTCCCGCGGCTGGGATTCCTTGCGCTTGCTGGCGAAGGTCTCCATCCGCCGCCGGATTTCCTCCGGGGGCCCGCCCGCGGGTGAGCGGAATACCGCGCCAATGGCGATGGCGTTAAGCAATTCCGGGCATTGGCGGTAGCCGGGGTGAAATTCGTTGCGGGGGGAACGGCGCGTTTCGCCGTCGGCGGTGAGGTATTCCACCTGTTCGATGACGTCGAAAATCCATCCACCCATGGCGCCGGCGTTCATGCGCAGCGAGCCGCCGACCGAGCCGGGAATACCTTCAAGAAATTCCAAGCCGGCCAGCCCATGTCGCGCCGCAAACCCGCACAATTCCTTGAGCCGCACTCCCGCCCCGGCGTAAACGCGTCCCGCCGTTTCCAAATGCAGTTTTTTCCAGTTCTGGTGTGACAGGCGAATGACCAACCCGGAATACCCGGAATCGGCCACAATCAAATTGGAGCCGCGCCCAAGGCAAAACACGGGCACCCCAACTGCCTTGGCCGCACCGAGTAACCGGGCCAAATCCTCCGCATCGGCCGGTTCGGCATAGTAGAGGGCCGGGCCGCCGACGCCGAGCGTGGTCTTGTCCGCCAGCGGCTCATTGCGGTGAGCGAGAGTTTCAGAATGAAGGCGCGGTCGGAGCACATCAAACCAATCGAGGGTATTTTCTTTTTTAATCACAGTGGTGTTGGGGGTGGAGGATTCGTCCGTCAGGCGGCGGACAAACGCATCGGCGTGCTCGTCAATGTCACCCGCGCCCACAAAAGCGAGCGTGGCAGCGCCGGAATGCTCCGCGAGTGCCGTCAAGAGGGTGGTTGCCAAGCCGTCGAAAGATTTGTGAGAGGAAAATTTTTCCAAACCCGCGGGCACGGCCGCCAGGATGGCCGCAGTCGTGCCTTCGGCGAGCGGGGATTCGCTCGCGGCATACACGGGCAGCAAAAAGACGCGGTCGGCCGCGCCCAGGGCCTCGGCGAGTTCCGCGGCAAATTGTTTGGTGCGCGTGTAACGGTGCGGCTGAAAAACCACCAGCAGGCGGCCGCTGGCCTGGGCGCGCAGGCTGCGCAGGAAAGCGGCGATTTCCGCCGGATGATGCGCATAGTCCGCGTAAACCGTCAGGTTCGGCTGGCGCAGGAGCACATCCTGCCGACGGCTGACCCCGCGAAAGGCGCCAAAAGGCTCGGCCGGAATTTCGCCAAAGGCCGAATGCATGGCGGCCAGCGCCGCGGCGGCGTTGGCGGCGTTGAATTCGCCGCCGAGAGGAACCTCCAGCACTTGCTTGGGAAAGACCCCGTTGAGCGCGAGGCGTTGCCGCGCGCCGTCGTCACTGCTGGCCCGCACGGAATAATCGCCTTCCGGACCAAAGGTGCGAAAGGGCGTGCCGGCCGTCTCCGCCAGCCGGCGCAACCGGACGTCCCATTGCGGGAAAAGCACCAGCTGGCGCGTGCGGCGAAACAGATTGATAAAAGTCGCCTCCAACTCTTCCTGGGTGCGGTAGTGGTCGGCGTGGTCCCAGTCGAAATTTACAGCCACGGTAATTTCCGGCGAAAAATTGTCGATGGTGCCGTCACTTTCATCAATCTCCGCGGCCACCCAGGGCTCTTCGGTGTGGCGGGCGGGCGGCGTTTCGGGATCGGCAAAGAGCGCGCCGAGCAAATAACCCGCGTCCAAGCCGGCTGCGCGCAAGGCGTGGATGAGCAGGGCGGTGGTGGTCGTCTTGCCATGGCTGCCAACGACGGCAATCAGCCGCCGGCCTTGCAAGGCCTCGGCCAGCATTTCCCCCCGGCGCAGAGTGCCCAAGCCGCGCGCACGGGCGGCCAGCATAATCGGGTGCTCCGGGGCCACCGCGCTGGAATAAACCACGCGCGAGGTGTCCGCCGGCAGTTCCCCGCAGGCGGCAGCGGCAATGCCCTGTCGTTCGAGCAGGCGGCGCACCGGTTCGCGCCAATGGTCATCGCAACCCCGCACGCAACAGCCAGCCTCGTTGAGGTAGAGCGCCAGCGGCGCCATGCCCATGCCTCCCAGGCCAAGGAAGAAAACATTGTCACGCGGTTGGTCCATCGGTGGCGGGTTGTAAAATCGGGTGGAAGAAAAATCAAACGGCCGCGGTTATTTCCTCAGCGGCAAACTGGCGGCCCTGGGTGGAAATGTCCTCGAGGTCGCGCAAAAGCACGTCAAACGAATTGGTGTGCTCCATGCGTTCGAGGTTGTGGCGAAAAGAATCGAGGAGAAAGTCGTTGAACATCAGTTCGAGGACCTCGTCCACCAGGCGCTCCATTTCATTCTGGTCAATCGCGAGGCCGCCGCCCTGCCGCTCGAAATAGCGGGCGTTTTCCCACTGGTGGTCGTCGGCCGCGTAGGGGTAAGGCACCAAAATCGCCGGGAGACGGCAGCGGATGAATTCGGCGAGGCTGCCGGCGCCGGCGCGAGAGACCGCGAGGTCCGCGCAGGACAGCAACCCGGCCATGTCGTCGCAAAATGGCAGCATTCGCGCTACCCGCCGCTGGCCCTGGGCATCCGCACATTCGAGGAAGCCCTCGCTACCCTTGCCCGGGCCGGTGACGCAGACCACGCTAATGCCCCGGGCCGCGAGTCGGCTGAAATTATTGGAAAGCCAGCCATTGAGCGTCCGCGCGCCCTGGCTGCCGCCCAGCACCAACAAAACCTTGCCGTCAACGGGCAACCCGAGGCGTTCTCGGGCGGCGTCACGCGCGAGTTCGCGAATTTCCTGCCGCACGGGAAAACCACAATGCCGCAACGCCTGCGGCGGCAGCCCGCGCAGTTGCACACCCGGAGGAAGATAGACGCGCCGGGCAAACCCACTGAGCATCCGCACCGATCGTCCGGGCTTGCGGTTGGCCTCGTGCAACACCACGGGAATGCCGCGCAAATACCCGGCGATGGTGATGCCCACTGTCATAAACCCGCCGAAGCCGACAATGACATCCGGCCGGTTCTGCTGTAAAAAATTCAGGGCGAAGAGGAACCCCGTCGCTTGCGAGAGAGCAAACTTCGCCAAGGCCACGGGGGAAAGGGCAAAGGCCGCCCCCGGCGCGACCACCGTCTCCAACTGCGGGTATTTGCGAATGAGGCGCGAGTCCACTTCCTTGCGACTGATCAGGAGGCACAAGCGGTGGCCCTTCGCCGCCAGCCGTTCGGCCAGCGCGATGCCCGGCGACAAATGGCCGCCGGTGCCCCCGCAGGATATGGCAAAAGTGCTCATAGTTCACTCGCGCGCGGCATCAAGGGCCGGTCCCAGCGCCGGAAGCAATTCATCAGCAGGCCCACCAGCGCAAACATCAGCATCAAATTCGTGCCGCCGTAGCTGATAAAGGGCAGCGACATTCCCTTGGTCGGCAGCAGGCCGGTGACCACACCCATGTTGACCAGCGCCTGCCCGGTGAGCATCAGCAATGCGCCGCAAGCCAGGGTGAATTCAAAAAGATTGGGTGCGTGCCGCAGCGCCCGCAGGCTCACCACGAAAATTATGAGGAAAACCAGGACCACGCCGGCCGTCGCCACCAGGCCGAGTTCCTCGCCCATCACAGCCAGAACAAAGTCCGTGTGCGCTTCAGGCAAATATGCCAGTTGCTGGCGGCCCTGCCCCAGCCCCACTCCCGTCAGCCCGCCAGAACCAAAACCGATGAGAGCTTGAAAAAGCTGGTAAGCGCCGTCGGCCTTCACGCCGGGGTCGTCCATATGGACGAAGGAAAGAATCCGTTTAAATCGCACCGGGTCCAAGCGCACCATCAGCGAGAACAACGCGGCACTGGCGAGCACTGCAGGCAGGATGAAAGCCAAGCGTGCGCCCGCCAAATAAAGCAGCACGAAACCCACCAGCCCGCACAACGCGGCGGTGCCGAAATCCGGCTCCTTGATGATGAGGGCGGCAAAGACCGCGACTATTGCCATGGGCGCGACAAACCCGCGCCAAAAGGTCGTGATATGCCGCTGGTTCGCCGCCAGATAACTCGCCAGGCAGATAATGAGCGCCAGCTTACCAAAGTCCGATGGCTGGAGGCGCAGACCGTGGAACTCAATCCAGCGACGGGCGCCCTTGTGCGTGAAGCCGATGTGGGAACTCAGCACCGCGCCCAAAACCAGCATCGCGGCGATGCCGATGGCCCAACGGTACTTTCGCAGCCACTCCAAGGGAATGGTCGCCATGATGCCGAGGGGAACCAACGCCATCGCGCACCACTGCAACTGCCGCTTGAAATAGAGCAATGGGTCCGCACTGCTGGCGCCCTGCCCGGCGCTGCTGAGGACAACCAGACCCAGCAACGTCAACGCCAGCGCGCAGGCGAGAATAATGGCCCCGGGGCTGAGCCCCCGGTGGCGCGGGCGGGTCAAATTATACGTGGTGGCGTTCATCAATGTGGGCCAGATAGAGGGAAGAACTTAATTAACCGGTGTTAACGGAGGCGCACCGGAGCCCGAGTCCGGCACGGCGGTGACCGGCATCGTCACCGGTGGCGGCGCCGAGGAGGCGGGCAGCGCAGTGACCGACGTCGGCGCGGATGTCGGCGGCGTGGCCGCGGACCCGGACGCCCCGGAGGGCACTTTCAAAGTATGTCCGGGACGCAGACTGTGCGCCGTCGCATCCGTCAGGCCATTGAGGCTCATCAATTCGCTGGCGCTCACATGCAGCGTGCGGGCGATTTTATCCAGGGAGTCGCCGGCTTTAATCGTGTAGGTGTTCGTGTCGCTCGAGGATGCGGGAGTCACCGCAGTGACGCTGGCGTCCGGCGAACTGCTGGTGGAAGCGGCGCCCGTCGCCGGTACTTTCAAGACCTGGCCCGCACGGATCGTCGCTGAGGTCAGGCCGTTTAATTCCTGCAAGGCTTTGCTCGTGGTGTGGTATTTCGCGGCGATCCTGCTCAAGCTATCACCCGACACCACCTTGTAGGTATTGCCGCCATCCGCCGCAACCGCCGCGGGGGTGGCCGCCGCGGGCGCAGAGTTGGGAATATTGAGCGACTGGCCCGGATGCAAAATCGTGGTCCTCGTCACTTTGGGCGCATTGGCCGCAACCAGCGCGTCAACAGAGATTTTATTTTTCCGGGCAATCGAAGCCAGGCTTTCGCCGCTTGACACGACATAGGTGATGGTCATCGACGTGGAAGAGGCACCGGGGTTCGGAGCGGCAGACGGCAATGATTCGGCGAATTGCGCGACGGGCACCGGGGTGACGGGCGTTTCGGGCGCCGGGTGCGTCGGCTCGACAAAGCCGTTACTCGAGGAGGTCAACGAATTCGCGGTTACTGGAATCGGCGCGACCGGCGTGAGCTGGGCCGGCGCTTCCGCCGAGCTGGGCTTGGATCCGTCGGACTTGCAGCCATGCTGGGCAAGCATGACGGTGATGACCGCGCCGTGGAAAAACACGACGGCGGCGATGGCAAGGAGTTTTTTCTGTTGGGTGTTCATGAGGATTGAGTGTTGGGTAAAATTATTTTTGATGGGTGAAATTTCGCCGGGAGCGGCGTCAGGCGGGGGACGCTTCGTGAATAACGCCGGGCGGCGCAGCCTTCAAACCCAAAACCGCCTGCTCGAAGGCCAGGCCGCGTTCCGCGTAATCATGGAACATGTCGAAACTCGAAAAACCGGGGCTGAAAAGCACCTGGGCTGGCGCGCTGTGGCGGCCCGCCTCGTGGGCCCGCTGTACCGCCTCGCGCAAACTTTCGCACACCGTGGCGGCCACGCCGCGGTGGTGCAAACCCGCCGCCAGCGCCCCCGCCGTCTCCCCGATGAGGAACGCCTCGCGTACGCGCCCAGCGGCCCGCCCGGCAAAACCCTCGATGTCGCCGCCCTTGGACTTGCCGCCGCCAATCCACACAACCGGCTGTGGGAACGTCTCCAGTGCCGCGAGGGTGGCATGAAAATTAGTGCCTTTTGAATCGTTCCAATACACCACGCCCTCCCACTCGGCGACCTGCGCCAGCCGGTGGCGGCGGGTCGAGAACGACTGCGCGGTTTCCTCGAGAACCTTGAGCGGAAACCCCTCCATCTCCCAATAGGCCCGCGCCACGAGGTAGTTCTCGCTCTGCGGATGCGTGGCGAACACCGAGCCCGCCGGCACAAAATGTTGAGCACCTTCACGCCGCACGATTTTCGCAAAAGACGGCAACACACAGCCGAATTGCGCGGCGGCTTGGGCCACGCTTTCGCCGATGATGAGTTTGGGTCCGGCAAGCCGTTCGACGAGGTTCCATTTGGCCGAAAAATATTCCCGCAGATTTGAGTAGCGGTCGAGGTGGTCTTCGTCGAAATTCGTCCACAGCAGGGCGTGCGGGCGCAAATGGCGCAAGCCCTCGGCCTGGAACGAGCTGACTTCGCACACGGCGATCCTGCCCTCCGTCGAGCCAAGATCATCCAGCCGCGAGAGGGGATGCCCGATGTTGCCCGCCGGCACTGCCGCCAGTCCCTGCCGGCGCAGCGCCGTCGCGAGGAATTCCGTCAGCGTGGTTTTGCCGTTTGTCCCGGTCACCGCCACGAGTTTTCCATGCCAGAATAACGAGGCGAAATCCAATTCACCCAGGCACTCGGCGCCCGCCGCCCGCGCAGCGCACAGCCAGGGATGATCTTGCCGGAAGCCGGGGCTGTAGACCACCAAGTCATGCCGTTTGGCCTCCGCAGCGCCAAATTCCCCGCGCACGCCGGGCGCGGACTTCTCGTCATACGCCTCAACGCCGCAGCCACACTGCTTGAGGAGCGCGGTCGCGGCCTGGCCGCTGACGCCGTACCCCAGCACCGCCACGGGGCGGCGCGCAAGGGAGGCAAGGGCGGCGGGAAGTTGCATGGGAAAAATGTTTTATGGGAAAATTAGCGCAGTTTCAAAGTGCCCAGGCCAGCCAACGCAAAGAGAATGGACAAAATCCAAAACCGGATGACGAGCTTCGATTCCGGCCAGCCGAGCATTTCAAAGTGGTGGTGGATGGGTGACTTCAGGAAAATTCTTTTGCCCCCACGCAGCTTAAATGAGGCCACTTGCAACAGAACCGAGCCCGCTTCCATGACAAAAATCCCGCCCACGATGATGAGCGTGAACGGCTGTTGGGTGATGAAAGCCACCGAGCCGATGAGGCCACCCAGGGCCAGCGACCCCGTGTCGCCCATGAAGACCGAGGCCGGATGTGCATTGTACCACAAAAACGCCAGCCCGCCGCCGACCAGCGCGGCGCAGACGACGGCGAGTTCGCCCACGCCGGGCACATAGGCGATATTCAAATAATCGGCAATCCGCACATTGCCCGTGCAGTAGGCAAAAATCGCATAGACCAGCGCCACCGTCACGGTGCAGCCAATCGCGAGGCCGTCCACCCCGTCCGTCAAATTGATGGCATTGCTGGAACCGGCCATGACCAAAAAGAAAAACGGTGCGATGAACCACACGGACATTTCGGGGATCAACGGCGCTTTCATAAACGGCGCCCACAGCGCGCTCATGGCATGGTGCGAATTGGCATCGCCAAAAAGCATCGCGACCGCCGCGAGCGTCAAAACCGCCTGCCCCGCCAGCTTCCACCGACTGGACAGCCCCTTGCTGTTCTTGCGGGTGACTTTCAAATAGTCATCCGCAAAGCCAATCCCCGTCAGACCGGTAAACACGAACAGACACACCCAGACATACACGTTGGGCCGCGCCCATAAAAACACACTGACCGCGACCACCGCGTAAATCAACAGCCCGCCCATCGTCGGGGTGCCCGCCTTGGCCAGGTTGCGCTGGGCAATCGGGCCCAAATCCAGTTCATCACGGAATGCCTGGGATGCCTTCAGGGTGCGCAGTTTTTTAAACAGCCAGGGGGAGAAAATAAAGCCCAGCAGCAGCGCCGTCGCCGCCCCACCCAGCCCGCGGAACGTCTCGTAGCGGAACAGGCGCAAGGGCCCCCAAAATTTTTCGTAATCAGCGAGCCAGCTCAGCATGGCGCATGGGCCTCCCTGCCCTCGCGCAAACTTTGCGGCAACAATTTTTCCAGCGCCTCGGCCCGGCTGCCCTTTAGGAAAATCACGCCGGAGAAATTTGCCACCTCGGCTTCGGCCAATTCGAGCGATACCACCCCAACTTGCGCCAGCGAGTGCC
>JABDGR010000037.1:11048-12788 GCA_013285985.1 Verrucomicrobiota bacterium
GTGCCCCGACGACAAGAGTGCCGCGCGATAATCCTCGGCGTTTGGCCCAATCAGTAAGGCCCGGTCCTGCGCCCGCAGCCGCAGGCCCGCAATGGCCGTCCGGTGCAGCGCCGGCGCATTCGGCCCCAGTTCCGCCATGCTGCCAAGTACATATAAACGCGGCAGTTCGCCCGGGGCGCGCAACGCAAAGCCCGCCAGTGCGTCCGCCAGCGATGCTGGATTCGCATTATAGCAATCCACCAGGAAAATTTTGTCACCATGCTTCAGCAATTCCCCGCGCAAGGACGCGGGCTTCCAGGCGGATAATGCGGTTTGAACGACTTCGTTGGCCACGCCGAGTAATTGTGCCGTCACAATCGCCAGGGCGGCGTTCGCGGCGAGCCCGGGGGTCATCTCCGCCGGCAATTTCCAGGCGTGGGATTCACCACCAGTCTCAAAAACTTCCAGCAGCCAGCCGGTGCGTGCATGCCAGTCGGCGCGGTAGAGAAAAAGCCGTGCGGACGGGCCCGCAGGCGCAGGCCCGTCCGCTGGCGCAACCACCGCCGCCTGCGCGGGGAGACGCCGAAAGACATAATATTCCAGGCAAGACGAAGGCATCACCACCCAGCCGCCCGGGCGCACGGCCTGGGCCAGCCGCGCCTTTTCATGCGCCACGCCCTCGACCGAACCCAGTTTCTCCAAGTGCGCCGGCGCAATCAGCGTGATGAGGGCAATATCGGGCTGGATCATCTTCGCCAGCTCCGCCATCTCGCCACGCTCGTTGATGCCGGCTTCAATGACGCCGTAGCGATGCGCAACCGGGTCGAGTCCGCACAACGTCAGCGGCACACCCAATAAATTATTTTCGTTGGCCTGAGTCGCATGAACCGCCGGCCCAAGCAGCAAGCGCAGCAAATCCTTGGTTGAAGTTTTGCCCGCGCTGCCCGTGATGCCGACCACCGGCCCCGGGAATTGCCGCCGGTGGGCGGCCGCGACTGCGCGCCAGGCCTGGGCCGGATCCGCCACGATTAACTGCGGCAAGCTTATTTTTTCATTCACCCGGGCGACAATTGCCGCGGCTGCCCCGGCGGCGCGCGCGGCGTCCAAATAGTCATGCCCGTCGCGTCGTGCGGTTTGCAACGCGACGAATACTTCGCCCGGCCGCAGCTTGCGTGTGTCGGCCGCCAACGGGCCCAGTGCCGCCGGGGCGGAACCGTGCCAGTAGCCGCCCGTCCAGGCGGCCAAATCGGCTGGGTTGAAAAGCGGCATGGCGCGGGCAGAAGTCAGGGACAAATTCACGGGTTGGATGAAGGCGCGCGGTGGCGCCAGTTGAGCAATTCGCGGGCGACCTGGCGGTCGTCAAACGGAACCACCGTGTCGGCAAATTCCTGGTACGTTTCATGGCCCTTGCCGGCGATGAGCACGCAATCGCCCGGCTGGGCGGCTTCGAGCGCGAGCGCAATGGCGCGGCGGCGGTCGTCCACGAAACGGATGCGGGTCGGGGCGGTCACCCCGGCGCGCATATCGTCAAAAATTTGCGCCAGCGGCTCCTTGCGCGGATTATCCGCCGTGGCCCAGGCAAAATCCGCCCAGCGCTGCACGACCGCGGTCATGCGCGGACGCTTGGCGCGGTCGCGGTTGCCGCCGCAGCCAAAGACCACGAGCAGCCGACCCGCGCACACATCACGCAACATGGTCAGGGCGTGGCTCAGGGCATCGTCGGTATGCGCGTAATCCACCAGCACCTGGAACTGCTGGCCG
>JABDGR010000038.1 GCA_013285985.1 Verrucomicrobiota bacterium
TTCGAGTACGCCATCAGCGCCAGCAGCGCGATGACCAGGGCGGCGAGGAAAAACTCCACGCGGCTGGGCCCGGGGTCGATCGCGATGTCGGCGGGCGCCTCGGTCTGGGTTGGCGGTTGCATGAAGGCGGGCTTGGATATAAGCAGAATCAAACCCCGTATGCGCACAAAAACTTCACTTTCCGTGTGGGGGGTGTTCCTGGCCGCAGGGTTGCTCTTGTCCGGCTGCGCCCACCCTGGCGCTGCGCCGGTTACCAGCCTCGACCCGCGTTATCGAGTTGGGCCAGTGCTTTTCTCCGACGATTTCCAGCGGGACAACGGCCAGTGGGTGGCCGAGTTGGAAAAGGGCGGGCGAGTCGTTATCGGCGCCGGAAAAATGGAAATTAATGTGCCCGGCGGTTGCACGGTCTGGTTCCGACCGGAGATCACTGGGCCGGTGATGATCGAGTACGACGCGACCGTCCTCCAGGCCGGCGGCGTCAACGACCGCGTCAGTGATTTGAATTGTTTCTGGATGGCGCAGGATGCCCGCAGCCCGGGCGATATTTTCGCCACGCACCGCAGCGGCCAATTCGCGGATTACGACCAATTGCGCTGCTACTACGTCGGCCAGGGCGGCAACACAAACATCACCACGCGCTTTCGCCGCTATATCGGCGTGGCGGACAACCGGCCGTTGCTGCCCGAAAACGATTTGCATGACACGGCATTTCTCCTCAAGCCCAACGCAAAGCAGCATCTCCAACTCGTCGCCTGCGGCGGCCTCATCCAATACTACCGCGATGGGCGGAAAATTTTCGAACTCAATGACCCCACGCCCTACACCCACGGCTGGTTCGCCCTCCGCACAACGTGGAACCATATGATCGTGGAGAATTTTTCAGTGCGGAAATTAAACCAAGTAGATTAAACATCGAAGGCGCTGCCATCCTACTTCTTCTTCCGCTGACTCACCGCCTGGCGCAGGAGATATTCAATCTGTCCGTTGACGCTGCGCAGTTCGGATTGCGCCCAGGTCTCGACTTCCTTCCAGAGTTCCGGGCTGACGCGCAGGAGGAACGCCTTGCGGGATTCCTCCGGCAGGGGATGGCTTTGGTTGCCGGTCTTGGTCACGACGGCGGAGGCCGTTCGGCGCGGCGGCGAGGGTTGATCGGCGGCGCGCGCACGGCGGGTTTCGTCGGTGAAAACAGGAGTTTTCAAGGGCGGAGAAAATAAGGGTGGGTTATTGGCCCGTGGCGGCCGGGTTGGCCGCGGGGCCGCGGTTGAAGGGATTGCCGCCAGTCGACCCCGGCTGGCCGCGCGCGCGCATCATTGAGTTAAGCATGCTGGATTTGCCCGTCAGCGCACTTTCCATGATGTTCGACATTGGGTCGCCTTTGCCGGACATGGCTTTCAAAGCAGTCATGGAAGTGCTCAGCATCGGCACCATCTGCGTGAGGGACTGCTTTTGGGTATCGTTCATCTGGTCGTTGCTGCTCATGAAATTGGTGAACGTGGCCGGATCCTGCTGGTACATCTGCAGCGCCACGACCATGGTCACGCCATCGCGGATTTTCGGGTCGCTGACCGTGCCAAGCCACTTCGCGGCGGTTTCCGGATCTTCCTGGCCCACATGCATCGCGAAGATCGCCACGGCGCGGTCCTTGTTTGGCGAAGCGGGTTGTTGGTTGAGGAACTGGCCGGGGCCGTCGAGGTCGTCTTGCGACCAAGAGAGGATGGCGTTGGCCAGCAACATGCCCGGGCCGTTGACCGGGTCTTTCGGGGCGTTGGGATCGGCATTGGCGAGAGCCTGTTGGTCAATTTGTGTGGCCCAGGTGGCGGCGGCGAGCGGGTCGCTCGAGGCCCAGGCGTCCACCACATGCCCTTCCATGCGCTGGCGCTCAGCGGGGTCGGTGAGGGCGGTGGCCCAGGCCGTGGCGTCCGTGGGCGAACTGGCCGCAAAACTTTCCGCAAAATGATCATAGGCGTCGTCCCGCGTTGTTCCGGCCGGCAGCGTGCCCAACAATTGCTGGGCGACGTCAAATTGCCCGGATTGGGCCAGCGTATCCGTTAACGCATGCAGGGCGTCGGCTTTGTCCTGGCGGTCATGATCGTTGCCTTCGCCGAGTGCACTGACCACATCGAATGCGCCCTTGGGGTCGGTGGCTGTATACCCGGCGATGGCCGCGTCGTAGCGCGCGGCGGTGGCGGCGGTTGAGGCAGTCCCGGGATTATCCTTAAGCCATTGGAGCGCGGCGGCGGGATCTTTCGCGGCCCAGGTTTTTAACGCGACATCCACGCCGCCCTCGCGCAGGCGGGGCGAGGTTAATTTATCGGCCGCGCCCAGCAAGCCTTGCGGGTCGGACTTGGCCCAGGATTTCAGCACGGCTTCGAGCACGGCGTCGCGCGCCAGCCCGCCTTTGGCCGCCTGCAATTGCTTCACCAGATCCGGGCAATCTTTCGCGTTCAGGCTCTTGGCCCATAGTGCGAGCAAGTCGGCATCCGGCGCTCCCGGGCCTTTGAGCAGGCTGGCGAGCGAGATATTTTCACCCGCAGACGAAGAACTGGATGGGTTTTTTCCGCTGGTGTTGGCGGAGTGTTTGGCATTGGCGGCGGTGGTCGCAGATTCCGCGGTTTGGCTGTGGCCGTAATAATATCCAGCGTAGCCGGAGGCGGCGCAGGCGGCCAGGAGGCCAAAGAGGGCGGTCGGGGAGATTTTCATGATTTTTTTGAGAGTAAAGGACTAGTTATACAGGGTGCCGGTGTTGATGACGGGCGAGGCGTGGTTTTCACCGCACAACACCACGAGCAGGTTGCTGACCATCGCTGCGCGACGTTCATCATCGAGCACCACAACTTTGCGCTCGGATAATTCGCTCAGGGCCATTTCCACCATGCTTACCGCATTCTGCACGATGATCTTGCGCGCCGCGACGACGGCCTGGGCTTGCTGGCGGCGCAGCATCGCCTCGGCGATTTCCGGCGCGTAAGACAAATACGAGATGCGGGCTTCATCCACCGTGACGCCCGCTTTGGCCAGGCGCACCTGCAATTCGCCCATGAGTGCCGTCGAGACGGCGTCGCCGCCGCTGCGCAAGGTCAGTTCGTCCTTGGTGTCGGTGGTTTCACCGAGGTCGTAGGCATAAGTGCTGGCCAGGTGGCGCAGGGCTGATTCGCTTTGAATGTTCACGTAGCGATTGTAGTCCGCCACGTCGAATTTGGCCTGCGCGGTATCGGCCACGCGCCAGACGACTACGGCCGCGATTTCAATCGGATTGCCATGTTTGTCATTCACCTTGAGCTTCTCTGAATTGAGGTTGTAAGCCCGCAGGGACATCTTGGTGAACTTCGAGTAGAATGGATTGGCCCAGAAAAAACCGCTTTGGCGTACGGTGCCCTTGTAGGCGCCGAAGAGCAGCAGCAGCCGCGCCTCGTTGGGCTGCAGGGTGAAATGGCCGTTGAGCAGGAAGATCGCCAGCACGATTAACAGCGGCACGGCAATCAGCTGGGGCACGGCATCGCCACCGGTGTGGGGCGCGAGGCCATGCAGCGTGTAAATCAGGAGCGCGATGGCCGCAAACAGCAGCGTCAGGCTGATACCGAGCATCGCAAAGCCGTTCATGGCTTCCACCGGGATTTCCCGGCTGGGGGTGGAGGAGGATGGAGGATTCATTTTCATTTTGGGTTTTTAAGGTGAAGTGAGCTGGTTGGTGAACGAGCGGGAATTGCGCCGGTTCGGTTGTTCCGCCGCTTCGGCGAGGTCGCACACCAGGTCCATTTTTTCCCTCAGCTCGTTCAAGGTTGTGTTTACGAAATAGCCCGGGATGGCGTAATGCGCCTGGCCGTTGCGCAGACCCACGATGAAGGCTCCGTCCTTTTCTCGGCGCAGATCCAGGAGTTGCCGGCGGATTTTCGGCGTGAGTATTTTTTTGCCCAGGTCCGCATTGCTGGATTGGATGGCGAAGGCCTGGTCGAAATCATCATCGCCGATGGACATGACGGCCATCCCGGCCTCCAGTTTGTTTTTCGGAATGAATATTGACGGACTGGGCTTGAGTGACAGCAGCAAGCGAAAATCGGTGAGGTTGGTCAGCATAGCTTCCACGCACACCCATTTCTGTTTGGTGTGGTTATGGTACGGCTTAAAATCCGCCAGCCGCACCGCTCGCCCGCGACGATGGCCAACCAGGCTGAGCATCCGCTGCAGGCCAAAATGGCGCGATTGCACTTCTATTTGCCAGCCCAGTTGCCCCGCGAGATTAGTCAGGTTTTCCTGCGCCTGGCGTTGGACCCAAAATCGGACCCCGAAGGTGAGCAACAACCCCAGCGCCAGCAGTTCCCAGAACACCCATGAAGAATCAAATGACTTTCCCATCTCGAGCCGCAGGCCAAAATCGAGGGGAACCAGGATGCTGGTGGGGATCAGAAAAATCAACAACGTCCGGTTGGCTTTGTGATCGTCCCATGTCCGCATCACGAAAGCGAACGACGCCAGCGCCGCACCCACCGCACCGACCGCCAACCGCGCCTCGCGTGAATACCCATCGCTCAATAATACCGCAAACAGGGTGATGGCCATTCCCGCCAGCCCCATGAGCGAAGCCAGCATCCTCCAAGGCTTGCGCCGGTCTATCCAGACGCGGGAAGTGAAGCCAAGTACCACCATTGCCGAAAAAGTATAGATACTGTGGCGGGAGCTCGCGCTGAGATTTGCCAAAGCAGCCGCGGCCAAAGGCGCAGACGGTATCCAGGGGGAGAAGGGCATGATGGGCGGCAGGTTTATAGCAAAGTGATATCATAATGAAATCGTGTGTCAATGAAGAAATTGCGAGAAATAATGGCCTCGGCCGGGCCTGCCGAAGGTTCGCGCACACAGGATCAAAGTCGTGGGAGTCTCAGCCAATGGTTGGGCGGAAAATTTGCCCACCGCCGTGAATTGTACGGGTTGGGGAAGATCAGCGGGAAAACATGGGTTAAAACCTTGGCGTTTCATGGTTAGGATGCGCCGCGATTGCCTATTGAATTTTTGACGGTGAATGTTAAGTTGGATGTTTTCCTATGAGCTTAATCCCCGGATTCATCAAAAAACCCATTGGTTGTGTATTGAGCATTGTGGTCGGCCTGTTTCTCATGCTTGTGGTGCTGGGCATTGTGGTCGTCATCACGCTCGATTACTTCGCCATGGACATTGCCGGGCACGTCTTGCATCAGAAGAGCGGTTTTACGCTGACGGTGGCCAAGCAGAACATCAGCGTGCTGTCCGGCTCGGCCGATGTCCAGGGCCTCCAAATCACGAACCCCGATCGCTTCGCCGCGAAGGACTTCATCAAATTCAACGAACTGAAGGGCAGCGTCGAGGTCCGCCCGCTTCTCAAAAAGAAAATCATCGTGGATGAAGTCGTGGTCGACCTGGACAACCTCGCAGTCGTGCAAAACAAAGACGGGGAGTATAACTTCGAGGCCCTGCAAAAGAGCCTGATGGGCGGGGCATCCGCCGCCCCCGCCGCCGGCGAGAAGAAATCCTCCAGTATGGCCATCCCGCCGTTCACCATCAAAAAGCTCACGCTCAAAATCCATTCCGCCCAATATTACAACTTCAAGACCGGCGACGGAAAACCGAAAACCTACAACCTCGATTACGAGCGCACCTTCACCGACGTTAATGAGACGAACCTGACCTCCGTCGAGGTGGCCATCGGCACCGACCTGTCCGGGAAGGGCTTTGGTGTTTTCCTCGACATCCTCAAGGACAAGATCCTCGATCCGGACACTTATCTCAATGCCGTGAAGGGCGTCGGCGGCCTGGTTGGCAATGCCGCCGGTGCCGTGCTCAACGGGGTGGGAAATGCGGCCAAAGGCGCCGGTGACTTGGTGAAGAAGCTTATTCCCTAAACGCCCGCGGCTGTCCTCATGAGCAATGGCCCCCAGTCCCAGGAAGCGCGCACCGTGTTTTTGGCAGAATTGGTGGATGGCCTTTACAACTGTATTTCCGTTTCCGAGGCTGTGCGCGAGGGGGGGCGCATCGTCGACTTTCAGTGCACCTTTGTGAACCGGACGTATCTGGAAAGTCTCCGCACGACGCGGGAAGAAGTCCTGAGCAAGCGGTTGCTGGAGCGTTTTCCCACCATGCGCGAGACGGGACTGTTCGACCACTTTGTTGAAGTGGTGGAGACCGGGGAGCCGATGGACGTCGAGCAGCGCATGCAAGGCGACGGCCTCGACCTGCATGTGCGGCTCATCGTGAAAAAATTCGGCGATGGCTTTCTCGCCGCTTTCCACGACATCGCCCGGCGCAAGCGCGGCGAGACGGAGTTGAAACGGCTCAACCAGGACTTGGAGTACCGTGTGGCTGAGCGTACGGCGGAGTTGAGCGAAGCGCAGAAGCGCTTGCAGCAGGCGCTCGAACTCGCCCAGCAGAGCAACCGGGCCAAGGGTGAATTTCTGGCCATGGTTTCGCACGATTTGCGCAGCCCGCTCACGGCGATCCAGGGCTACGTCGGCCTGCTCGCCAGCGAGGGCGTCAGCCGGGAGCAAACGGAGCAACTCAATGTCATTGACCAGTGTGCCGAGGGCTTGTTGCGGCTGCTCGATGATTTGCTGCGCTTTTCCCGGCTCGAAGCCGGCCAGTTCAAACTCGAAAACGAGCCGTTTTTGCTTCCCTCGCTATTTACGGAAACGCTCGATATCTTTCGGCCGGCGGCGATGCAGAAAAAAATCGGTCTGCGCACTGAGCTGGGTTCGCCTTTGCCGGAAATTGCGGTGGGTGATGCCGCGCAATTGCGCCGAATCCTCGCCAACCTGGTGGGCAACGCCTTGAAATTCACCGAGCAGGGCGAGGTCGTCGTTCGGGCGCGGACGGAGCCGGCTTCGCCGCCGGAGAAGGGTTGGATGCTGTATGCCGAGGTGATCGATACGGGCACAGGCCTCGATCCGGTGCAGGCCCGCCGCTTGTTCCAGCCTTATATTCAAGGCGCGGAAGGTTTGCGGCGGCCTGACGGTGGCGGGGGCGTGGGCTTGGGCCTGGCCATCTGCCGCCGCTTATGCGAACTCATGGGCGGCGATATCACCTATGAACGCGCCCCTGGCAAGGGCAGTTGCTTTTCTTTCCGCGTAAAATTGGGCCCGGTGGATGAAAGTTGGAAAAGCGGGAAAAAATGAATCTGGTGCCTGGGCCGCGGCATGAGTTTGGATAGAGCGAAACGCAGCTCATTGCGCCAGCACCCGTTCGGCGGCTTCGGCAAGCGAGCCAATCACGGGTGCACCGCGCCCGCCAAGGCGTTGCGGGTGCATGTGACCGTGGTGCAGGAGCAGGCAGTCTGCGCCGATGGCTGCGGCCACTTCGTGGTCATGGGCGGTATCGCCAATGAGCAAGACGGTGTGCGGGGCCTTGTGCAGTTCAAGCGAGCGCAGGTGCGCTTTACCCCGGGCGACTTTGCCGTCGGCGTGGATGTTGTCCAGCCCGCTCAGGCGGGCAAAAAAATCCACCAGCCCATAGTGGGCAACCACTTCGCGCAAAGTGTCCTCATGGTAAGCGGAGAGCACGGATTGCTCGAGCCCGGCTTCGCGCAGGCGGGCCAGCGCCGCCGTAGTGCCGGGCTGGAGTTGGCATTCATAGCGCCGCTGGTTGTAGGCGGAAATATAGCGCTGGCTGACTTCGTTGAAGGAATGCGTTTTAAAATCGAAACCGCGGCGCTCGTAGAACTCCAGGACTGGAAATGAGAAATCGGCGCGGTATTCATCCACGGTCAGCGGGCGCAGGCCGGCGTCGTGCAGGAGTCCGTTGAGGATTTCCACACACAACCAGGCATCGTCCAGCAGCGTGCCGTTCCAGTCCCAGATGACATGGCGGTAGCGCATGAATCGTCAGTCCATCTTCTCCGGGTGACGCGAGAAATAAACCACGGGCGTTTGCATCAAGGCCAGGAATACGAGCGCGCAATTGAGCACGGGCAGGGGCAGCTTCGGGCCCGTGTCGTCGGTGTAGACGTAGAGGGCTTTTTCCCCGGCGGCCGGCGGCGGCGCCGGGTCGGCATTTTCCACGTAGAGGTTGGCGACGTAGAGAACATCAAAAACCAGCACGAAGACGAAGAGGATTGAAGCCACCAGCAGCACGCCCATCAGTCTCCGCCAGATTTTTGTCGAATGCACCCGGGAGTAAGGGAGCACCAGGAGCAGGCCGTAGAACACATCAAACACCGCCTCGATTTTCGTCCAGAACGGCCCGGTGCCCAGCCAGCGCGACAGACTCAACGGCCCCCAGACGAGCAGGAAAATGCCCACGCCCACGCCGAGCGAGCGCGCAAGGGCCAATTCGCGGCGGCGGTAGGCGACGGTTTCCTGACCCGGCAGGGAAAGGGAAGGCGGCGAGTGGGTGGCGGCAGACACGGGAGGGAAACTTTAGGACTCTGCTCGACCGCGTTCAATGATTAACTCGCGGCGCATTCAGCATTGAGCGCCCGGCGGCGGGCCTGTTTCATTTGCCCCGTGGCCGCTTCCTTCCATCGCCAATTTTGTGACGCGCGCTTTTACGCGATTCTCGATACGAGTTACGCGTCGCCGGAGCATTTCGCCACACTGGCTCGCACGGTATTGGCCGGCGGGGCGGATGTCGTGCAATTGCGGGCGAAAGGCGCCACGACCCTTCAACGGGTCGAATGGCTGCGCGCGCTGGCGCCCATTTGCGCGGCGGCGGGTGTGCCGTTGATTTGCAATGATGATATGGAAGCGGCGCTGGCGGTGCCGGACGTCGGCTTGCACGTGGGGCAGGACGACCTGTCGCCGCGTGAAGCCCGCATGGTGTTGGGCCCGGCGCGTGTGTTGGGCCTGTCAACCCATTCGCTTGCCCAGGCGCAGGCGGCGTTGGAGTTGGGCGAGGTACTGACTTATTTCGCCGTCGGCCCGGTGTTTCCAACGGCCACCAAGCCCGATTATCCCGCCGTCGGCTTGAAATTAGTCGGCGCCGTGGCCGCGCTCAATCCGGTGCACCCGTGGTTTTGCATCGGAGGCATCAACCGCCAAAACGTGGCGCAAGTACGCACGGCGGGCGGGCGGGCGGTGGTGGCGGTGTCGGAGGTTTTGCAGGCTGCCGATCCGGCGGCGACGGTGCGCGGGCTTCGTGAGGCGATGGAATAACCGCAACTCAAATCATTCCGGGCGCTGAAAAACCAGGTCACACCAATCGCCCATCACGCGGGAGCGGCCGAAGGCTTCCAATTCATCGGGCACTTCAAAATTCCACAGGCGGGTCAGGATTGGCTCAAACGCCGTGCGCACATCCCTCACTTCCGCCGCGAGGATGCCGCTCATCGCGAGCGTTCCGCCGGGCAAAATGGCGGTGGCGAGATCATCGGCGTGTAACGCCAGCACGTCGGCCTGGATGTTTGCGAGAAGCAAATCGGCCCGGCGCCCTTGCAGTGCCGCCTCAATGCCGGCGTGTACAAGTTCAACCGCCGTAGGGGCTAATCCGTTGGCGGATAAATTTTCACGCGAGACAGTGATGGCTTCCGGATCGCGGTCGAAGCCAAACACGTTGCGGCCGCCGAGCAAGGCCGCGGAAAGCGCGAGGATGCCCGAACCGCAGCCGGCATCAATGATGCGTGCATCGGAAATTTTTTTCCGGCCGCGCGTGTCGCGGAATTCCAACAGGCGTTGGGCCATGAGGCGCGTAGTCGGGTGGTCGCCCGTACCGAAGGCAAGGCCGGCATCAAACAACAGCCGTGTGTGCCCGGGTGGCAGCGGGTATTCATCGCGCATCCACACCGGCACCCAGTGTAAATCGCCGTGGGACCACGGACGCAAATGGGCCTTGTACGCCTCCTTCCAGTCGCGGTCGTCGAGGGTGGCTTTTTTCGGCTGGTCGGGGAGGGCGGGGAAGGCCGCGCGCAAATTTTCCCAGGCGACGCGTGCGGCTTCGGCGTCTTCAAAATAGCCGAATAGTTCGCAAGCTGTCCCGGTTGGGTCGGTGGTCAGGCCCCAGGGGCACCGCGAAAGTTCGTTGAGCCACTCTTCGAGTTGGTCAATCATCGGCGCGGTGACCGCGGTGCGAAGCTCAATCATTTTATTTGCGGCCTCGCTGGCTCAGTTCCGCTATGACTGCGGGCAACAACTCATGTTCCGCGGCGTGGACTTTCGCGGCCAGAGATTCCACCGTGTCCCCGGGCGCGATAAGTACTTGGGTTTGCCGGAGGATGCGCCCGGCGTCCACTTGCGCGGTGACTTCGTGCACCGTGCAGCCGGTGACGGCAACCCGCGCTGCCAGGGCCTGGCCGATGGCGTCGAGCCCCGGAAAGGCTGGCAGCAAACTCGGGTGCAAGTTGATAATGCGACCCGCAAATGCCTCGAGAAAAGCAGTCTTTAACACCCGCATAAAACCGGCGAGCACGACCAGGTCGGCCTGCCACGCGCGGATTTGCGCGATGTAGCGTTGCTCGGCCGCACCTTCGAGCTTCGTCTTGAATGGCGCGGGGTCGAGATAAACGGCGGGCACGCCGAAACGTGGGCCGAGTTCGAGCATGCGCGCCCCGGGCTGGTCGCACAAAATGCCCGCGACGCGGGCCTGGCCAAGGCGCCCCGCGCGCTGTGCGGCGAGGACGGCTTCGGCGTTGCTGCCACGCCCGGAGCCAAGGATGACGACGTTAAAGGGTTTCTCCAAGCGGGTTGAGTTTCAGGTTTTGCGAGAAGTGTGGCAAGCCAAGTAAAACGCGGCACCCCGGTTGCTTTTGCCGTTGTGCACCCGGGGGGAGGTGCTATTTTCACAGACTGCCATGTACCCCCAGCGCTGCCTCTCGTTACTTTCTTTTATCGCTTTTGTTCTTACTGCGCGCGCGGCCAGCGATGTCCCGGCACCGGCTTCGATCACACCCGCGACCGCCGATGCCCCGTTCGCGCTGGTTTCACTCGCCACCGGCCAAATCAACGGCGCTTCACCATTCTTTCTTGTCGATGGCAAAGAGGCGGATCTGCTCCCGACACCGCCGGCCAGGTTGGAGGACTTGCAAGTCCTGCGCCTGTGGTCGGGCGATGCGCCGCTGCAGAACGGCGAAGATCCCGCCCGGGACATCCCGACATTGACAGTTTTCCTCCCGCCGACGGGCAAGGCCGGCGGGGCGTCGATGGTGATTTGCGCCGGCGGCGCCTATTCGCATATTTCGCCGCGCGAGGGCATCCCCACGGGCCAATGGCTGGCCAAGAACGGCATCACCGCATTCATCCTCAAGTACCGCATCGGGCAGAAATACCATTACCCGGCCATCACAGACGATGCTTCGCGCGCCATCCGCTATGTGCGCGCCTATGCGCCGGCTTGGGGATTGGATCCCAACCGCATCGGCATCATCGGTTTTTCCGCGGGCGGGCATCTCGCCAGCATCACGGCTACTCGCTTTGACGCGGGCGACCCAAAATCCAGCGACCCGATCGAGCGCGTCAGTTCGCGCCCTGATTTGCAAATTCTGCTCTATCCGGTCGTGACGCTGTCCGATGAGGACATCGTGCACAAAAGCTCGCGCGACTGGTTTCTCGGCCCCGATTCCACGCTGGAGCTGCGGCAGCAGGAGAGCAGCGATTTACAGGTAACCAAGGACACGCCCCCGGCCTTCGTCGCGCAGTCCATCACCGACCCCACGGTGCCCATCGCCAATTCCGACCACTACACCAATGCCCTGGCGAAGTTCAATATACCCTATGTTTTTATTCGCGAGCCGATGGGCGGGCACGGTTTTGGCGTCATCGACGCCTGGTCCAACCAAGCCATGGCTTGGTTGCACGCACAAAAGTTCTAGACCAGCTTACTGCCCGTAAAGGCGGATGCGTTCGGGCCGGCGGGCGAGGAAGTAAATCAGCGCGCCGATAAAATGGGTGAAGAGAATCACCAGGATCCAGACGATTTTGTCGTTGCCCTGGCTGGGCTCCTTGGTGGCGGCCTCGACGAGCATCCACAGCCAAAAGCCCATGATGAACACGACAAAAATGAGGAAAAATGGTAGAAAGAGGAAGGGCATAAGAATGGAAAGAATGAGGGTGAGGAGGGACATGGCGGATGTCGTGCCAAGAGGACGAAATTATAGCGCGTGGGTTGAGGAGGGATATTATAAATAATGGCCGGGTTTATACTGTCCAATAAGTCGATAATTAAGCATAATGTCCGGGTTGTTACGGCCTGCTTTGGCTGTCCCCCATGGGTGCCCCGCTCAAAACCCCTTCCACGCTCGATCGGCGCTCCACCATCGTGGTCACGGCGTTGTTCGCGTCGGTGTTTCTCTTGGCTGGTCTGGCGATGGGCTATTTTTTCTATCTGCGCCCGCTGCAGCAAAGCCGGGCCGCGCAGGCGTGGGTGCAAACGCCGTGCCGGGTTGTATACAGCGAATTAAAAAGGCATTCCGGCAAGAGCACGAGTTATAGTCTAGATGTTACCTTCGACTATCAAGTGAACGGCCAGAGTTATCAAGCCACCCGGTTCGATTTCACGCAGGGATCAAACGGTGACTATAATTGGTGGCAAGCGGCGAGCAGCCGTCACCGTGCGATACGGCCGGACGTATGTTTTGTGAACCCCGCCAATCCGACGGAAGCCGTGCTCGAACGCGATTTCAACCGCAATCACGGAGTGTGGATAATC
>JABDGR010000039.1:0-4878 GCA_013285985.1 Verrucomicrobiota bacterium
GCGGGCGGGTGGTCGGTTGCGGGCGCCACCATGTACAGCCTCGCAACATTGCTCGTGACTGAGCCGGTGTCGCTGGAAACCGTCACCGTATAATTACCCGAGGCCGAAGCCGCCGCGTTTTTGAAATCCAGCTCGGGCGAAGTCGCCCCGGCAATAGCCGCGCCGTTCTTTTTCCACTCGTAGTTCAAAGACGTTCCGCCGGTGGCAGAAACGCCGAAATAAGGATTCGTTCCTATCAACGCGATTTGGGTGATGGGTTGGACCGTGATGACCGGGGCGTTGCTCGTCGGCGCCAGATTGGCGCACCGGGTATTCGTCAACGCGATGATGGCCAGGATGGCGGCCAGTGAATGCCGGGGGAGGCGGGGTAGGTTTCTGGAGACGTGCATAGGGGTAGTGGGGTAGGAAAAAGCAACCTTCCGAACTCAGACTAAACACCGCAAGTGGCCCGATAGTTACGCGCCAAGTTCCTTCAAGGCCTCGCCGGCGGCGGACAGGTTATCCGGGTTCATCTCAATGTAATTGCGGGAGAGGATGACTCCGCGCGCGCCGCCGGCAAACGCCGCTTTCACGGCGGCTTTGACGCCGGCAGGGGTACACGGCGTGCCACCCCGCTCCAGCGGGACGTCAATGTCAATGCCCGGCCAGACTTGGGTCGCCGACCCGGCCAGGTCGTCCACTGCGCGGCGGACTTCGCGCGCCACGTAATCGGCGGAAAAGCCGGCGGCCGTCACCTGGTCATAGGGCGCTTCCTGGTAGTTGAGCAGGTGGTAGAGCACGTCGTTGGCCTGGCTCGCGGGCAAGTCGCCAAAAATGTTGTGCTGGATGTTGTCCGTGAAGGTTTTCATGCGCCCGCCCGCAGAATTGTTGTAAACCGCCGGACGCACGAAATCGGAATACGCCTTGATGTCGGCGAAATCAATTTCCGCGCGGTGGAACGGGCTGAAGGACGCGTTTTGCCACTGGTGCCAGCCGACGGGGATGGCCGGCTTGATGGACTTTATTTTCGCGTAGATGTCGGCCATCAACTGGTTGCGGCTCTGTACCCAGAAGTTGTCCCACGCCAGCAGTTCCGGGTGCTTGAGCAGCAGGCGGAAGAACGTAACAAAGTAGCCGTCGGTGGGCCGTTGCCGGGCGACGGTGGCGTCCACGTATTTGCTGAGTTCGCTGAATCCGGTGCGCGCGCGTTCGGCGTCAATGCCCTGGTCTTTGGCTTTCTTGACGCAATATTCGCAAAAGCAGGTGACGAGGGGCGTCCGGTTTCGGCTGGCTTCGCCGTTGCCGTGTTGCAGGCCCAGGGCGTTGAACAGCGCGCCCTGGCGCTCGGAGCCCCACATCAAGCCGCCGATGTCGTAAGAGCGGCAATAGTCCTCGACTAGGCCGAGAGTGAAGTTGCGGTAATACGGGTTGTTGGTGCACGGGCCGCCGGGGTGGGCGGTGGCGCGGCGGCCGGTCCAGTCCACTTCATACAGCTTTTCCCAGTTGGCGATCCGGGGGCGGGTGTTTTCTTCCAGAATCCACGGAAATACTTTGATGCCGCGTTTCTGTGCAGCGGGGATGAGGCGGCCGAGCACGTCGAGGTCGCCATAGTCGGTGGCGCGCATGTCCTCGTAGGTCAGCCCGGCGTCCTTGTAATACTCCATGTGCGGGATGGCGAAGTTGCCGCCGCGCAATTGGGCGGTCGGGATGCCCGCGCGCGCCGTCTCATGCGTGTAGATAAACGGCAGGACGGCGTTGACGCGCCCGCGCGCGCGCATGTCGTCGAGCGCGGTCTCGTAATCTGGTCCCGCGACGGCCGAAACGGCCACGGGGATGGACACGGTGGCCCCGGTGGCGGAGCCGGCGGGTGCGGTTGGGGCGGGGGAGGAGGCGGCGGAAGGGCTGGCAGGGGTTGCGCCCGGGGTAACTTGACCGAGGAGTTTCGCTGCGCTCAAACTCGCGCCACTGGCAGCTGAAACCCGGATAAAATCGCGGCGATTCATGAAGCGCATACTGAGCAGGCCATTTGGCCGCTACAAGCTGAAATAATGACGGTTAAACCGAGGGTAAATTGCTTTTTCGGGACTGCGCAGGAATAGGGGGGCTGGAGGTGGCTTGGGTCCAAACTTCTGGCTTTCCTCAAGGTCCGTTTCCAATTATTTTAGAGGCTATGAGCACGGTGCAGGAAATCGAATCCGCCATCCGCAACTTGTCGTTGGAAGAAATGCGGCAGGTTCATGACTGGCTGGAAAACGCCTTGGAGGACCAGCTCGCTTTCACCGACGAATTTAAGGCGCGCATCGGGCAATCGGAAAAGGAAATGGCGGCAGGGAAGCGTCCGCGGGTGCGCAAGCCATGACGTGTGCCGAGCAGATCTATTATTCGGGGTTTGACCGGGACTTTTTCAAGCTACCCGCCGACATTCAGCGTCAGATTGAGGCCCGGATTGATGAAATGGGCCGGCGGCTGGGTGGCTTTCCGCACCACCGCCTGTCCGGCAGCAATAACTTTCGCCTCCGTGTCGGAGCCTACCGAATCATTTATAGCTTTGACGTTCGTAAAAACGAAATTCACCTGCTGGCCGTTGGGCATCGGCGGGAGATTTACCGCTAAGCACAAAACCTTCACCTCAATCGTAATTCAGCAGTTACTGAACTGATAGGAAATTGCTTTTTTGAGGGTTGTCTTGGTTCGGGGGTGGGGGTTAAAACCACCACCCCTTATCCACCCGCGAGCACTACCAAACTTATTCCTCCTGCTGCTCCCGCCAACCCAGCCGCAGCCATTGCGACAGGGTCGACAACAACTTCCACATTATGATACGATATATGACCTCAAAGACTACCCCCATTGTATTCAAGGCGGCATTTTTGTTTGCAGCACTCATGCCTATTATCGGAACTGCGCAAAGTGACGCCCCCAAACCAGTCAACACATTGACTCGCGTGGATGCGGGGGTTGTGGATCGGATCGATGTCATGTTAATCAATGAACAGCCGAATTTTTTTAGTGCGGTATCACAAAATTTCATTGAGCGTAATTACGACATCAAGTATTCTGTTAGAATGGAATATGCTCACACCTTACTTTCGTTAGTAAACGAGCAAATTGCCAAAGCCAAAGAAACGACATCTAGACGCAATTACGATTTTCGCTATGCCGTGATTATTTATGATGATAAGATAATCGACTGCTTTCTTTGTCCATCGATGATCTAAGCTCGGACGGCTTATTGGGCACAAAAAGCGTCCAACTCGATCCGTCGTTTAAAAAGCTCCTGAATGATTGGCGTCCTTCGATAAAAAACAAATGACCCCCATGAGCCAACCATAGCAGGGCCAAGGCCATGATGCCAAATTGGGCTGCCATTACTGAACTGATAGAAATTTGTTTTAAAACCAATCATCCGATGCGCGCTTTTCTCGTCTTTTTGGTGTCATCGGGCCTTTTGCTGGGCATGGCGCGGGCCGATCAGGATCCGCTGGCTCACCTCCGCCCGGGGCATCCGCGGTTGCTCTTGACCGACGAAGGGCTGGCGGCGGCGTTGGCGGCGGCGAAGGCCGACCCGCTTCGCGCCGCCCTGCACCAGCGCATCATTGCGACGGCCGACGCCATCATCCATGCGCCGCCGCTCCAGCCCAGCTCCAAGACGGTGCCCGACGGGGAGCGGAACGCCGTCTATGACATCCTCACCTGCGCGATGGCCTACCGCCTTACCGGCGAAGAACGTTTCGCGGCCCGTGTGAAAAGCGATCTGCGCACGGTTGTCGCTTTTCCCGATTGGGATCCGGATAATGACCTCGCGATCGGCGAGACGAGCTTCGCCGTGGCCATCGGTTACGACTGGCTCTACGCACGGCTCGAGCCCGACCTCCGGGCGACCATCAAGCGGGCGCTGGTGGAGAAATCCCTCTCCTTTGCCCCGAGGTACTACGGCTCGCTGGACCCGACCAACCAAGCCGCTTCGCGGAAGATCCACCCCGGCAACCACAATCAGGTTTGCAACGGCGGCCTGGTCAGCGCCGCCCTGGTCCTGGCGGATGAAGAACCGGAGCTGGCCCGCCGTGTCATCGCCGCGGCCCGTCTGTCCATGCCCGATGGTTTGGCCGCCTACGCGCCCGATGGCGGGTTTCCGGAAGGACCGGGTTATTGGACGTATGGCACGACTTACTCGGTCATCACGTTCGCCGAACTCGAAAGCGCGCTCGGCACCGATTTGGGGCTGGAGGCGGCGCCGGGATTTGCCCGCACCATCAATTACTATGAGGCGGTGCAAGGCCCCTTCGGCCCGGTTTTCAATTACGCCGACTCGACGGACGATCTGCAGAATACGCCGGCGCGCGCCTGGCTGGCCGAAAGGTATCAGGTGCCCGCCGCCCTGCGCGATACGCGCGCGCTGCTGGCGGAGACGCTCAAGCAAGGGACCATCACCCCGTTCGACCACACTATTCAGGCCCAGGTCACCAACCGGTTCTTTGCCCTGCACGCGATTTGGTTCCCTAGCGCGCCGGCGGGCGCCGATGCCGTGTCCGAGCTTCCGCTCGATTTCCATTTCCGGGGTGGCGCCGACATCGCGGTTTTTCGCAGCGGCTGGAACGATCCGCGGGCGATTTTTCTCGGCTTCAAGGCCGGTGACACCGCCGCCGGCCATGGCCATCTCGACCTGGGCTCATTCGTCCTCGACGCGGACGGCCAGCGCTGGGCCATGGACCTCGGGCCGGATTCCCCGGGCGCGCACTACAGCCTTCCCGGCTACTTCGATGCCAAGGCGCAGCGCTGGACTTATTTTCGGCTCAACAACCACAGCCACAATACGGTGACGCCTGGCGATGCCTTGCAGCGCCACCCCGCCATCGCGCCCATCGTCGCGTTTGGCAGCGGGCCGGCTCGCAGCTTCGC
>JABDGR010000039.1:4888-6618 GCA_013285985.1 Verrucomicrobiota bacterium
GGACGAGTATCGGCCCTTGAAATCCGGCGTGCCCTTGCGCTGGGTCATGATGACCCAGGCGAAACTGGACCTGGCCGAAAATGGCCGCTCCGCCACGCTGAGCAGCCACGGTCGCACGCTGCGGGTGGATATTCTGGAGCCCGCCACCGCCCGGCTGCATGTGGCTTCGGCGCAACCGCCCACCGCAGCCGAGAGCCAGAATGAGGGGTGCGTCATGCTCGTCATCGACGTGATCCCGGAGGGCAATGATGCCAGCACCCAGCTCGCGGTGCTCCTGACCCCCATCGGAGACCACTGGCCGCAACAGCCTGCGCCGACGCTGAAACCCCTGGCGAATTGGTAGGTGCTATTTCTGCGAAGCGTTTTCGTGCAAAAAGTCGGCGAGGTTGAGTAGAGCGTCTTGTAAAAACACCGCGCTGTCATGGCCTCCCGCATTGGTCAGCACGGCAAAGGCGGTGCGGTATTGGGGCACGATGGCCACGAGCGACGTTTGCTGGTTTTGTTCGCCGGTGCGGGAGATGAGTTTAATCCCGCGATAATGCTGCACGGCCCAGCCAAGGCCGAAATCGTTGGTATCATTCGTGTTTTTCGGCCGCCAGCGTTCTTGCACGGCGTCTTCACTCAAAAGTTGTTTCCTATCCGGGCCTACGCCGCCGGATAACTCCAGTTGCAGCCACGCCGCCACATCGCGGGCCGAAGCCCGCAACCCCAGCGCAGGCAACAGCGCTCCATTGGGTTGTGGCACAGTCGGCGCGGGCTGCCAGACGCCTTTGTCGTCGCGCATATGACCCGCCGCTTCGTCGTCCGCGCTTGAATTTGTCGTCACATCATAGGTGGCGCGCTTCATCCCCAGCGGGTCAAAAATTTGCTCTTTCGCCATCGCGGCATAACCGGCGGGCAGACCAGCCTCGGGCGCGCGGTGATGGTTGAGCGCATAGACGGCGAGGTACCCCGCGGCGGCGGAGGAGGTGTCGCTATATTCGAAAATATGGCCAGGCTGCGCGGTGTCGTAAACCTGCGCCAGGATGGCAAATAAATCGGCGGGTGTGGCCGTGGGCTTCGCGAGAAAACGGTCGATGCGTTGCGGCAGGCCGGCGGTCATGCTGAGGAGGTCGCGCAGCGTGAGCGTTTTCGTCGCGGCGGGGTCAGCGAGTTTGAACTCGTCCCAGCAACGCCGCGCGGGCGCTTTGAGGTCGAGCAGGTTTTGGGCGTCCAGCCGCGCGAGCAACAGCGAATTGACCGCCTCCGTGGCCGGGCCCAGCGCGAAGCGAGTGTCCGGGGTGACTGCGGCATCCGCGTTCAAGGATTTCTTTCCAAATCCTTCGAGTAACAAGGTTTGGTCCGGTTGGATAATGACCACCGCCGCTCCTGGTATGCCGGCTTGCTGCCGCGATTTTTCAAAATAATTGCGGAAAGCGGTGATTTGCTCCGCGCTTAATTTGACGACGACCGGCGCGGGCGGCGGTGGCAGGGTTTCCGCCCGTGCATCCGCCGCGCGGCCAACCGGCGCGGCCCAGGATAAAATCATCCCCGCCGCCAAGATGTTTGCTAATGGAAAAGGCCGGCGCACGCGGTTTGTTCTCCGGGTTTAATATTGCCGCACAGGAATTTCCGTTTGCGAAGGCGGTTTGATTTCACCGAACGCCTCTTTTTCCGGCACCGGCAAATCGGCGAACTTTGCGCCGGATTTCGAAAATACCCGGACAATTTTTTTCGTTTCACTGCCGAAG
>JABDGR010000039.1:6628-11992 GCA_013285985.1 Verrucomicrobiota bacterium
GAATCCACCTCCGGCTTGTCCCACCACGCGGCGCCGGGCAGCTGCACGGTGTCGAAAGCCGTGCTTTCGGTCGGCGTGATGGCGTCGTCGAGCTCGGCCGCGCCTTGGCCGGATTGCGAGATGACGAACATGCCGTCGGCGCGCTTGGCCTGCGCATAAGGCGGGGTGTCCTCGGCGTGCAAAAGGGCGTGCTTTTGGTCGAAGGCATACCAGCTTGCGCTCAGCGCTGAGGCGGGAAAGGGCTCCTGGATGCGAAGCGTCAGCCGAAAGTAATCGCGTTCCGGGCTGTGGTCGCCGGAGGCCGGCTGCACGCGCGCGACCTCCGCGATGTCGAACAAGTCAATGGGCGTCTTGCCGGTGTAAAGCTCCTGGCCGGAGTAGTCGGCGTATTTGTCAATGCCGACCAAGCCGTGTTCGGGGAAATCAAAATCGCGCCACGAACCATCCGGGAATACCGTGGCGACGGTTTGCAGGCTGCTCCCGACGACGACCACATCGTACGCGGCCTGGCGCACCGCCGGGTCGCGGATGGGGATGAGCACCATGTAAGTCCGGCCCGGTTCCATTTTGCCCGGGGAGATGTAATGCGTCGTCTTGCCATCTTGAATCATGATGGGGCTGTTGGCCGGCGGCATCGGAAACGGGATGCGCTTGCGCTGGTCGTCATAAAAATAAACGTTCACGAAATCCAGCGCGAGTTGCGCGCCGGGGATCGGGCGCAACGTGATGGGCACGCCGAGGTACGCGCTCATATAACCGTGATCTTGCAGGGGTTTCAGGCGCAGGACGCGCGGCTGGTCCACTACGAAACGCCGCCCGTAGGGTGAGAGCGTTTGCGTCGGCGGCGGGTCTTCACCCTCGCCGCGCGGTTGATGCAGCAGCCAGGTGCGCACGTTTTCGCGGTCAGTGGGCACCAGGTCCGCCAAGGCCAGCGTAAAGGTGCGCCCGTCGGGATGCTTGAAGGTCACCTGGTCGTTGTTGTAAAGGCTGACGATGGCGGCGTCATAATGGTGCCCGTCGGTGTCCGTCCAATAACGGGTTTGGGCGTGCGCGGGGCCAGTCAAACCGGCCAATAAAATTGTCGCGCCCAAAACCTGGCGCACGAATGACTGTCCCCGCCACAAATAACGACGAATCTTCACAGATAAAAAATTTCGCCGGCCATCAGTTCCGCGTCAATTTCCCGCCGGCGGAGAGGCGGCGCCTACAACTTTTCCGGGGGCCGGGTTTGCGCCGGCTGGGGGGAAGCAAGCGGGGCATTGCCGGCGGTGTTGGCGGCAGCGGCCTTCTTGCGCTCTTCATCCTGTACTGCCGTGCGGAAGTTGTCCTCCACGTCGCTCTGAGCCTTCTTAAACTCCTTCATGGCCAAGCCCATACCCCTGGCCAGTTCAGGCAGTTTTTTCGGTCCAAACATCAGGAAAACAATCAGGCCAATCAAAAACACATCCGTCGTGCTGAACATGGCCAGAACTGGAGATAAAAAGCTCATCGCCGTAATATGGGGCTATTCGGGCTATTTGTAAACCCCTAAAATGGGAGGGAGGTTCCATTCATGACGACCGCGGTGTGCGTGGCAACTAACTGGGGAAGGCCACGAAGCGGTGTCGGTGGATGGGCCAGCTCGTCTTCCATCCAGCCTTGCAGAGTCAGGCTGGAAGCGATATTTCTTTCCGTACAACCGGGAGCCAATTTATGAACCCAGCCGCCGCGAAGCCCATCCCCGCCCCGCGGGTCAAAGAAACCCTCCAACGCATCAAGGACAACATCGGCCGCGTCATCCTCGGCAAGGACGACGTCATTGACCAAGTGCTCATTACTCTCGTGGCCGGTGGGCATCTGCTCCTGGAGGACCTGCCCGGTCTGGGCAAAACCACTCTGGCTTACTGCCTCGCGCGTTCGGTGGACTGCCATTTTTCCCGCATCCAGTTTACCAGCGACTTGCTGCCCAGCGATGTGCTCGGCGTCTCCATCTACGACGATAATCTGAAGGAATTCGTTTTCAAAAAAGGCCCGCTTTTCGCCAACATGGTGCTGGCCGATGAAATCAACCGCACCACGCCCAAAACCCAGTCGAGTTTGCTCGAAGTCATGGACCGGAGCAAAGTCACGATTGACGGCCAGTCGTATCCTGTCGGCCAGCCCTTCATGGTTTTCGCCACGCAAAACCCGGTGGACTACGAAGGCACTTTCCCTTTACCCGAAAGCCAGATGGACCGCTTTTTCATGCGTCTGCAAATGGGGTACCCCTCTCACGCCGCCGAACTGAGCATCCTCCAGTCTGCCGCCACCCGTCGCAACTATGACCTCCTCGAGTTGGAGCCGGTCGCCACGCGCGCCGAAATTGTCGAAATCCAGCACCACGCCCCGCAAGTTTATGTCGAGGATACCGTGTTGGAATACATCCTGAAAATCGTCGGCGCCACGCGCACGGAGGCGGAGTTCCAGGCGGGCATCTCGACGCGCGGTTCGCTGGCCCTCAAGCTGGCGGCGCAGTCGGCGGCGTTGTGCGATGGCCGGGCCTTCGTCATCCCGGCGGACGTTCAGCAGGTCGTCAAGCCGGTCTGTGTGCACCGCTTGGCGCTTAAGCGCGCCACCGCGGATTCGCTGGAAGAGCGTCGCCTCGTCGAGGGTCTGTTGGGGCAGATACTCGATAAAATTTCCGCGCCGGTTTAATGCGCAGGCCTGGCGGGCGAATATCCATGAACGCATCCATCGCCATCAGCCTTGCCGCTGCGCCGCGTCCCGGCGATTGGTCCAGCGTGGGGGTGGAGGCGCGTCAGCGCAACTGGCCGGAGCGGTTCTGGTGGCTGCTCTGGATGATTATTTTGCCGCCCGAAACCAACCGCACGCGGCCGACGCGCGCAGGGGCAATCCTGATTGTCGTTTCCTTTGGCATTGGGCTGGCCGCCTACAACAACGCCAACAACGTGCTCTTTGTCGCGTTGTCGCTGCTGCTGTCGAGCCTGATTCTGAGCGGGTTCCTGTCCTGGATAAATTTCCGCGGTGTACGCTGGCGCTTGTCACTGCCCGCGCACTGGCGCGCGGGCGAGCCCGGGCCGGTGCGCCTCGAGTTGTCCAACGCGAAAAAAATCACCCCGACCTACAACCTGCTCTTTCACGCCCGCGCCTGCCGTCTTGGTGCAACGGAGTCCATCCACTTGCCCGACCGCCTCGAGGCAGGGAGTGAACAGGCCCTGGAATGGATTTTTCAGCCGGTCGAGCGCGGCAGCGAAAAGGTGGAGGTTTTGGCCGTGGAATCACTGTTCCCCTTTGGCTTTTTGCGCAAGATGTCCGGCGGCAGCTTGCAGCGGGAGGTCTGGGTCTGGCCCGCGCGAGTGCCGTATGAATACAAGCCGCCATCCAGCCACCAGGCGCACCTGGCCGGAGAAGCGCGGCGCCGACCCGGTACCGGTGCGGATTTGCTCAACCTGCGCCAATACCGTTCCGGCGATCCGCCGCGCCTCGTGCACTGGAAGGCCAGCGCCCGGCTGCGGGAACTCGTCGTGCGCCAGACGGGTGAAGAGCAGCAGGCCGGCTACCATCTCGTCCTCAACCCCATCAAAGCGCTCTGGGGTGACCCCGCACAATTCGAGCGTCTGTGCAGTTTTTCCGCCAGTCTGGCCGAGGATTTGTTCATGGTCGGCCGATTGCGGGCCGTGACCATCCATGGCGGCCGCACGCAAAGCATGGTTCGCCTCGCCGATTTACAAACTTTCTTTGACCAGCTGGCCCGCCTGCAACCCGTCGAGCACGCCGCCGGCCGCGCGCCGGAGGGCCCGGATGTCATCACTTTTCAGCCGGGAATCCGGCAGCAAGTCCATGTCCACCTCGGCAGCCAATTTGCGGGCGCGGCTTAACCGCGACGAACTGCACCAGCTTCGCTGGCTGCTCGGCCTGGTGCTCATGCTCCTGGCCTTCTGGACGCTTTACAGCCTGGAATTGGGCGGGGTGGCCTGGCGCACGCTGTTTTTTGGGACGGCGGTTTCCGCGCTCATTTTTCCCGGCTGGCCGGGCCGCATTCCCCATTGGGTGCGCCGGTGGGCGCTCATTCTCGGTGCCTCCGCGCTGTTCACCCAATTCATCGCCACCAGCTTCGACGTCATTTCGGGGCTGGTGCTCATGGTCTCGTTGCTGACGCTTTCCCGCGGCCTCGAATACCGGCGCCTGCGCGAGGACTGGCAACTCATCCTGCTGTGCCTGTTCATCATCATCCTGTCGGGCGTGCTCACCCTGTCCCTGCTCTTCGGTTTGCAAATTTTAATTTTTACCCTGGTGGCGATGGCGATGCTCTTTGTCATGAACCTCGTTGAGCGTGACGCCGGGCGCGCGCTAGCCGTGGAGGATTGGGGGAATTTCCACTGGGCCCACTTTGGGCGCCGGGTGCGCGGGGCGATTGACACCCGGCAGCTCTTTCAAGCCGCCGGCTTGTTTGCCGGCCTGGTGCTGGTGAGTACACTCATCTTCATCAGCATTCCCCGTTTTCAATTCGCGCAATCCTTCAGCTTTCCCAGCATGCGCGGCGTTGCCGGCTTTCACGACGATATCCAATACTCGACCACGCGGGGCATCGACAATGACGACTCTGTCGCGTTCCGGGTGGATCTGCCGTCCGGCGTCAAACTGCCCCAGGTGCCCTATTGGCGCATGATTGTCATGGACGAATATTCCAGCAGCGGTTTCCGCCTTTCGACGATTAGCCGGCGGTTCGAAGATTACCGTCGCCGTACCCTGGTTCGCTACCCGGAATACGGTTCCCTGAGCTTGCCCCACCATTATCTGGACGATGTTTCGCATCTGGCCGGCACGTTCAATTTTTACCTCGAAGGCAATGTCAGCGAATACCTGCCGGTGTTGGGGCCGTTCGATTCCCTCACCTTCAGCAACGTCCAAAACTTCCGCGGCAATGAAATTTTACGCATTTACAGCACCGACCAGACTTCGCCCAAGACGCTCGGTTACAAAATTGAAAATATGTCCCTTGACGACGCCATCCCGGTCTCGCCGCCTGAATTGGATTCCAAATTCACCTTGGAGGAGGCCAGCAAGCTGAGTAAAGGCACCAACCCCCTGCCTTACCCGCTGTCTTGTTTCGGCCTCCCGCGGGACAAAGACGATATCGCCATTATTAAAGGCGTGGTGGATAAGATACGGGCTGGAAGGTCGAACCTGACCGAGTCGGAATTCATCATATCGGCGGCTGATTTTCTTCGTCAAAACCATCTGGCATCCCTGAATGTGGATCTTAGTAATGTCAAAGGCACTTTGGTGGATGGCTTGTCGCCGCATGATTTACTCGTGCTGTGGCTCGATTCGAACGCCCCGGGCTGGTGCGAACACTTTTCGGGCGGGTTGACGTTGCTGTGC
>JABDGR010000040.1 GCA_013285985.1 Verrucomicrobiota bacterium
CTTTCTCTTCCTTTTTCACGAAGACTATATCGCCGAATTTAAGGACATGCGGAGGTATCTGAATCCAATGTATGTGGGTGCGGGCTCACAATACATGCTCTCGGTACTCAACCCGCTGCCTTTGCTGGCCGTGCCGATGATCGTCTGGATGTGGCGGCAATTGCGGGTGACGTTGCTGGCCACAGTGGCCGTGGGCTTCCCTGTCTGCGGCGCGGCTTACTGGATTCTGCATGCGCATGCCACCGCCCAAGTGGATGTCGTGAGGGATTACCTGCCCCTGTTGCTTCCGGCGGCAGTACTGGCGACCGTGGCCGCGACCATTTGCCTGCTGAAACCCAAATGGGAAAAAGTCACTTTGCTGGCCACCCTGGCCCTTGGCCTCATGGGCTATGATTTGTTCCTGCTGATATTTCAGAGTTACCTCTCCGTGCATCTGAAGGATTGGCCGCTGGACTTTTATTTCTGGCCGTTTGAGCTGGTGCCACTGTGCATCATTGCGGGCTTGCTGACCCTCTGGGAGCCGTGGCAGGAATTCCCCCGCTCGGCCAAAGGCCTCATGCTGCTCTCGCTGCCGCCGGCGTTGATAACCCTGGCGCTGTCGATGCGGGAAATGCGCTGGATGGAAATTGACTACCCGCTGTGGATGGCGACGCTCATCGGTGTGATCGTGGTGGTGAGCCTGCACCGCGGCTATCGCTGGACGCTGATACCTCTCGCCGTGTTTAGCGGGACAGTGACCGTGGTTTTGGGAATGTTTGTGCTCCATTGGGATCAACTCACTCACTTGATGGACCCGGCTGCCCGAACCGCTCCGGAGCTGGCGATGAAACAAGTTCCCCAACTGGCGATGCTGCTTACGGTGGCCGTGGCCGCCGTTATCATTTTGGGGGGGGTGGTGGGCCGCCTCCGCGGCTGGAGTTGGCCAACATTGGCGCGGACGGCTTTGCTGGTGGTATTGCCGCCGGCGATGCTGGCGCTGCTGACGCGGTCCGCCCAGTGGTTCTGGTTACACAAAAGTTGGCTGCCCGGCCAGGACTTGAGCTGGACACCGTGGATCGCGGCCTTGCTGGTGGTCGCACTGACCCTGAGCCTGCAACACGAACATGGCTGGAAAACGATCGCGCGCACCTTCATCGCCACGGTTTTTCTCGGCCTGGTCTTTCTGCCCTCGCCCATGTTTACCATTGTGGACTGGATGGGCTGGGTAAGCTCGGTGCCCATGTCCGATGTGGAAATCATGGAAATTGTGACCCGGGACGTTTCGCAGCGTCTCCGCGCGCAACTGGGCGACCAGACGGCCGTCGTCGTCAGCGGCCCAACGACCACCACCTGGATGACCTATTATGGCGGCTTCAAGGGGCTTGGCACTTTGTATTGGGAAAACCTGGAGGGATTGAAAGCAGACCGGGACATCTATGCCGCACCAACACCGGAAGCCGCCTACAAGTTGATCAAGGAACGCGGCGTCACCCATATTGCGATCTATAACTGGGACCCGTTTTACGACAAATACGCGCGGCTAGCCATCAACAAGCCCCAGCCTTATGACCCGGGTGATTATCGCGCGGAACGGCCCATGCACAACTGGCTCAACTTCCTGCGGGATATACACGAAGCGGACACCAATGAACTGGAGGCCGAAAAACCCCTGCTGGAACATGCCTTCGTTTACAGCCTGATTGAGGCCTTCAAAATCCCCAACTGGCTGCGCTTGGTCTACTACCCCATGCCGAAAGACACCGTGTTGCGCAATGCTTACGCGTTCATCTGTGAAGTGGTGCCGCCCCAGTCGCCCGAGGAAGCTGCCACCCACATGGCCCAATTTCAATTCGAGCGCGGCGACTTGCCGGCCGCGGCCTCCTACCTCAACACGGCCCTGCATGCCAACCCCAATTACCTGCCCGCGCTGATTTGGGGCGCCCGCCTCGACACCAATCGCAACCTGAAGGATGAATTTGAACGCATTGTGAATGCCATTCGCGTTTTGCTGCCGGTCGCCAACTCCCTCAGCTTCGAAGACCACCTGGGCCTGGCGATGGATTTTGTGTACGCTAACGACAATGACGCCGCCCGGCAGCAAATCGCCACCTGCATCAAACTCGCCAACGCCCAAAATCTCCGCCGCCTGAACCTTGAAGAACAGTACAATCTCCTTTCGTTCATCCGCCAGTCCGGCCTCATTGAAGCCCGCCCGGGATTGTGCGGATATCTCTTTGACCTGCTGCCGGACGTCCAGCGTTCGCAATACCTCCTCGAATTCGGACGCGCCCAAAAACCGGGCGACCCCGCCGCGGCGCTGGGGCTGTTTCGCCGCGCCCTCAGCTGGCAGCCAGATTCCGTGCCGGCCCTGGCCGAACTGGCCAACCTCCTCGCCACGGCGCACGACGCTTCCCTGCGCAACGCGAAAGAAGCCCTCGTCCTCGCCCTGCGCGCGCATGAACTGGATCACGGCCAAAGCCACGATGTCAGCGACACGCTCGCCTGTGCCTACGCGGAGAATGGCCAGTTCATCGAAGCGAAAAATTTCGAGGCGCAAGCCATCCAGCAGGCCGCCAACGCCCATGTCGACGCGGCCGTTGCCGCTTACCGCACCCACCTGGAGCTCTTTCGCCAGCAACAGCCCTTTCACGAGTAGGCGGACGCATGAAATCCTCCGGGCCATGGCGTAAATATTGGGCGGCGCGCTGGTGGGCCATCTCTTTGGCGCTCATGGTTGCATTAGTGGCGGTGGATACCGTTTACCACCTGCGCACCACCTGGGATTTGACCTGGCAGCACAACCCGGTGCCGCCCGCGCCGGATTCTTCGTCGCCCAGCGGCTATGCGAACAACCAGCACGTGCTCATCCTGCCTTACACGGGCATGGATGGCTACCATTGGATCATGCAGACCCAGCAAATGCTGGCCACGGGTGAGGCGCGCATTCGCAAAGTCAATTATGACAATGCGCCCGAGGGCCGTGAAGTCCACTGGGCTTCAGCCTTGCGCTGGTGGATGGCCGGGCTGGCCTGGATTGACCACGTCTATACCGGCACGCCCTTGCCGCAGGCGGTCGAGGAAATCGCGCCCTTTGCCAGCACGCTGCTCGTCGTCTTGCTCATCATGCTGGTTGCACCTTTCGTCGCGCGGCGGTTTGGCCCGCTGCCGGCGGCGCTGTTCGCCTTCGGCGCCGTGGGGGTCGGGCCGTTTTATGAATCCTTTACTGAAGGGCGCCTTGACCACCATGGTTTGGCCGCGTTGAACGCTTTGTTCTCGGTTTTATTCTTGGCCGGCGGCGCGGCGGGCTGGGTGCGCTCCGCGCCGGCGTCTTCACCCGACGGGGGTGAGACACCGTTGCCGGCTTGGTTGCCGGATCGCCCGCAGGCGAAGCGCTGGTTTATCGCGGCGGGCATCGCCGGCGGCGTGGGCTTGTGGATCAGTGCTGCCTCGGAAGCGCCCGTGCTCGTGGAAATTGGCCTGGGCGCGTTGCTCGCCACCGGTCTGCTGGGCCGCGGCACCGATGAAAACGACAGCACCCAACCCGACCCATCGCTGTGGCGCGTTTGGGGCTGGAGCGGCGCGGCCATGAGCCTCTTTTTCTATTTGCTCGAATATTTTCCCGCGCATCTCGGCATGCGGCTCGAAGTAAACCACCCGCTCTACGCGCTCGCCTGGGCCGGCGGCGGCGAAATCATCTTTCGCGCCTGCCGCTGGTGGAGCGGCGGCAAACTGGCGGGGAGCGGGCGCGACTGGGCCTGGCTCGTGTTCGGCGTCTTCGCCGTGGGCGCCATCCCCGCGCTCGTGTTCATTGCCCCCGGCAAAGTTTTCTGGGTCAACGACCAGTTCCTGTGGACGATGCATAACGACTACATCGAGGAATTTTTTGGCCTGGGGACTTTTCTGAAAAGTCAAATCGATCACGGTTTGTACTGGACCTTGATTATCATGGCCAACCCACTGGTGCTGCTGGCCGTGCCGATGCTCTTTTGGTCCTGCTTGCGGAGTTTTCCCCGCCCGGCCAGGGCCTTGCTCTTGCTGGCGCTGCCGCCGGGCCTCATCACCTTCGGCCTGTCCGTCGCGCAAGTGCGCTGGACGGAAATCAACTACAGCCTGTGGCTGGCCGCACTTGTCATGGTGACAATCGCACTGCAATGGCATCGCACCTACCGCTGGACCGCGCTGCGCGTAACCGCCGCCGCAATGCTATTGGGCTGGGCGCTGTTGCCCAGCCCCGTCTATATGGTGAAGACTTGGGTGCAAACGGGCTGGAAGGCCGTGCCGTCCGAAGTGGAGCAGCTGGAATTAATCGTGCGCGATGCCACCCTGAGGCTGCGCGCGCGCGTCGGTAACGAAAGCGCCCTCGTCCTCAGCGGGCCGACGAGCAGCACCTGGCTTGCCTACTACGGCGGCTTTCAGACCCTCGGCACGTATTACTGGGAAAACCTCCACGGCATGCAGGCCGCCGCCGCCATCTACGGCGCCACCTATGATCGGGCCGCGCAACTCATCCTCGCCCGCCATATCACGCACCTGGTCATTTTTTCCTTCGTGGACAATCCGGCGGAATACGCGCGCCTGTCGCGCGGCCTGCGCAGCACCCAGCCCGCGCCGGATGATGCCTTCGTCTGGCACATGCAAAATGCCCGGCTCGTGCCGCAATGGCTGCAAACCATCTATTACCCCATGCCGTCCGGCGACTATTTCAAAATGTTTCACGTCTTCATCTACGAAGTGGCGCCGGCCCAAACCACCAACGAGGCCCTGGCGCGTCTGGCGGAAACGCAGATGGAAAACGGATACAGCGTCGAAGCCGCCAATCTGCTTCACCTCGCCCTCAGCCGCGACCCCGCCAGTCTGCCGGCGCTCATCGCCCTGGCCCGGCAGCAATTGACCTCCAACCAGCGGACTGAATTTGCCGATACGCTCCAGCGTCTGCGCCTGCTTGCGCCGACCGCGAATGCGCTCGAATTGGGCGACCGGGTTGACCTCGCCGCCGTTTTCAGCCGCACGCAGGATAACTTGCGGGTCCGCGACCAGATGCTGCTCGCCCTCCGCGACGCGAACAACGAGACCATGCGCAAACTGCGCCCGGATTCGTTGCTCAACCTCCTCTACCTCGCCCGTGTGCTTGGCCAGCTTGACCAGCATCCGGGCCTGTGGGCGGTCGGCCTGAACCTGCTGCCGCCTTCGGAGCGCCTGCAATTGCTTATCCAGTCGTCCGATTTTGAAAAATCCGCCGGGCATTTTCCCGAAGCCCTTGCACTGTTGCGTCAAGCCCTCGTGATTGACCCCGACTCGCTCATGGGTTTGGATCGGCTGATTTTGCTGCTCTGCGCCTCGGTGGAGGCCTCCGTGCGCAACGGCAAGGAGGCACTCGCCCTCGCGGAACACGCCTACCAGATTGACCAGTCCAAGCATGTGGAAATCACCGACGCCCTCGCCTGCGCCTACGCGGAAACCGGCGACTTCGAACACGCCGTGCAATTCGAACAACAAGCTATCGCAGCCGCCGAGCCGGCCAGTCCGCCGTCCCTGGTCGGTGTTTTGCGCGCCCACCTCGCGCTTTTCCAAAATAGGCAGCCGCTAAGGAATTGAGTCGGGTTTTTTGCGCGAATCAAAACGCGCACCGATTTCATTCATTGACTGGGCGGCGGTGGCAGGCCTTCGATGTAGGGCGTAATCTGCATTCTGATTCCCGGGGAATTGCCCGACCCGCCCACCATGATGCTGACGGTGGAATCCCTCAGCGCCGTTATTTTTGGAGCGCTAAATTTGCTGCCGGAACCATCTGCAATTTCCATCTCGAGCTGGATTTGCGAAGCTTCGCCCTCTCCAATGATGTGCGGCGTAACCGTGCAAACTTCACCGGTGACCAATGTGCGGGTGAACGACACCCCATCGGTCACGGCCACTCGCCCAAAATCAGAAAGCGGGGGAAGGGAAGGCTGCTGGATGGGTGGCTGCACCACCTCTTGTGGCCGTAAATCAGGCGGGTTTGGCAACGGATCCCCCGACGCCGGGACTGGCTTTGCCTTGGGTGCTTCAACCGTGGCAGTCACCGTCGTCACACTTGATGGTTTCAGCGCATCAGCAACTTTCGGCGCATCTGGCTTTGCCGCTGGCGCGGGCTTTCCTTCGAGAAAAAATTCCAAGGCCAATCCCCCGGCGAAGATGAGCAACAAAATCACCAGGAGAAGCGCTGCGCGGGTTTTCATTTGGATGCCGGGAAGACACACGTTGCAGGCCGGATAAACGCTGCAAGCACCTTTATCTTAAGACCCATCCTGCCCGTAATACGCCTTGGGGCCATGCTTGCGGCGGAAATGTTTTTCGTGCAGCGCCTTCGGTATTGGCGGCATCGCGGGCTGCAGTTGCAGCGTCCATAGCGCCATTTGCGCGACCGCCTCCAGCGCCAGCGCCGTTTCCAACGCCTTCTGGGCCGACCCACCCCACACAAAAACGCCGTGGTGCCGCACCAGCGCCGCGGGTACATCGAGCGGGTTCAAGTCGCGGAAGCGCTCGGCAATGACATTGCCCGTCTCCCATTCATAATCGCGGGCGATTTCCTCTGCCGTCAACGCGCGGGTGAGCGGCACCGGGCCATCGAAATAATCCGCATGCGTGGTGCCGAGGTTGGGGATTTCGCGCGCGGCCTGGGCAAACGCCACCGCGTGCCGCGAATGCGTGTGCACAATCGAGCGCACGCCGGTGAAGGCGCGGTACAGGCGGCGGTGGGTCGGCGTGTCCGACGAGGGCCGCAATTTCCCGGCCACAATTTTGCCGTCGAGGTCCACCAGCACCATGTCCGCGGGCTTCAGTTTTTTATATGCCACCCCACTGGGCTTGATGGCGAACACCCCTGCAGCGGCATCGAGCACGCTGACGTTGCCGAAGGTCAGGTCCACCAGTCCTGTTTTTGGCAGGACGCGGTTGGCTTCGCAGCACTCCTCGCGGATGGCTTGAAATTTTTTCATGAACGTTTTTACACCGCGCCCAACCCGGGAGCGAGTTGGTAATACAGTTCGTTCCAGCGCAGTTCGCGCTTGGCGTTGCACATCGTCGTGTGCTCGGCGATGAGAAAGTATTCCAGCCCGGCGATGTCGGCAAAGTTTTCGACGTGCTCCTTCGTCAGCGCCGGGGTGAAGACCGTGTGGTGCGCGCCGCCGGCGAGAATCCACGCCGCCGCGGCCGTCGCAAAATCGGGCTTCGGCTCCCACACCGTGCGCGCCACCGGCAATTTCTGCAGCGGAGGATATTTGACCGCCGTGACTTCGTTGACGAGCAGCCGGAAACGGTTGCCCAAATCTATGAGCGAACCGTTGATCGCCGGGCCGGGCGGCGTGTCAAACACGAGGCGCACGGGGTCGGCCTTGCCGCCGATGCCGAGCGGGTGAATTTCCAAAGTGGGTTTCTTCGCCGCAATGCTCGGGCAAATTTCCAGCATGTGCGCGCCGAGCACCTTGCGCTTTCCATTCTCGAGATGGTACGTGTAATCCTCCATGAATGACGCCCCGCCCGGCAGGCCGTCGGCCATGACCTTGAACGCCCGCACGAGCGCCGCAGTCTTCCAGTCACCCTCTGCGCCAAAGCCGTAGCCATCGGCCATCAAGCGCTGCACTGCCAACCCCGGTAATTGCGCGAGGCCGTGCAAGTCCTCGAACGTGGTGGTGAAGCCCTTGAAGCCGCCGTCCTCCAAAAACGCGCGCATACCCAGCTCGATTTTTGCGCCGTCGCGCAGCGACTCGTGCCTCGCCCCACCCTGGCGCAATTCGGGCGCCAGGGTGTATTCCTCGGCGTATTTCGCGCACAGGCGGTCCGCCGCGGCGTCCTTGACGGCCTTGACCTTTGCCGCCAAATCGCCGACGCCAAAGCCGTTCACGGAAAAGCCAAACGCAATCTCGGCGGAAACTTTGTTGCCCTCGGTAACGGCGACCTGGCGCATATTGTCGCCAAAGCGCGCGAACTTCGCACCCTGCCAGTCGTGCCACGCCGTCGCCGCGCGCATCCACGCGCCGAGTTGGGCCAGCACATCCTTGTCCGACCAGTGGCCGACGATGATTTTGCGGTTGAGGCGCAGGCGCGCGCCGATGAAGCCGAACTCGCGGTCGCCGTGCGCCGCCTGGTTCAGGTTCATGAAATCCATGTCAATCTCGCCCCAGGGCAAATCGCGGTTGAACTGCGTGTGCAGGTGCGCGAGCGGCTTGCGCAGATTTTTCAGCCCGGCAATCCACATCTTCGCCGGCGAAAACGTGTGCATCCAGGTGACGACCCCCACGCAATTCTTCGCGACGTTCGCCTCGTCCATGATTTGCGTGATTTCGTCCGGGCCGGTGAGCACGGGCTTGAGGACGACCTTGAGCGGCAGTTCCTCCGCATGATTAAAGGCGCGCGCGATGACCTGCGCATTCGCGGCAACTTTTTTCAGCGCCGCTTCGCCATAGAGATGCTGGCTGCCAACCAGGAACCAGACTTCGAGATTTTTCGGGAGGAGGATCATATAATAAAAGTGCTTTGGTTCTTGGTTAAATCACCGTGAAGTGGATTCTTTAATCTCCAGCAAATCCTTCATCACCTTGCCGAGGTTGACGTTGCGGACGCCGCCGAGGTTGTCATACAGCTTCATGTAGAGCTTGTAGAGTTTGTTGTAGGCGGATTTCTCGGCGCGGCGGGGCTTGTACACCACGTCCTTCCACCCGGTCATCGCTTTTTGCGCGGTCGCAAAGTCGGCATGGACGCCGGCCACCACCGCGGCGGCGACAGCTGAACCCAGCGCGCAGGCCTGCGCCGAACGCGCCACGCGCATCTCGCGCCCCGTAACATCCGCGTAAATTTGCATCAGCAGCGGATTTTTCTCCGCGATGCCGCCGGCGCATACCACCGTCTTCACCGGCACGCCGTATTCCTCGATGCGCTCAAGAATCGCCCGTGCGCCGAAAGCCGTGGCCTCGATGAGGGCGCGGTAAATTTCCGCGCGCGTGGTGTGCAAAGTCTGCCCGAGGACGAGGCCCGTCAGGCGCTGGTCCACGAGGATGGTGCGGTTGCCGTTGTTCCAGTCGAGCGCGAGCAGGCCGCTCTCGCCCGGGCGCAGCCGCGCGGCCTCGGCGGTGAGATGCTCGTGCATGGCAGCGTCGCCCTGGCACACGACTTCGACCCACCATTTGAAAATATCGCCGACGGCCGATTGCCCGGCCTCGATGCCGTAATAGCCCGGCAGAATCGCGCCCTTGACGATGCCGCAGATGCCCGGGATATCCGCAATCGACTTTTGCGCCGACACCACCGCGCAATCGCACGTCGAAGTGCCGATGACCTTGACGAGCACGCCTTCCTCCACCGCGCAGCCGATGGCGCCGTAGTGCACGTCAAATTCACCAATGGCGATGGCGATGCCTTCCTTCAGGCCGAGGCGCTTCGCCCAATCGCCGCACAATTTCCCCGCGGGCGTTGAGGCGTCGTGCGCCTTGTTATATAACCTGTCGCGCAGCTCGGCGAGTTTGGGGTCAAGCGTTCCTAAAAATTCCTTGTCGGGCAGGCCACCCCAGTCCTCGGCGTACATCGCCTTGTGGCCGGCGGCGCATACCCCGCGCATGACGGTCTTGGGGTCGCGCACGCCCGCGAGTACCGCAGGGATCCAGTCCGCCAGCTCGACCCACGAATACGCGGCGTCGAAAACCTCCGGCGCGGTGTTCAGGCAATGCCAGATTTTGCTCCACCACCATTCCGAGGAATACGTGTTGCCGCATTTGGCGACATATTGCGGGCGCAGCTCGCGCGCCTTGGCGGTAATTTTCGCGGCCTCGGCGTGGCCGGTGTGGTCCTTCCACAGCCAGCACTGTGCAGCCAGGTTGTCCTTGAAGCGCGGGTCGAGCGCCAGCGGGGTATTCGTCTTATCCACTGGCAGCGGGCTGGAGCCGGTCGAGTCCACGCCGATACCCACAATCTGATCAGGGCGAAAACCGGAATCGTTTTGCAAGGCCTGGGCCAGCGCGCCGCGCACGGCCTGCTCCATGCAGACGAGGTAATCTCCCGGATGCTGGCGCGCGAGGTTATGGTCGCGCTCGTCGAGCAGCACGCCTTGGTGGCCGCTCGGGTAATCGACGACACACGTGCCCAGTTCGCGCCCATCGACGCAGCGCACGATCAGCGCGCGCACGGAGTTGGTGCCAAAGTCCAGCCCGAGGGTAACAGCCATGCGCCACGATAGAGGGCTTTGGCCGACGGCGTCAAATCTGCGATTTGCCGGAAAAATTAAAATCCCTACAGAAAAATATGCCCGTCCAATTTGCAGCCTTGCCCAGGCACCCGCCGGGCGTAGAATGCCCTGCCCTTTACCCCTGTTCGGTTCACCCCTGCCCGCCCCTGCCTCCATGAAGTCCCTGCCTTCCTCCTGTTTTGCCGGTTTAACTGCTTTGCTGGCGTTGAGCGCCTGCGTGGCGGTGTCCCAAAACTCCACGAGTCAAACCGCTCCCGTGACCGCGACCAGCCAGGTCATCCCGGGCACTGACCAAAAAATCGCCCCGGTGCTTACGCCGCACCTGCCGCCCGGCACGACCGTTTATAACATCCGCGACTTTGGCGCCACGGGCGACGGCGTGACGATTGACAGTGACGCCGTAAACCGCGCGATTGACGCCGCGGCGGCCAACGGCGGCGGCACCGTCTATTTCCCGGCAGGCTATTATTTGTGTTTCTCGATTCACCTGAAGACAAACATCACCCTTTATCTCGACCAGGGCTCATGGATTGTCGCCGCCGAAACCCCTCCCGCGGTGGCGGCGTTGCAACCCCGCGGCGGACGCGGCGGTGCTGGCGGCCCCGGTGGAGCGGCCGGCGCTCGTGGCGCCGGTGCGCGCGGAGCCCCGGGCCCCGCGCCGGCATTTACGCGCAGCGGCGAACAGGTGAACACTGCTTCCGTGACGGGTACATCGGCCCCGGCCGTCCAACCCGCGACTGCGACAGCCACCACCCCGCCTCCGGTGAATCCGGATTTTGGGACGCCGGCGCCAGCGGGGGCGCGCGAAGCCTTCCTCGCCGCCGTTCCCCCCGGCATTCGGATGTATGACCTGGCTGAAGAAAACATGTGGTCGGGCCTGCCGGCTTGGAATCCGACTGCGGATCGTTCCGCCACTGGCGGCGAGAGCGCAACCCCCGCGCCTTTGGACAAACCCAACACCGCGCCGATTATCCGGCAATACCAGGACTTCGGCCACTGCTTCTGGCACAACAGCCTCATCTGGGGCGAAAACATCACGAACGTCTCCATCCTCGGCCCGGGCATGATTTACGGGCGCGGCCTCTCGCGCGGCGATTTTCCGACGAATTTTGGCGGCGGCAACAAATCCATTTCGTTGAAAAATTGCCGCAACGTCATCCTCAAGGACTTCACCATCTGGCAAGGCGGCTGGTTCTGCCTCCTCGCCACCGGCGTGGACAACCTGACCCTCAGCAACCTCAAAATTGACACCAACCGCGACGGCTTCGACATCGACTGCTGCAAAAACGTCCGCATCTCCGATTGTTTTGTCAATTCCCCGCAGGACGACGGCATCGTCTTGAAAAGCTCGTTTGCCCTCGGCTACGCGCGCTCGACGGACAACGTGACCATCACCAACTGCCAGGTCAGCGGCTACGTCTGCGGCACTTTCCTCGACGGCACTTATGTGCCTTACGGCGGGCGGACGGACGGCGGCGGCTCCGGCACCGGGCGCATCAAGTTCGGCACCGAGTCCAACGGCGGTTTCCGCAACATCACGATTTCCAACTGCGTGTTCACCAATTGCCGCGGCCTGGC
>JABDGR010000041.1:0-10939 GCA_013285985.1 Verrucomicrobiota bacterium
CCACCATGGCAGGCAACCTTACCAAACGCGACATAGTTCTGGAAATATACGAGAAAACGGGTTTCCCGCAAAAGGAAGTCCGCGACACCGTGCATATGACCTTGGATGTCATCGCCCGGGCGCTGGCGCAAGGGCGAAACGTCGAGCTGCGCAACTTCGGGGTCTTTGAGGTCCAGGTGCGCAAGAGCCGCATCGGCCGCAACCCGAACAAGCCGGAAAAGGACGTCGTCATCCCCAAGCGGGCGGTCATCAAGTTCAAGTCCGGCAAGGAGTTGAAGGCGGAGCTGAAGAAGATTGACCTCGGGGCCATCGAGTCGCCCCCGGCGTGAATTGGGCGCGGGCGCAGCAAGACTGCGCCGTACGTAAGGTCCGTGATTGGTCGGGGCGCAGACTTGCTGCGCCCGTGGCTTTCTGCCTTTATCCAACCGATTCGGGAATCGATTTTTATTTCATGAGCACCTTCCAGAGTCTGCCGGGTTTTAGGGAATTTTATCCCGAGGACTGCGCCGCGCGCAACGGGCTGTTCCGCGCGTGGCGCACGGCTGCACGCCGCCAGGGCTTTGTGGAGTACGATGCCCCGGTGCTGGAGCCGCTGGAGCTTTACCAGGAAAAATCCGGCGAAGAAATCAAATCGCAGCTTTTTGAGTTCGAAGACAAGGGCGGACGCAAGGTCGCGCTGCGGCCGGAGATGACGCCATCGCTGGCGCGCCTGGTCGCCGCCAAGGCCGGCTCGCTGCGCAAGCCGCTCAAGTGGTTCAGCATCGGCGAAATGTACCGTTACGAAAAACCGCAGAAGGGCCGCGGGCGCTCGTTCTATCAATTCAATGCGGATATCCTTGGCGAACCCGGCGTCGGCGCGGATGCCGAGTGCATTGCGCTGCTGGTGGAGGCGTTGAAGGAATGCGGGCTGAGGGAGGGGGAGTTTGAGGTGAGGATTAGTGATCGGAAGCTGTGGTTTTTATTTTTGGCTGCTCTTGGTGCTGATAAAACAAAAATTCCTGAGGTCCTCGCAATTGTGGATAAGTGGGATAAGGACACCAGTGATGTAGCTAAGAAAAAATTAGAGATCTATTATGGGAATAAAACTGAAAACGCCTTCCAAAAGATTAATGCGTTTCTCCGAAATGCGGGAGATACTGGAGAGGTTTGGGAGAGCGCCGTACAAGATGAGGAAACAAAATTTCGGATAGGTGATTGGTCAGAGCTGGAAAAAAAACTGGAAGATTTGGGTGTAAAATCGTTTATTAAGAGAGATCTGCGTATAGTCCGTGGCTTGGCCTACTACACCGGTTTTGTTTTTGAGGCTTATCAAACCGTCGGGACGGCGCGGGCGCTGGCGGGTGGCGGACGCTATGATGATTTGCTGATGAAGCTCGGCGGGGTGGACATGCCCGCCGTGGGCTTCGGCATGGGCGATATGACCGTAAGCGATTTGCTCAATGAGTTGAAACGACCGCTCACCGACGAAGGGAAGTTGGCTGTTTATCTCGTCATCGGCGGCGAGAAAGAACGTCCCGAAGCTTTGAAGCTCGTCGGCCAATTTCGTGCAGCAGGCTTGTCCGTGGATTATCCGCTGAAGGAAGAAAGATTTGGCAAGCAGTTCAAAACTGCGGAGCAATGCGGCGCCAGGCTGGCCGTCATCCTCGGCCCGGATGAAGCAGCTGCGGGCCAGGTCAAAATCAAGGATATGCTTTCCCGCGTCGAAGTCGCGGTGCCGAATAATCCCGGGCTCGCGGCGAATGTGCGCGAGATTGTGGAAAAGGGTCTGTCGGCGTAGGCCGCCCTATTTTTAATTTGAGCCAGATGCCAGAGCTGTTGTCGTCGCGGCTGACGCAGCCGCCGGTGCACCACCGCGACCGCGTCCTCCACGCATGCCCGCACGGGCTTCCTCGCGGGTCTGGATTTTGAGCATCGAGGTGTCCGATTTTGGAATCCAACCGTTCCAGCGCATCCATTCCTCGCAATATTTCGGCCAGAGCGAGGTCGGCCCGGCGGTGGCTTCCATGCCGGAGCCGTGGTTGGCGTCGGGGAACAAATGCAGTTCCGCGCGCACGTTGTTCTTGCGCAGGGCGGCGTAGAACATCAAATCGTTTTCCTCCTTCACCGTGTTGTCCTGCTCGCTGTGGATGATGAAAATCGGCGGAGTGTCGCGCGTGACGTGTTTTTCCAACGAGTACTGGTCGATCATTTCCTGGCTGGGGTTGGGGCCGAGCAGATTGTTTTTCGAATCGTTGTGCGCATAGGGCGGCTCCATTGTAAGCACGGAGAAAATCAGCACCGCGAAATCGGGCCGGGCGCTGACTTCGTCGAAGGCGACGCCGGTTTTGCCGACGGCGTCATTATAGAGTGTGGCCGCGCTGGCGGCGACGTGCCCGCCGGCGGAGCCGCCCATCACGCCGATTTTGTTCGGGTCGATGCCCAGCTCCTTGGCGTGTGAGCGGACGAAGCGCACCGCGCGCATGACGTCCTGCTGCGGGGCGGGCGCGCCGAATTCCTGGCAGCGGTAGATGAGGCCAAACACCGTGATGCCCAGGGGGTTGAGCCAGCTATTGAAGCCGGTGGGGCCCGCGACGTGCACATAGCCGCCGCCCGCGCAAAAGATGACGGCGGTGCCGCTCGACGGCGTGCCTGCGGGCGGAGGATAGCACAGCAACCGCGGGTTGCTGATGTTGGAGTAAGTGCCGCGCGCCACCTGCTCGGGGCCGATGTCCTTCCAGCCCGGCACGCCTTCAGGGAAGAGGTCAATGACCTCGCCGGGCGTGAGCGGGGTCGGGAAATTCCAGGTTGGCTCGGCCGGTTTAGCCGGAGTCGAAGCGGTCGCCGGAGCCGATGTGCTGGCGGTGGGAGCATCCTCCGCGAGCAGGGCAGGGCAGGATAGCGATGCAGCCAGCAAAAGAAAGAGTGGGGTGGTTTTCATGATGGGAAGGGGTGCGTTGAATAAAAGTGAAGTCGGGCCAGGAGGCAATGCGGGAGGTGGGACGGGATAGTAATACGGCGGGCTGAGGGCAGCCCGCCCTACCTAAAACTACTGCGCCCGGGTAGGGCGCGCTGCCCCCAGCCCGCCGCTAGGACATTACAGATGCATATTAGTGTGGTTGCGTTCGTGGATAAAAAGAGCGAGAAAATGGCTGCATGAAGCCTAAAAACTTCATTTTGATTACCCTTGTCGTGATTCTGGTGTGCTTTGTTGTCGGTTGGTTCATGCGGCTGACGGCACCGGAAAAAACCGCCGATGCGTCTGCGCAGAGCAAAAGCGAAGCGCCTAACGCTGTCGCGCCGTCGGCCCAAATCGTCAAACCTTTGGCCCCGCCGGTTCAATACAAGACCGAAACGGCCAATCCGCCAGCCAAGTCCACCGACCCCCAGGCCGATTTGAAAACGGCCATCCCGGATATTGCGCGTTTGCTGCTGGCGGGCGATCTGGCGACATACCAGAAAACTTATACTCCGCCAGACCGATTGGACTTCGACACCCTGCAGGCCATACAAGATGCCCAGAACCATTTGGACATAGATCTATCATTCCAACAATACATAGCAGTGGAGGCACAGCGGTTCGTGGCCATTGAAACGCAGACCCCGAAGTATAACGACGCCGGCGACGAAGCCACCTTTACATTCCCGGAGACCATGTACCCCGATGTGGACGGGCCGCTTGACGAACAACCAATTTATTTTGTCAAAATAAATGGCAAGTGGTATGTAAGCGGGGAAGGGAAGCAGCACTGGAAAGACAATTGATCTTTGCCAAGTTGGGGGTGCGAAGACACAAAAACCGAAGTGAGCTCGGGGCAGGGAAGTGGTTGCGTTGAGGAATAAAAAATGAAGAATAAATCGCATGAAGCCTAAAAACTTCATTTTGGCTGTTCTCCTTGTTGTCATTGTGGCTATTGGCGTCTGGTGGTTCATGCGATCTGCAACAACGGTTACGGAAAAAACTGCCGATGCATCTGCGCTGAGCAAAGTCGGAGCGTCCAATGGGGTTGCGTCGCCCCAGATTGCTAAACCGCTGTCTTCGACTGTCCAGGCCAAGACTGAAACAGCCAACACGTCCGTCACGGCCGCTGATGCCACACCCGATGCCGCCGATCCACAGGCCGATTTGAAAACCGCCCTTCCGGATATCGCGCGCTTGCTGCGGTCTGGCGATTGGCTGGTAGTGGATCAAACCTACACCCCGCCGTACAAACTGACTCCCGAAGTTATGCAAGAATTTCTCGATGCGAAGCAAATAGAGCAGGCCAGCCTTGTCGGTTTGGCCCCAGATTTGCAACAAACCATACTTCGGGGCCGGCAACAAATTCAAGAAGAAGCGGCGCAAGATATTGAAGACCTTGAATCCCAGACCCCGACCTATAACGATGCTGGCGACGAAGCCACCTACCTATACACAGCGCGCGTCATGGGAAAGCCGGCTGACCACCCAGAACGAAAGACGTTTATCAAAATCAATGGCAAGTGGTATATAAAAGGTAGTGAATAGGTGAGGTAGTGAAGAGGTCGCGGGGAACAAATCACGGTGACTTTTATCTGGCCCACCACCTACGACAATGCTACTCTAATCCAAGGCGTTCCCCGCCCCTGAATTTTGGCCCGAAAAATGCTCGCGCGGGCGCGCGAAAAAGGGCTTGACGGGTTTGCTGGGTTCGTTACCTTAGACCCTTTCCCTTCGAAACGCCCGGGCAACCGGGCATCCCTTTCGGTGGGCCCCTGTAGCTCAGTTGGCAGAGCGCGTCCTTGGTAAGGACGAGGTCGACGGTTCAAATCCGTTCGGGGGCTCCAGGAAGGTTTACTTCGAGCGCACACCACCTCCACGATCCCGATCTCCCATGGCCAAAGAATCCTTCAACCGCACCAAGCCGCACGTCAACGTTGGCACCATTGGCCACGTCGACCACGGTAAAACGACGCTGACCACGGCGCTGCTCAAGGTCCAGTCCGACAAGAAGTTGGCGACCTTCAAATCCTACGCGGACATCGCGAAGGGCGGCACCGTCCGCGACGCCTCCAAGATCGTCACCATCGCGGTGGCGCACGTGGAATACGAGACCGCTGCGCGCCACTACGCCCACGTGGACTGCCCGGGCCACGCCGACTTCGTCAAGAACATGATCACCGGCGCCGCCCAGATGGACGGCGCCATCCTCGTCGTCAGCGCGGCTGACGGCGCGATGCCGCAGACGCGCGAGCACATCCTGCTCGCCCGCCAGGTCGGTGTCCCGGCCATCGTCGTCTTCATCAACAAGGTGGACTTGCTGGACGACCCGGACCTCCTCGACCTCGTCGAGCTGGAAATCCGCGACCTGCTCACGAAATACAAATTTGACGGCAACAACACGACCATCGTCCGTGGTTCGGCCATCGCCGCCCTCGAAGGCAAGCCCGAAGGCGTCAAGGCCATTGATAACCTCCTCGCCGCGGTGGACAAGGACGTCCCGACACCGGTGCGCGATGTGGACAAGCCCTTCATGATGGCCATCGAAGACGTGTTCTCCATCACCGGTCGTGGCACTGTGGCCACGGGCCGTGTTGAACGCGGAAAAGTCAAGGTCAACGAGGAACTCGAAATCGTGGGCCTCGCGGACACGATGAAGACCACCGTCACCGGTCTCGAAATGTTCCGCAAGCTGCTCGACGAAGCCCAGGCGGGCGACAACGTCGGCGTGCTGTTGCGCGGCGTGGAAAAAGAGCAGGTCTCGCGCGGCCAGGTCCTGGCCAAGCCGGGCACCATCACCCCGCACACCAACTTCAAGGCCGAGGTTTACGTCCTCACCAAGGACGAGGGCGGCCGCCACACCCCGTTCTTCACCAATTACCGTCCGCAGTTCTTCATCGGCACGGCCGACGTCACTGGCGTCTGCGCTTTGCCCAAGGGCGTCGAAATGGTGATGCCGGGCGACAATCTCGCCATCGATATCGAACTGCAGAAGCCCACGGCCTTGGAAAAAGGCCAGCGCTTCGCCATCCGCGAGGGCGGCCGCACCATCGGCGCCGGTCGCGTCACCGAAATCACCAAGTAACCACAGGGGCGTAGCTCAATTGGCAGAGTAGCGGTCTCCAAAACCGTTGGTTGTGGGTTCGATTCCCTCCGCCCCTGCCAATTTAAAACCGGCTTCCGCCACTTTCGCCGGTGCCGCCCTGATTCAGGGCCGGCGCCGGCGGTTTCATCCACCAAAACCCGAAGTTTTTAAATTCCCGATTTCCATGGCCGCGCCTTCCGCCACGCCCCAGCGCAATCCCTTCCGCCGGATCGCTCTCTTTGCCCAGGAGACGATGGTGGAACTGCGCAAAGCGACGTGGCCGGGCTGGATGGAACTGCGCGATTCGACGGTGCTGGTGATATGCACGGTCCTTATCGTCGGTTCCATGGTCGCCATCGCCGATTTCTGTTTCCTGCACGACATCCGCTTCCTTTCCCACCTTGTCGCCAGCAAGTGAGCCGACCGCCTCTTGAACTCTCCCATGCCTGAATCCGCCACCAGTTCCGCACCCGCCGCCCAGTCGCTCAGCGACGTGCGCTGGTTTGCGCTGCAGACCTTCTCCAACATGGAGGGGAAGGTGAAGCAGTACCTCGACAAGTTTACGCAAGTCGAGGAAATGGGCGAGTACGTGCACGAAGTCCTCGTGCCCTCGGAAACTGTCACGGAAATCAAAAACGGCCGCAAAAGCACGAAAGTCCGCAAGTTTTACCCCGGCTACGTCTTCATCAAGATGCGCCTGTACGACACGGACGGCAAGGTCCTGCAGCGCCCGTGGTATTTCGTTCGGGGCGTCCAGGGCATCATCAATTTTATCGGGGACGAGCATCCCATTCCGCTGAAGCAAGAGGACATTGACCGCATTATCCGCCAGGTGCAGGAAGCTCTCGGCAAGGAAAAGCCGAAGATCGAATACGCGGTCGGCCAGGAGGTCAAAATCACGGACGGCCCCTTCCACAACCTCACCGGGCGCATTGACGAGGTGGACCCGGCGCGCGGCAAGCTCAAGGTTTCCGTGCCCATCTTCGGCCGCTTCACCCCTGTTGAACTCGAATACTGGCAGGTGGAGAAAACGGAGCAGAGTTAAGCAAACCCGCCGACCCATCATCTTTTCTTTTTAATTTTTCCTTTCCATGGCCAAAAAAATCACCGGCATCATCCGCTTGCAATTGCCCGCCGGCGCCGCCAACCCCGCGCCGCCCGTCGGCCCGGCCTTGGGCGCACAAGGCGTCAACATCATGGCCTTTTGCAAGGACTTCAACGCGCGCACCAAGGAACAGGCCGGTCTCATCATTCCGGTCGTCATTAGCGTTTACCAGGACAAATCCTTCACCTTTATCCTCAAATCCCCGCCGGCCAGCACCCTGCTGAAGAAGGCCGCGAACATCGCCTCCGGCTCCAAGACACCCAACCGCGAAAAAGTGGGCAAGGTGACGAAGAAACAACTTCTCGAAATCGCCCAGTTGAAGATGAAGGACCTCAACACCCCCGACCTCGAAGCGGCCTCGCGCATGATTGCCGGCACCGCCCGCCAGATGGGGATTATCGTCGAGGGCTAAACTTTTCCGGAGAAACCCGCCATGGTCAAAATCACCAAACGTTTTAAGAAAGCACACGAAGCCGCCGACCTCGCCAAGCCTCTCGGTTTGACGGAAGCCATCGGCTTGCTTTGCCGCCTGCCGCCCACGAAATTCGATGAAACTGTCGAGCTGCAAGCCCGGCTTGAAATTGACCCGAAACAGACCGACCAGACCGTCCGCGGCACGGTTGCGCTGCCCAACGGCTCCGGCCGCAAAGTGCGCGTCCTCGTCTTTACGGAAAATCCCGCCGAGGCCATGGCCGCCGGCGCGGACCATGCAGGCCTTGATGATTTGATGAAGAAAATCACGGACGGCTGGATGGACTTCGATGTGGCCATCGCTACGCCGAACGCCATGAAATCCGTCCGCACGATTGCGCGCGTCCTCGGGCCCAAAGGCCTGATGCCCAACCCGAAGTCCGGCACGGTGGTGGATGACGTCAAAGCCGGCGTCAAGGCCGTCAAGGCCGGTCGCGTTGAGTTCAAGATGGATAAGACGGCCAACGTCGCGATCGTGGTCGGCAAGCGCTCTTTTACGCCCGATGCCCTGGCGCAAAACGCCGCCGCCGCCCTGGAAGCCCTGGGCAAGGCCAAGCCCGAGTCGATCAAAGGCAAGTTCATCAAGAGCCTGACGCTCAGCTCGACGATGAGCCCCGGTCTGCGAATCGACCCCAAGGAATACAGCGGGTTCTAAAACCGAAATTTTTAATCCCAACCTCATTTACCACCATGCGCCCGGAAAAAAAATTCCTCGTTGACGAAGTGTCCAAGCACCTCGGCAAGTCCGACTACGTGTTTCTCGCCGACTACCGCAAGGTCACGGTCGCCGATGCCGCTGAATTGCGCGCCACGCTCGGGGCGCACAAGGCCGAGTACCACGTCGTCAAAAACAGCATTCTCAATGTGGCGGCCCGCGAGCGCAAGCTGCCGGACTTTGACAGCACGTGGCTGACCGGCCAGACGGCCATCGTCGTTGGCGGGCGCAATCCCAGCGAAGTCGCCAAAATTTTGACCAAATATTTCAAGGACAAGGACAAACTCGTCGTCAAGGGTGGGGTGCTCGGCAAAAACCGTCTCAGCTCGGCGGATGTCGTCGCCCTTTCCACGCTGCCCAGCGTCGAAGTGCTGCGCGCGCAACTGCTTGGCCTGCTCTCCACGCCGGCGACCAGCTTGGTGCGCGTGCTGCAAGGCGTGCCGCAGGGCCTTCTTAATGTCCTGCACGCGAAAAGCCAGTCCGCCGGCCCATCCACCCCGGCCGCGGCGTAAATTTTCCCGCTTTTTTTAACCAACCATCAACCACCAAAGGACCAAGTCAGGGACACCGTGTCCTTAATTGCCCCGTCGGGGCGCTGACCGTTCAAGGAAACACCAACATGTCAGACATCACCAAGGATCAAGTCGTCGAGTGGCTGGGCAACCAGTCCGTCATTGAAATCGCCGGTCTCGTGAAAACTCTCGAGACCAAGTGGGGCGTCAGCGCTGCCGCCCCCGTTGCCGTCGCCGCGGCCCCCGCTGCCGGTGGCGCCGCCGCACCTGCGGCCGCTGCGGCCGAGGAAAAGACCGAGTTCACCGTCATCCTCAAGGATTCCGGCGCGAACAAGATTGGCGTCATCAAGGAAGTCCGTGCCATCACCAACCTGGGCCTCAAGGAAGCCAAGGATCTGGTCGAGGGCGCGCCGAAGACCCTCAAGGAGGGCGTGTCCAAGGCCGACGCCGAGGATATCAAAAAGAAACTCGCTGCAGCCGGCGCTGTCGTAGAGATCAAATAACCTTTCGCCCGAGCCTGAGCATTATCATCGCGATCTTCTTTCGTGGCCTGACGGCCCTGGCTTTCCGCCGGGGCCGTCTGGTTGCGTTTTCGCTTTAAGCGTCCCGAACTAAATTTTCCCACCACGTTCTGTTTCCCTCCAACCCTGCCCGGCCATGCCCACCCACGCCAACGAGCGCCAAAACTTCGGTAAACTGCGGGAAGTGATCCCGCCGCCCAACCTGATTGAAAACCAGGTCAACTCGTTCCTGGAGTATTTGCAAAAGGACGTGCCGTCGTCCCAGCGCAAGCCGATCGGCTTGGAAGCGGTGTTCCGCGAGGTCTTCCCCATCGCCAGCTACGACGGGCGGGCCACGCTCGAATACGTCCATTACAACCTGGTGGGGCCGAAAAACACCGAGATGGAGTGCATCCGTGAGGGCGTCACCTATTCAATTTCCCTCTACGTCAAGCTGCGCCTGCGCGAGGAGGATGTTTCCACCGATGAGGAAATTTATATGGGTGAATTGCCCATGATCACCGACCGTGGCTCCTTTGTCATTAATGGCGCCGAGCGCGTTGTGGTGTCACAGTTGCACCGTTCGCCGGGCATCTGCTTTGAGGCCACCCCGCATACGAGCGGCAAGACGCTCTTTTCGTTCCGCATCATTCCCGACCGCGGCACCTGGCTCGAAGTCCAGTTCGACCAGAACGACCTGCTTTACGTTTATTTCGACCGCCGCCGCCGCCGCCGCAAATTCCTCATCACGACGCTCCTGCGCTCGCTGGGCTTCGGCTCGGACTTCGACATTCTCAACCTCTTCTACAAGCTCGAAGACCTCAAGACCAAGAAGGCCCTCGGCATGGAAGACGTTTCCAAGCTCGTGCTCGTCGAGGACATCGTGGACGCCGAACGCGGCGTGGTGCTGGCCCGTGCCTTCGAGCCGTTGACCAAGACCATCATTCGCAGCTTCGAAAAGGCCAACATTGACGAGGTCAAGGTCATCAACACCGCGGTGGACGACGGCGCCATCATCCGCGCCCTCAAGAAGGATCCGACCCACAACGAGGAAGAAGCCCTCAAGGACATTTATAAGCGGCTGCGTCCGGGTGAACCGCCCACCGCCGCCAACGCCAAAAACCTGCTCAAGCGCCTCTTCCAGGATCCCAAGCGCTACGACCTGGGTCGCGTTGGACGTTACAAAATCAACCAGAAGCTCAGCCTTAAGACCGATCTTGAGCAGCGCACCATTGGTTTCGAAGACATCGTCGAAGCCACCCGCTACCTTTGCCGCTTGAAGGGCGGAGTAGGCGTCATTGATGACATTGACCATCTCGGTTCGCGCCGCGTGCGCACCGTCGGCGAATTGCTCGCCAACCAGTGCCGCATCGGCCTCGCCCGCACCGAGCGCCTCGTCAAGGAGCGCATGACCCTTTACGATCAGAGCGTTGACTCCATCACGCCACAGAAGCTCATCAATCCGAAGGCGCTCAGCACGGTTATTCGCGACTTCTTTGCGCGCAGCCAGCTCAGCCAGTTCATGGACCAGATCAACCCGCTGGCCGAACTGACCCACAAGCGTCGCCTCTCGGCCCTCGGGCCTGGCGGCCTCAACCGCGAGCGCGCGGGCTTCG
>JABDGR010000041.1:10949-11696 GCA_013285985.1 Verrucomicrobiota bacterium
CGGGCTTCGAGGTGCGCGACGTGCATCCTTCGCACTACGGCCGCATCTGCCCGATTGAAACGCCGGAAGGCCCGAACATCGGCCTCATCAATTCACTCTCCACCTTCGCGCGCATCAATGAATTTGGTTTCATCGAAACGCCCTACCGCAAGGTGGATCATGGCCGCGTGACCGACAAGGTCGAGTATCAGACCGCCGACCAGGAGGAAAACCACACCATCGCCCAGGCGAATTCGGAAGTGGACAAGAACGGCAAGCTTGTCGGGCGCGTCACCGTGCGCCGGCGTGACGAGGTGTTTGAAGCCGACCCGTCCATTGTGGACTACATGGACGTTTCGCCCAAGCAGCTCGTTTCCATCGCGGCTGGTCTCATTCCCTTCCTCGAGCACGACGACGCCAATCGCGCACTCATGGGCTCGAACATGCAGCGGCAGGGCGTTCCGCTCCTGCGTACGGAAAACGCTTTCGTCGGCACCGGCATCGAAGGCCGCGTCGCCCGCGACTCAAAGACCGTCGTGGTCGCCGAAGGCGACGGCGTTGTCGCGCTTGTCGAAGCCACGCGCATCATCACAACGCCCGATGGCAAAATTCACGCGCGCAACGAAAAAGAGATCAAGACCGATGCGAAGAAGGAAATTTTCGTTTATCCCTTGCGCAAGTTCATGCGCTCGAACGCGGCGACCTGCTTCAACCAGCGGCCCAGCGTCAAGAAGGGCCAGAAGGTCAAGGAAGGGATGGTCATTGCGG
>JABDGR010000042.1 GCA_013285985.1 Verrucomicrobiota bacterium
CTTTACGACCGTTCGAAGTATTTTGTCGGGCAAACAATGACTCCCGGTTTCGTGCCTTGGATGGCCAACCTCTACAAAGCCGCCAATGGTGAAACCAGCCCGTCGGGCATCAAGTACAGCGTGGGTGATGAGCGAAAGCGGATTTAAATACGACTGTGGAAAATAGCGGAGCAGGTCCGCTGTTGGCCGCGCAAGAAAGCCGATGGCCTCCTTTTGGTCATATTGCGGGACAAAACTGCGCTTGGCGGAGTCCTGCTCTTTGTCGGACACGCCGAAATACTTGGCGGTCATGGCGGCCGAGGCCGCGGCGGTGGCGGAGAGCGTGGCGCCGGCGGCGAGCAGGCGGCGGTAACCATTGAGGCGCAATTGCAGATTGCCGGTTTTATTACCCTCGGCGACATCGCGCAGGCCGAAGCGGATGGTGTTGAAGGTACTGCGCAAAAGGACATACGGGAACGCGGCGAAAGGCGTGGCGCCAGGGTCGTATTTCGCGGCCATTTTGAGCAACGGCGGGAGGTTTTCGTAATAATGGCTGGTGCCGCGCATGACCTCGCCGGCGCGGCGGTCGGCTTCGGCGAGGGAAAACCCGGCGTCCTGATAATGGCGCGACTCGGAGAGAAAGCCGACGACCTTCACAAAGTTGGACATGCTGCCGAACACACGGCCAATCTTTTGCGTGACGGGATTGTCCACGAGCACGCTGCGTGTACTGGGCCTGGCCAGGCCCTCGGCGGCGGAAAAGCCCTGCATCCCGGCCTTCACGACGCGGGCGCGCATGGCCATCAAATCCTTGTCGGACATCGCGGCGGGGTCGCCAAAGCCGAGCGTGCGGAGGGTCTCGATGACTCCATGCTGCCAGTCCGACGGGTGAAGGCTGATGCGGCCATTAAGAAAGCCGAGGGACGCCTCGCCGAGCGTTTGCGGGATATACGCCGCCGGATTGCCGAGGACCATGCTCTGCTTCATCAAACTGGTGGCGGTGGCAAAGCCCTTCACCAAGTCCGGCGCGTTGGGCCCGAGGCCGAGGTGCTGGGCGTCGTTTTCAAAGAACTTTTGGCGAAACGCCGGCGTGGTGCGCAGGCCTTCATAGGCGGGAAAACGCGGGCTGGCTTCGGCGGTGGGTTTTAATTCGACGTCGCTGGCGTCGGTCTTCGGGGTTTTCCAGGCGAGACCGGAGTCTAGGAGATGCTGCGCGAGCTGCTTTTGCGCGGCGTCGTTGATGAGGAAGCGGGACTGCGACTCGAGCGTGCGGGCGACGCGCGTCACGGGGTCGGTATGCACGCCGAGGACTTGCTGCATTGTGGGGGTGAGATCGCCGCGCTTCATCAGCGAAGTGACGTCGCGCCCGGCAAACTTGTCCTGCCCGCGCAGGAAGCCGCCGAGCTTGCCGAGGTTTTGGCGATCGAGGAAATCAGTAAAGAGCGGCAGGGCTTCCTCGCGTGTCAGGGAAATTGGTTTACCCATCGTGCTGCGGATGTGGGCCAGCCAGTCGTCCATGTTCGCGCCAGGAAGTTTGGCGCGGTCGGCGTCGGGCATTTTATCGTAAATAGCCTGCGCCTGGTCGCGCGAAAGCGGCTCGGGCTTGCCCCAGGACTCCATGATTTCCTTGAGGGCGGAGTTGACGAGGGGGACATTGCCGAGCACTTTGGCGCGCTGCTTTTCCGGCTCGTCGAAGATGGCATAAGTGCGGCGAAGGTATTTGCCGACGTTGGCGCCGAGGGTGCGACGCAGGTCATCGGGCAATAATTCGGCCATGGCCTTCGAATTTTGGTCAATCGCCTCGCGGGCGGCGGAGGTGACGTCGCGGAGTTTCGCAGGCAGGGCTTGGAGGGCGTTGGCATCGCCTTCGAGTGCGCGGCCCACGCGGGCGCGGACTTCGCCGTCCTTACCGATGAGTTTGTTCAGCCCACGGGTGAATTGGTTGGAGACATCGCTGGCGTTCGAGAAATTGCTCCCGCCTTGCCCGTTTAGTTCAAGAGGTTATAATTTGCCAGTCCGATTATACCACCTGGTAGTGTCCTAATTTGAACTGGCGAATCTCCAGCCAGCACCCTATTGACCCAACTTTTTCATAGAGTCAGTTTCCCGCCTGACCATTGGCTGGCATAAGCCGTTACCAACCTCCAAATAAACATTTCCGAAAGGCTCAAAGCCTTTTTCAATCAATTCATTTACTGACTTAATGAGAATTGAACGATTTTGACCGCTGGCGATAGTGTATTCTTTGATTTTATTCATGCCGTCTTTATACACCGCGCTCATTCACCAGCACAATCATTTTTCGCTAATTATTCTGCCCGCGCTTGTGCTCCGTCAGGATGGCCGCTCTGACCGCGTCCAGCGCGGTCTTAATCGGCGGGCGTTCTAAGACCACCGTTGAGTTTGACCCGGTTTCAATGTCATTTGCCCACGCATAGCAACGCTTGGCGTCAGGGTGTCCAGTAACGTCAAAGACCTCCACGTCACCGTCAAAGAGCACTTGCCCACGAAACGTCTCCACCACCCCTACCGTTTCAACGTGCGCGGATTCTAGGCCGAAAGTCTTTTTGATGGCCTTTTGCAAGTGTGCGACATACTCGGCTTGATTCATTGGGCAAGCTCAACAAGGTTGGCGATTTCCATTGGCGCGCGTTCAACGCCAGCGGCCATTGCCGGAGTCATGCGGATAGAACGGTGAAACTTCACGAAATTATAATAGGCGAAGTGAAGCCCCACGGCAGCGGTGAAGTTGTCGCGCTTTTTGCTGAAAGCGTTGGTAAGACGAGCGAGACGGCGAACGTGCATACGGATTGTATGGTTGTTCTTTTCGACAAGTGATGTCGAGATTTTATCCGGCTCCCCGGTGATGGTCGAACGCTCTATATTTACGATAGGCGCGGGGCTGTATCGGCGTGCTTCGGTCTTATCCGGCGAAGTGAAAACTTTTACGTTTTGCCCGTAATCCACTTCACACCCGAAAGCTTGGTCAACCGCGCCAGCGTATGCGCGCCATCCATCCGAAGAAATTTCAATTCGCCCGTTCACCCGTTGGCGCAGGTCTTGCATGAAGGCCACGGTATGCATTTCGTCGCGCTTGCCAACGAGGTAGGTTGGGACGAGCTTGGTGTCTGCGTCGAGCGCAACGAACGTATAAACATCGCCAAGCCCTTCCCGGTAATCGGCAAGGTCACAATGGACATTTTTCTTTTGGATGAATCCCCAAAGCTCATCCACCTCCACCCGGCGGCAATTCAGACCCGTCAGGCGCGTGTCCATGAAGCCCGCGCAAGCGTCGCCGACCCGCTTGCCTAGCCGCATGATAGTATCCCGGTGAACGCCCGTCATGCGCTCAATGCCGCGTATTGACGCACCTTCCGCAAGGTTGGCTACGATGGTCACTTGCTTGTCGAATGGGAGCTTGTTGGACATGGGTAAATTTGATTGTTGACTTAATGTAATGCATAAAGTATCGTCTGTCAATAGACTTTTTGCATGACAATAAAGAAAAAGATGGGGCGGCCAAAACTGCCAAAGGGCGAGGCCAAGACCGAGAACATCCAAGTCCGGCTGACCAAGGCGGAGCTTGCGAGCGTTGAAACAAAGGCCAGCGCAGCGGGGTTGACAGTATCGGAATGGATACGTGTCTCAATAACGTCTCAATAAAGCAAACATATATGGGGCCTAGACCCGATTTTATGGCCCTAAAACAAGTTTTTGAAGTTTTTTGTTGTTTTTTTACACAACAGTGCTTGCAAGCGCGGTCTAGACCCGTTGGGATATAGGGGACGGCATGAATACTGCTTGACTTTCAACAGCGCAGTGTTAATGCCGTTTGCCTTTTTTTAACCTCCCTAGCTTCCTCCCATGTCCGCGCCATCAACACATAATCAACCTACTTCCGCTCAGCCAGAAACCGAAAAGTTTCTGGCCTGGTATGCTGCTGAAAAGCAAAAGGGGCTTATGGATATCAAGTTTTTCACCAAAGATATTAGTATGGCCTCCGTTGAGTCATTTTGTGCTGACTTTAATAAACTAGAATCGGCCAAGGTGATTGATGACCCTGATTTCATATAATGATTCAGGTTTTGCATCTTGCTCCGGTATGCAAATCCGTTCAAACGCTCTTTACTAAAATTGAGCAGAATCGGGGGAAAATTATCGAGCCGGTCAGGGCCGAATACATCATGGAGGCTCTTGGGGTTTTGGTGCCTTGTCCGAACCCTCCATACAAAATTGGAATCCAACGCAAGGAATCAGGTGAATTACGTAATATGGCTGGAAGTTTAAAGCGATTTCCAGACCGAGCGGAAATAAATTACTCGGATGTATATAATCGTTGCTGGAGAAGGTATATATACTTCAAAGAAATGGCGCACTTATTGATAGACACTTCTGACTGCCATTTTACAAGCGACCCAATTTTTCTCGTTCAACAACTAATCAACGGCGTGGATTTGTTTCAAGATGAGCGATTGAAGTCTGAAAATCTTGCTTATCTCACCTCGATAGAAATGCTTTTGCCTTGGACGCTTAGAGACAAAATGCACGCAATGGCGGCAGCGGGTAAATCTGAATTGGATATTGCGACCACTTTTCTCGCGCCGCGCAAGGTGGTTAATTTAGTGATGAGCGAGCCATATAAGGAGCTTTCCAATCAGGCAAATCTTGTTGCCGCGACATTAAATTCATAGCCGCTCAGTCTGGTTCAGAAGATGAACCAGACGGCCCGGCGGAAAGCTCTTAGGAGCCGGGGTTTGGGGTTGACCCCAAAACGACCGACCTGCATTTCATGGCTTATGAAATCGGGCACGAATGTGGTTATTTCTCTGCCCCTAAGTATTTGGGGATTTGCGTGGGGTGGATGGAATATGTTCTGCATTTTGCGGGAAACCTATCATCTGTTTACAAACTTAGGGTTTCCACTATGCCTGCTGCTAATAATAAACCCGTTGGCGTGGCTTTGGGCATGGGTGATATTGCAATTTTATAGGGTGTGGATGGGCGGCATATTTTGGCCGTGGCTTCCGACCATCCCTAACGAGCCGCTTAAAAGTTTTGTGCTGTTTGGCATACCGTTAACAACATTTGTCTATTTTTGGATTGGGCCGTTTTTTTACCCCATCCATCCTGTTCAGGCCGGGGGTTTTGTAGTGCGATTTTTCCCGTTTCTGGGAGGGCCGGGTTTTTAGCGTTTCAAATTAGGACACTACCTACCACCTGTCTTCCTTGCCAAACGCCATTCATCCGTTCATGCTCGCCGGTTTCGCCCCTATCTTCGGGCTGGCTGCGCCATGAATCCGATCAGCAAAGTCATCAGCTATTTCTCCGGACGGCACTACAAACAATTTGTGCGCCGGTGCCAGCCCATCGTCGTGCGCGTGAATGAGTTCGAGAAGCAATACCAGGCGCTGACCGACGACCAGTTGCGCGCCAAGACGATTGAGTTTAAGGAGCGCTTCCAAAAGGGCGAATCCCTCGACCAGCTTTTGCCCGAGGCCTTTGCCGCCGCCAAGAACGCCGCCCGCCGCCTGTGTGGAACGCAGATGGATGTCTGTGGCCAGCCCTTGACCTGGAACATGGTGCACTACGACGTGCAAATCATCGGCGGTGTTGCGCTGCATGAACGCAAAATCGCTGAAATGGCCACCGGCGAGGGCAAGACCCTCGTTTCGACCCTGCCCCTGTACCTTAACGCGCTGACCGGCCGCAACTGCCACCTGGTTACCGTCAACGACTACCTCGCCCGCCGCGACTCGGAATGGATGGGCTACCTCTACAAATTTCTCGGTCTCACGGTCGGCTGCATCCAGCAGCAGCAGCCGCCCGATATGCGCCGCGTCGCTTACGGGAGCGACATCACCTACGGCACAGCCTCGGAATTCGGTTTCGACTACCTGCGCGACAACGGCATGGCCACGCGCGTCGAAGACCAGGTCCAGCGCGGACACTATTTTTGCATCGTGGACGAAGTGGACTCCATCCTGGTGGACGAAGCGCGCACGCCGCTCATCATCACCGGCCCGTCCAATGACGATGCTGAAGGGCCGTTCCTCGCCCTCAGGCCCGGCGTCGAGAGCCTCTACAACCTGCAAATGCGCCTGTGCAACCGCCTTGCCCAGGAAGCCAAGGACGAATTTGAGAAACCTAATGGCGACCAGGCCGCCGCCTCGCGCAAGTTGCTCCAGGTCAAGATCGGCATGCCCAAGCACCGTCAGTTGCACAAGATGATGGAAAACGGGCTGTACCGCAAATTACTCGAAAAAACGGATCTCGAGTTGAGCGGCGATTTCGCGCGGGACGAACGCTACAAACTCAAGGAAGAACTTTATTTCTCGGTGGACGAACGCCAGCGCAATTCCGACCTGACCGAGCTGGGCCGGCGCACCTTGCGGCCCGACAATCCCGAGGCGTTCATGCTCCCCGATTTGCCGAGCACCTTCATCGAGGTGGACAAGCGCGAGGACCTTTCCCTCGAGCAGAAACAACAGCTCAAGCAGCAGGCCGAGCAGCGCTTTGCCGTGATTTCCGAGGAAATCCACGGCCTCGCGCAACTCCTGCTGGCCTACACGCTGTATGAGCGCGACAAGGAATACGTCGTCCTCGAGGGCAAGGTGCACATCGTGGACGAAAACACCGGGCGCCTCATGCACGGCCGCCGCTGGAGCGAGGGCCTGCACCAGGCCATCGAAGCCAAGGAAGGCGTGGTCATCGAAAAGGAAACCAAGACCTACGCCACCATCACCATCCAGAATTATTTCCGCCTTTACGAAAAACTCTCCGGCATGACGGGCACCGCCGAGACCGAGGCCGCCGAATTCAATGACATTTACCGGCTTACGGTCATGCAAATCCCGACGAACATGCCGTGCATCCGCAAGGATCTCGACGACATTGTCTACAAAACCCGCCGTGAGAAATATAACGCCGTCATCGAGGACATTCGCCAGGCGCATGAGCGCGGCCAGCCGGTCCTCGTGGGCACAACGTCGGTCGAGGCCTCCGAAGTGCTGTCGAAGATGCTCAAGCGCCTGAATATCGTTCACAGCGTCCTCAACGCGAAGTACCACCAGCAGGAGGCGGAAATCGTCGCCCGTGCGGGCCAGCGCGGCGCCGTGACCATTGCGACCAACATGGCCGGCCGCGGTACGGACATCAAACTCAGCGCAGGCGTCCCCGAGGTGGGCGGCCTTTACGTGCTGGGCACCGAACGGCATGAATCACGCCGCATTGACCGCCAGTTGCGCGGTCGTTGCGCACGTCAGGGCGACCCCGGCCTCTCGCGCTTTTACGTTTCGATGGAGGACGATTTGATGCGCCTCTTCGCCAACGCCGGGCCGCTTTCTACGATGCTGGACAAGGCGATGATCGAGGGTGAGCCGCTCGAGCACGGCCTGCTCAATTACAGCATCCAGCAGGCGCAGAAAAAGGTCGAGGCCCAGAATTACTCCATCCGCAAACGCCTGCTGCAATACGACGACGTGCTCAACCGCCAGCGCGAAGTCGTTTATAATTTGCGCAACGACGCCATCCGCGGCACCAACCCACGCGAGACAGTCTTCGAAATCGTCGAGGAGGAATTGCGTGTGCGCACTGAGGCCCTTGCGCCGGACAACCGTATGCCCGACCCCGAGGAGCTCAAAGGTTTCATCACCTGGGTGAATTTGCGCTTCCCCGTTGCGCTTAAAATTGAAGAGGCCAAGGGCAAGGATGCGGAGCAACTCGCCGCCTGGGTGCTGGAGCATTTGCAAAAGGCTTACGCGCAGCGCTGTGAATTTGAGACCCCGGAGGCCATGTTCAATATCGAGCGCTATGTCGTCATTCGCGGCATTGACCGCAACTGGCAGGACCACCTCACCGAAGTTGAGGACTTGCGCAAAAGTGTCGGCCTTCGCAGTTACGGCCAGCGCGACCCGCTGAACGAATACAAGTCGGAAGCCTTCAACTTTTTCGAGCTGATGATGGGCCGGATGCGTGAGGATGTCTGTAGCGGTCTTTTCACCTCGGCGACTAACTTGCAGTCGTTTCAAAGCCTCATCCAACTCATGCAACGCGCCCGTGCCACCGGGCCGACGGACCCGATGCAACCGCTTGCGGCCATCGCGCAAGCGGCGGCGCCCACCGCCGGCACCAGCACCCGCGCGCCGGCTGCAACTCCGGCGGCGCCGCCCGCCAGCGCCGGCAATGGAGCGCAGGAAGTGAAGTTGCCGAAGGTCGAGCCGCGCCGGACGGAAATTCCCAAAGTCGGCCGCAACGAGCTGGTGACGGTCAAACGCGGCGCGGAAATCCAACGCGTAAAATTCAAGAAGGCTGAGCAAATGCTCAAGGAAGGCTGGGTCATCGTGCCCGAGAAGCTATGATGATTCCTGGATGCTGAGGGCTAATTTTCAGAATTTTTTGGCCATGCCCGATTCAGCAATTAGCAATCAGCAGCCAGCTCTGCTACGCCGCTGGCTGCCCTGGCTTTGCGTTCTGGCCTTCATCGTCCTGTCAGCCATCGCGTTTCCACCGTTCAACCAGGCGTGGGCGGTACTGGTTTTTCTGACGCCCTTCATCAAGTGGGCTTTTGCCAAACCGCGTTGGCGCACGTATTTTTTTGCAGCTTTCGGGGCAGGGTGGGGATCCTGGTTTGTCATTCTTATCTGGTTGCGGCATATTGCCCCGCCGTGGGGCTGGGTTGGGCTGGCGTTGTTGAGCGCGTATCTGGCGCTGTTTACTCTCGCCTGGCTGGCCGCGATGCTCTGGGCTGCGCCACGGCTCGAGGGCGCGCCGCGCTGGCGGCGACTGGCAGGTATGTTTGCACTGGCCGGCTGGTGGGTTGTGCTCGACTGGATGCGCGGCTGGTTGTTCAGCGGCTTTCCCTGGCTGCCGCTTGCCGCCGCCTTTTGGAAATTTCCGCTCTTCCTTCAACCGCTCCAATGGACGGGCCAATGGAGCGTCACTTTTGCCATAGTCCTCTTCAATCTCGGTTTGGTTCTCGGCACGGGCGCTGAAGCGTCTCCCAATGGCGAAGCGGCCCCGCGCAGAAAAATTTTCTGGCCTGCTCGCCTTGGTCCGGAACTGCTTGCGCCCATCCTTTTATTCATCAGCGCAGTATTTTTGGCTTCGTCCCTCCTGCACGACGCCCGGCGCAAAAACGTACCCCTCGCTCGCATCGGCATTGTCCAGCCCGTCACCCCGCCGCTGCTCAGATGGAGCGCGGCCGATCAAAAAGACAACTGGGATAACTTGTGGAACCTTTCTCAAGCCTTTGTCTTTCACGACCAAAGTCCGCGCAACGTCGATTTTGTCCTCTGGCCGGAAGCCGCACCGCCGTTTCTTGTGCAAGGGGCCGATACCCAACAGGAACGCGAGTTGGTGGAAAAGCTCGCCACCACGTTGGGCCGCCCGGTGCTTTTTGGCGGCGTGGGCTATGCCAATCCTCCGCCAGGCGGAAAAAATTCGCCGGGTTATATTGACGGCGTGTTTCTCGTGCACCCGGGTCAGGATGGTTTCGCGAAGGAAGTTTACGCCAAGCGCCACCTCGTTCCCTATGGCGAATACAATCCATTGCCTAGCTGGCTGCCATTTCCGGCCAAAGTTGTTCAATTGCTCGGCGACACCGTGCCCGGCGACCAGGCCGTGGTCATCCCCTTGAGGCTTTCGGGGGACCGCCTCATCCATGCCGGGCCGCTCGTATGCTACGAGGACATTTTCTCCGACCTGGCGCGCGACCAGGCGAAAGCAGGGGCGGATATTTTGGTCGTCGTCACGAACGACGCCTGGTTTGGCACCGGCGGCGGTTCGCTCCAGCACGCCGCCCACTCCGTCTTGCGCGCAATTGAAACGCGCCGGCCTGTGCTGCGCTGCGGCAACGATGGCTGGAGCGGGTTTATTGACCAGGACGGCGATGCCTTCGAGATGGAAAAAGAAGGCAAGGCCGTTCAATCGGAGTGGGTTTTGCGCGCGCAGGGCTCCACCTATTTTAGGGGAACCGGGGCGTTGGTGGCTTACACCAATCCGCAGTTTGACGGCGTCGAAACTTTCTACGTCCGCCATGGTGACTGGTTTGTGGCCTTGAGCGCGCTGCTGACCGCGGCGGGGGCGTTCGTTTTATGCCCAAAGCGCAAGCAAACCTAATTCAGGTTGGCTGCTTCTGAAAATCATGGTGCCACGGCTTGCTGCTGCTCCAGGCGCACCTGCACGCGCAATTCCTCTTTTAGTTCATCGAGGCCTTCGCCGGTCATGCACGAGATTTTCCAGAAAACGACTTTTTTAAACTTCTTTTTGAAGCGTTTTAAATTATCTACCGCCGCCGGCTCATCCATTTTGTTCGCCGCGACCATCGTCGGCTTCTTGAGCAGTTCCGCGCTGTACTTTTTCAATTCCTCCAGCAGGTGTTTGTAGTCATCCAGCGGATCGCGCCCATCCGTCCCGGCCATGTCAATCAGGATGAGCAGCAATCGACAACGTTCGATGTGGCGCAGGAATTCGTGCCCCAGCCCGCGGTTTTCGCTGGCGCCTTCAATCAGCCCGGGAATGTCGGCCATGGAAATGCGCTCAAAGCGGTCGGGGTAATCCACGATGCCGACATTCGCGTGCAGGGTGGTAAAGGGGTAGGGCGCGGTTTTGGGCCGCGCCTCGGTCAGGCAATTCGTCAGAGACGACTTCCCCGCGTTCGGGTAGCCGACGAGGCCGACGTCCGCGATGGTTTTAAGCACAAGCCGGTACTGGCCTTCGCCGCCGGGCAGGCCGGGCGTGTTTTGCAACGGCGTGCGGTTGGTGGCGCTTTTGAAGTGCAGGTTGCCCTTGCCGCCTTTGCCACCGTAAAGCAACACCACCCGTTGCTGGTGCTGCGTCAGCTCCGTCACCACGCGCTCCGTCTCCGCATCGAGCACCACCGTCCCGAGCGGCATATGCACTTCGAGGTCGGCGCCGGCGTGACCAAAACAATCGCGGCCC
>JABDGR010000043.1 GCA_013285985.1 Verrucomicrobiota bacterium
TTACGTGGTGCAACTGCCCGGACAGCAGAACATCAGCAATAACCCGCGCATCCGCGAGGAACAGCAAACCGTGCTGGCGCTGCCGAACACCGGGATGGCCGTGACGATTGACACCGGCGAGCCGGCCAACGTGCACCCGCGCAACAAAGCGCCGACGGGTTACCGACTGATGTTGATTGCGCTGGCCAATGCCTACAAACAAAACATCGAATATTCCGGGCCACTGTATCAAAGCCTCGAGATAAAAGACAGCCAGGCCATTGTTCATTTTACCCATTTCGGCAAAGGGCTGGTGGCCAAAGGCGGGGCGCTCAAGGGCTTTCAAATCGCCGGCGCCGACCAAAAATTCGTCGATGCTGGGGCAAATATCGTCGGCGACACCCTCGTCATCAGCAGCCCGGAGGTAAAATCGCCGGCGGCGGTGCGCTACGGCTGGGACAATTATCCCGAGGGCCTCGGCTGCAATCTTTATAACAGCTACGACCTGCCCGCCGCGCCGTTCCGCACGGACAAGTGGGACTATCCGATTGCGGGCATCGTGGAGAATTAAGCTTTGCCCGCACTCAATTAAGCGGCGGAACGGGCCTTTTTGGCGACATTGGGCGCCAAAGCCGCCAGGACCGCCTGGAGTTGCGGCTGGAGTATATCAAACATCTCGTAACGCCGTTCATGTTCTTTGCGATGGCAGGGGCGCAATTCGGCCCGCGAGCGACGCGGGACATTCAGCGGCAATTCCCAAGAACCGTCCGGCTGGTGAAAACTGCCGCATTCGGCCCAAAATTCATCATAACTGGCGATAAAGCCGCTGCGGCGGCCCCGGCCCCGGCAAACCTGGCCGGCATCATTTATCGCGTAAATGCGGGCGACCTGCCAGCATTGCGCCAGTTCCCGCAGACACCAGACGGCGAGCGCCTTGGGCCGCAGGCCGTGACAGTATTTGGCCGCGTCGTGAATGAGTTCGCGGGTGCGCGGATCGCCTTTGGCCTGAATCCCGCCAATCCAAATCACCCGGCGGCCATTTTCCCGGCTCAAACAAAACGTGAGATTGGCCAAGGCCAAACCCGACGCCGAGTCAACCACCGCCAAAGTCAATTCACCTTCTTTTTCAAACTGGTCTTGATAGGTCAAATTTATTTCCAGCCCGGCGGGCAGGAAATTTCGCGCGCCGGGAGGAGGAAAGGATTTTCCGGACAATTTCAACAGGCCCAAGCCGCCATTAAAAATCTGCCGGCAGTCCAGAGCAGAAACACATTCCGACAAAATTTCGTAGTGTTGGACTAGCGCCTGCCGACAGTGCCGTGCGCTCCAACCCTTTTGCAAATAACCACGCTGGAGTTTCAACGCCAGGCGTGGACGCAGCTGCCACAGCGGGCGGAGGTCGGACTGGGACAAGCGTTCGAGCCAGGCTTCAGTATCCCGCCAATTGACCAAACCACGCAGTAAAAATTTTCCCCGATGCCAGCGGCAACCTTTAGAACCCGGTGGATACATGGCGAACGCCGCTGACTTCCACTGTCGGAGACGGGAAGGCCTCTGGCTTGAAGCCACGTAATTCACTGCCCAGGTTCGCAAGCGGACAAACGGCCGGGGAGTGAAAATAGGCGGGGTATTCTCCAATATGACGGAACGGGGCACAGTAGATGTCCTATTCGGCAAATAGGAGCCACGATTAACCAATTTCGTCACCGTTTCGTCACACGAAAATCCACTTTCCCCAACCCTAACGGGCCATGCGCTCAGCATATTTCGCCAGCAAGTCAAATTCCAGATTTACGCGTACATTAGGTTTAATCGAACTGAGAGTCGTTAGTTTGAGGGTGTGCGGGATGAGCCAAACGGTCAGATGAGTGGAACCGACTTCAGCAATGGTCAAAGAAACGCCATCGATGGTGATACTGCCTTTTTCCGCAGCGAATTTGTGAAGTTTTTTCGGGAAGCTAACGAGCAAATGGTAATTTTTTCCCGAGCGACGAAAGGTTTTTACGATTCCGGTGCAATCAATATGCCCAGTGACGAAATGCCCACCGAAGCGACCGTTACGGGCCACGCTGCGTTCGAGGTTCACCAAAGAGTCTTTGTGTAAATCGCCCAGGTTCGTCCGCCGCAACGTTTCCTCGAGCAAGTCAAACGCCAGCACACCGTTTGTTTTTCCAGAAACCGTCAGGCAGCAACCATTGACCGCCACGCTGTCGCCCACGCGCAGACCGCGCAGAATTTTTTTTGCGCGCAGACGCAGGCGCCAGGCGGATTTTTTCTCCGCCAGGTCCAGCACCCGCCCGGCTTCCTCGACTAATCCCGTGAACATCGTCCGGGTATCGTGACACGGCCACCCGAGATGACGAAGAAAAAAATATTGCACGGGTTTGGCTTGAGAGACCTCAGATAAGGGAATTGTCGACGCAGACAGTGTCGTAAACCCAAGCCGGGAACCGGCGGGCAGGTGGCAAAGGAATGAAAAAAGTTTTACATTTTCGGCGTGGCGTGGCGGGGAACTATGGCCATAATGAAAGGTTTTAAATAACCTAACTCTATGGCTATCAATCTCGCCGCTCTTAACGAATCCGTCAAAGCCAACTCCGCGTGGGTTAGCCTCGTGCGGAACGAAATTGGCAAGGTCATCATCGGCCAGCAATACCTGGTGGACCGCCTCCTCGTGGGCCTGCTCGCCAACGGGCACGTGCTGCTGGAAGGCGTGCCGGGGCTGGCCAAAACGCTGTCCGTGCGCACGCTGGCCAGCGTGATCCAGGCCGATTTTTCGCGCATCCAGTTTACGCCCGACCTGCTGCCGGCCGACATCCTCGGCACGTTGATTTACAACCCGCGCGACGGCCAGTTCCTGACCAAGAAGGGGCCGATTTTCGCCAACCTCGTGCTGGCGGACGAAATCAACCGCGCGCCGGCCAAGGTGCAAAGCGCGCTGCTCGAAGCGATGCAGGAGCGCCAGGTCACCCTTGGCGATCAGACCTTCAAGCTGCCCGACCCGTTTCTGGTACTGGCCACGGAAAACCCAATTGACCAGGAAGGCACCTACACGCTGCCCGAGGCGCAAATTGACCGCTTCATGCTCAAATTGAAAATCGGCTACCCGACGCGGCAGGAAGAACGGCAAATCCTGGAAGCGATGGCTTCAACCCGGCCAAACCTCGAGGTCAACACGATCCTGCATCCCAAGGACATTCTCGCGGCGCGCGAAGTCATCGACCAGTTATACATTGATGACAAGGTGAAGGAATACATCGTAGACATCGTGATGGCGACACGCCAACCGAGCAAATACAAGATGGAGCTCGACGGCTTCATCCGCTTCGGCGGTTCGCCGCGCGCGACGATTGCGCTGACGCTCGCTGCGAAAGCCTGGGCGTTTCTGCAGGGCCGCGGCTATGTCACGCCGCAGGACGTGAAGACCATTGGCCACGACGTGCTGCGCCACCGCGTCATTGTCACCTACGAAGCGGAAGCGGAGGAAATTACCAGCGAGAACCTGATTAAACGGATTTTTGACACGTTACCGGTACCCTAAATTTGAAAGGTGGAGTGTGAAGTGCAGAGCTTAAACACCATCCCCCCATGCCTCCCTCCTCACCAGCCCCCACCAGTGCTTCTGCGCTGCTGCGCCGGGTGCGTCACATCGAGATTCGCACCCGCAGGCTGGTCACGGACGCGATGGTCGGCGCGTATCACTCGGTTTTCAAGGGCCAGGGAATGGACTTCGAGGAAGTGCGCGAATACGCGCCGGGGGACGATGTGCGGCGCATTGACTGGAACGTCACGGCCAAAATGGACCGGCCGTTCGTCAAAAAATTCCGTGAAGAGCGCGAACTGACGCTGATGCTGCTGGTGGACGGCAGCGCGTCAGGCACGTTCGGCTCGGCGGCCGTCAGCAAACGTGAACTCGCGGCGGAAATCGCTAGCGTGCTGGCCTTCTCGGCCACGCGCAACAATGACAAAATTGGGCTGGGCCTGTTTACCGACCGGATGGAGAAATTCGTCCACCCACAAAAAGGCCGCCAGCACATTCTGCGCGTGATCCGTGACATCCTCTGCTTCATGCCACAAAATCGCGGCACGGATTTGGTGGATGCGCTGAACTACACCAACCGCCTGCTGCGCCGGCGCGCCATCGTCATTTTAATCAGCGATTTCCTGCAAGGCCCGGAAGGCAAGCTGCCGAACCCCGCCTCGCCGCGCAGCCGAGAGCTGTTTCGCGCGCTCGCATTGACGAACCGCCGGCATGATTTAATCTGTGTCTCGCTGTCCGACCCGCGCGAGTATGAATTGCCGGCCGTCGGCTTGCTGTCGATTCAAGACTCCGAAACCGGCGAGGTTGTCGAAATTAACACGAACAAGGCCGGGGTGCGCGGCCAATACCGCCAAGAAAACCGCCAGCGCCTCGACCTTTTTCGCCGCGGGCTGATGCAAACCGGCGCGGGCGTGCTCCCTCTTTCGACGAACGAAAGCTACATCATGCCGCTGCGGCGCTTTTTCGAGCAACGCAGCCGCCGTCGCTGATTTCCACCGTGCTTTTATCAAAGTCCATCCGGCAAAAACTGCTCTGCGCCTCGCTCATGCTGGGCGGGTTTGCGGCGCAGGCACTTGCGCAAACTGCGCCTGGCTCCGGCAATCCAAGCAATCCTGGCTCGCTTAATTTCAGCCTCCCTCCTTCTTCCAGTGCGGCCCATGCGCCCGGCTCAACCAACGGTCCCGATATACGGGACATCCAGGGGTTGGCGCCCTTGACCTTTTGGGAGCGCAATGGCGCGACGGTCGGTTATGGCAGTGGTGGCGGAATAGTTCTCCTCGCGCTGCTGGTCTGGTTCCTGTTGCGCAAAAAGCCCGCGCGACCGCTCACCCCCTACGAAAGCGCGTTACGCGAACTCGACTTTGCCCGGGCCTTATCCGGTGATGGACAACACCAAGTCTTTGCCATCGCGGCCTCGGATGCCGTGCGCCATTACCTCGAAAATGCCTACCAGATGCCGGCGCCCGAGCGGACAACGGAGGAATTTTTGCAAGAGGCGGCGCGGCACGCCTGGCTGCAAGGCGAATTGGCCGGGCGCCTGCGCCATTTTCTGGAACTGTGCGACCTGGCCAAATTCGCCGGCCAGGAATTGGGCACCACCGAGCGCGAACAACTGCTCGGCGCGGCCCGGGAATTTATCGACGCTGCGGAAAAACGCCGCCAGCCACCGCCGACGGCCACGCCCGGCGCGCAAAAAGCACCACCTCCCGCCACACCACCCGCAGCCACGCCGCCGGCTGAACCATCCCTCACCGCCCCGTGAACATTGCCTTCCAGGATCCGGCATATTTCTGGCTGCTCCTCGCGCTGCCCTTGCTCTTGTTGCTGCGCGGGCGCACGGGCAGTGTCGCGGCCATCCAGTTTCCGAGCGTGGCGATTGCCAAGCAGTTTGGCGCGGCGGCGCGATCGCGGGCCGGGTGGTTTCTCCTGGCTTTTCGCGTGCTGGCCCTGGCGGCCTTTAGCGTGGCCCTGGCCCGGCCACAAATGCCGGAAAACCATGCGGAGCAAATCGAAGCCAGCGGCATTGATATCGTGCTGGTGCTGGACATGTCCTACTCGATGGCCTCGGTGGACTTAACCGTGGACAACGATGTCGTCACCCGCGTGGATGCGGCCAAGAAGGTGATGCATGATTTCATTGTGAAGCGCCCGAATGACCGCATCGGGCTCGTGGCTTTCGGCACGAGCCCCTATCTCGTCAGTCCCATTACGTTGAACCACGACTGGCTGCTGCAAAACCTCGACCGCCTGCGGCTCAAGGTCATTGACGGGGGCAGCACGGCGATTGGCACGGCGCTGGGCATGGCGGCCAACCGCCTGCGCGATCTGGATTCGAAAAGCCGCGTGATCATCCTGCTGACCGACGGCGACAACAACGCCGGCAACATCAGCCCGATGGCCGCAGCCGACGCCGCCAGCGCCTACAAAATCAAAATTTACACCATTGGCGTCGGCAAGTCCGAACCGGTGCCCATCCCGTTGATGGATGATGACGGCCAGCTGGTGAAGGACCACTACGGGCGCGTCCAATTTGCCATGGATGGCTTTGGCCGGCGCATCGAGGAGGAAGGCATCAACAGCGACGACTTGCAAAAAATCGCGGAAAAAACCGACGGTAAATTTTTCCGCGCCACCGACGAGAACCAGCTCAAGAGTATTTACAAGGAAATTGACCAGCAGGAAAAATCGGCGGCCCACCTGCGCCATTACTCGACCTATCAGGAGCTTTATATCTGGCCCACCCTGGTTGGGCTGCTGCTGATTGGCGCCGAACAGATTCTCGCCCACACGCGCCTGCGCCGGCTGCCCTAAACCATCTTCCCATGTCCTTCCAATGGCCCTACGCACTGCTTGCGCTGCCTTTTGTGCTGGCGGGGTTGCTCGTGCTCTTTACCGGCTCGCGGCGGGCCCGCGAGCGGCTGCTGGGGAATTTTGCCGCGGCCCGGCTGCTGCCCTTGCTGCTCATTTCGTACAGTCCGGCGCTGCGCTTCATCAAGCACACGTTGATTGCGGTGGGCGCGTTGCTGGCGGTGTTCGCACTGGCCCGGCCGCAATGGGGCTATGACTGGCAGGAAAACCACACCCGGGGCGTGGATGTGGTCTTTGTAATCGACACTTCGCGCAGCATGTTGACGCCCGACGTGCAGCCGAACCGCCTCGAGCGGGCCAAACTCGCCATCTACGACTGCGTGGAAAAAATGGCCGGCAACCGCGTCGGCCTGGTGGCCTTTGCCGGGGATGCCTTCTTGCAATGCCCGCTCACGCTGGATTATGATGCTTTCCGCCAAACCCTCGAATCCGTGGACACAAACACGATCGCCCGCGGGGGCACCGACATCGCCGTCGGCCTTGATGCCGCCGCCACCGCGCTGGAAAAATCCGGCAGCAATAAAATCATCGTGTTGCTCACCGACGGGGAAGACTTGGAAGGCCAGGGTGTCGCGGAAGCCAAGACGCTGGCCGACCAGGGGATTACGATCTATACCGTCGGCGTCGGCACAACGGATGGAGAACTTATCCCCATCGTCGATGAGAGCGGGCACACGGGTTTTGTGCGCGACCAGCGCGGGGAACTGGTCAAATCGCACTTGGACGCAACCACGCTTTCCGACATTGCCAATGCCACCCATGGTTTCTACCAGCCCCTGGGCGCAACGGGCGAAGGCCTGCAACGGGTTTACGAAAACGGCATTAAAAAAGCGCCGGAACAAAACCTGCAAGCGCAGATGAGGCGCCAGCCGATCGAGCGTTTCCAATGGCCGCTGGCCGCGGGCACGTTGCTCCTCGCCTTGGAAATGCTGCTCGGAACCCGCCGCCCGACGTGGCTTCGCAGCACAATGCCCATCCTCAATCTGCTGGAGCCACTTTCCGTCACGGACCAGCCCGCCAACAAGCAAAAGGCCGCCGCGACCGCCAAGGCGCCATCGGTTTTGGCTAGCATGCTATTGCTGCTCCTGGCCGGGATGGGAATTCCCCGGGCCCAGGCGGCGGACACCCCGGCAGAATCCGCGGACACCTCCTCCCCGGCCAAACCGACTTCGACAATCGCCAGCTCCTCGCCCAAGGTGGCGCAAAGCCTATTTGAAAAAGGTGATTTTCAAGCGGCGGCGAACGCCTACGCCAACGCCGCCGAAACCACGCCGGGGGACGGACGTTTGCGCTACAACCAGGGCGAAAGCCTTTATCGCAGCCAGGATTTTGAAAGCGCGGCGCAAGCCTACGTCAAATCCCTTTCGAGTTCCGACCTGCCGCTCCAGCAGCGCGCCTACTACAACCTGGGCAACGCGCATTACCGCCTCGGCCAGACGCAGATGCAGGAAGACAAGGAAAAAGCCGTGAGCACATGGGAAGCAGCGGTCAAGGACTACCAGAACGCGCTCGACCTCAACCCTGCGGATACCAATGCGCGCTACAATCGCGACCTGGTCAAGAAGCAGGTGGACGAACTGAAAAAGCAGCTGGAACAGCAAAAACAGCAGCAGAATCAATCCAAGGACCAACAAGATCAACAAAACCAGCAGAACCAACCGCAAAATTCGCAGAATCAGCAGAATCAAAACAAGGATCAGCAGCAGCAGCAACAAAACCAGTCGCAATCTTCGCAGCAAAATCAATCGTCTTCACCCAACAACCAAAATTCGCAAAACCAATCCAAGGGCCAGCAGGATCAAAACAAATCGCAGCAAGACCAACAAAACCAGCAGGACCAATCGCAGAATTCCCAAAACCAGCAGAATCAGGATCAGCAGCAACCGAGCCAGTCTTCTTCGCAAAACCAATCCGGCCAGCAGAGCCAGGATCAATCCCAGCCGCAAAACCAGCAAAACGGCGGTCAATCGCCGAACCAGAAGAATTCCTCCGGCCAGCAAAACCAGCCTGATTCGCAAAAATCACCCAATGGCGGCCAAAAGCAGCCACAAAATTCCCAAGGACAATCCGGCCAACAGCCGCAATCCAAACCTGGGGATAACGGCAATAAGCAGCCACAAAACGGCAAACAGCCCCAGCCTGCGCCTGCTTCCGGGACGAATTCGAACAAGGAACCCGATGCACAAAAGAAGGGTCAACAAACATCGGGCGCCACCCCGGCGTCCGGCCAGCCTTCCTCAACCAGTAGCGGCGACACGGCCGGCGCCAGCACGGTTGTCCTCGGCGTGATGACGCGGGAAGAGGCGCAACAACTGCTTAATTCCCTTAAACCGAACGAACGCAAACTGCCCGCCAGCCGCCTGCAGCCGCCTTCCCAACAATCTTCTGCGGACCAAACCTATAAGGATTGGTAAAAATGATTCACCGATTTTTCCAGAGGCATCGAGTGATTCGCCCCGCGCTGTTGGCCGCGGGTTATCTGGCGCTGGCCGTTTTTGCGAACGCACAGCCCTATACGGCAGGGGCGGCCTTCGTCCCCGCCCAATTGCCCGCCGGCCAGATTGGATCCTTTCAAGTGACGATAACAGTGAACTCCGCGCCGGGAGGCACCTTGACGCCTGATTGCACGCTGCCACCGGTTGCCGGGCTGGAAATCTCCGCCAATCCCAGCATCAACAATAATCGCAGCTTCAGGTTTGAAAACGGCGTCATGAGCAGCTCGATCAGCTTCACGCTGATTTTTCAGGTACGGGCCGAGAAAAACGGGCATTACACCATGCCGGCCTTTGACATGACCTTGAGTGGAACAAAAATACCCGTGCCCTCGGCAGACCTCGACGTCACAGACAGACCAACGGCGCCGAAGAACAGCGACCTAGTCAGTCTGGACGCCAAAATTACCCGCACGGACCTCTTTGTTGGCGAAATGCTGCCGTTTGACCTCACGCTCTATTGGCGGGCCGATTTGCAAAACCCGCAAGTCACGGGGGAATTGGACGTCGGGGGGGACGCTTTTGAACGCGTGCAACTGGATGGACACGGGTCGATGGCCACCACCAACAGAAACGGCCAAACTTTTCTAGCCAACACCTGGCATTCCAACCTGGTTCCGCTGACTGCCGGCCCGCAAAAACTTGCCTTGTCCCTCCCGTTGCAAATCACCATTCCCGACCCGCATGGTTTTTCCGACCCGCTCATTGCCCAATTCATGGGGTCCAATTCGCCGTTCGTGATGGGCCAGCAAAGAGCCATTACGGCGGAATGTCAGCCCATCGAACTTAACATCCAACCTCTGCCCACCGACGGCCGGCCCGAGAATTTCACCGGCGGCATCGGGACTTTTTCCGCGGATGAGCCAACCCTTTCGACAGCCAACTTGCAGGTGGGCGTGCCAGTCACGTACACACTCAAGATCAGCGGCGAAGGCAATTTCAACCGGCTGAACGCTCCCGTGCTAGACCTCGGCTCGCTCTGGCGTTCCTACCCGACCAAGGATTCCTTCAAGCCCCTCGACACGGACGGCTACCACGGCATCAAGACTTTCGAATACGTGATCATGCCCTTGTCCGACAACATTACGCTGCTGCCAGCGCCCGAGGTTAATTTTTTCAATCCGGAAACGAAGGCTTATATTGAGCTGCCGCTCCAGCCCATTTCGGTAAGGGTTCAACCCGCGGCTCCGGGCCAAGCCGCCCCGCCATTGCCCGCCATCACCGCCATCGCCGCGACGACGAATAACAAGCCGGAGCTCGTCCCGCTGCATATTGATGCCGGCGAATGGCAAAGCACGCAACCGGCGTTGATTCTGCAATCGCCCCTCTTTTGGGTTGGGCAGACCGCGCCCGCGGTTTTGTTCGCGGGACTGGTTTACACCCGCCGCCGCCAACTGCGCATTGAAAACGACCCGGCTTACGCCCGCCGCCTGC
>JABDGR010000044.1 GCA_013285985.1 Verrucomicrobiota bacterium
GAGCATGGCAGAAGTTCACGCCTGGAATACGGGGTATGTGGTCGAATATGATGATCCGCCGGTAGCGGCAAGATAACTCACCACCATGAAATGGCTGATATTCCTCCTCGTCGCCATCGCGCTGCACCTGTTGGTGCTGCTTTGTTTTTCCTGGTCGTCGTCCACGTCAATCCTGGTGCTGAAGCCTGGCGCGGAAGTCACCCATGTGTCGCCGCCTGCACCGCTTCCTGCTCTTCCAGTTTCACCAACACCTCCGGCGGCCTCGGCTCTAGAAACGCCCATTACCTCAGATGCGACGAAGAATAAACCGACTGTCGAAAAGACTGCGTCGGACATCACTGGTGGCCACGACGGCAACAGTTCCACCGTAGGCGTCAACCCCGATGGCAAACCCTACAAAGTAATCGCCGTGTCCGGAGGAATAACCGCGCGGGATGCGGAAGTTGAAGCGCTGGCCTGGGGTGGTCGCTTGGCTAATTTGCAGTCGGCAGAGGAAGAGCAAGAGGTGTTCAAACTCGTGGACGACCCCAAATACTGGCGCGATACGAACACCGCCTCGTTCGGGCCCTGGCTGGGCGGCGATTTTCGTTATAAACTCCTTCCGGACTTGGTTCGCGTGCCTCCCGACTTTTTTTCCCAAACAGTTCACACTCCGCCCGAGGGCAAGATTGCTACCATTGGTCCGCACGTGAATGCCTATGCGACGATGCGGAAAGAGGCTTGGGGGATTTATTTCCAGGGGCCGGCGCCGAACCAGCGCCTGCTCAACGCTGTATGGTCGGAGAGCTACGCGCTGGCCAACGGCTTTGTCGTCCAATACGCGCCCATTCCCCTGCGGGCCGATGATGTTTCCCTCGCGAAGGGGCATTTGGGCAACCACACTTTCGAAGTCTTCGTGGTGTCGCCCAAATCCCGGGGGATAGACTGGGTTGACGCCGAGCGGCAGGCGCAGGCGCGCGGCGGCTATTTGGCCATCATCCATACCGCCGAGGAAAACAACTTTGTGTTTCAGCTCATCAACCAACAAGCCGGGGCCTGGAAGCCTTTTAAAACCAAATATCATCAAGTACATGGAGGAACAACCATGGCAACTTACGACCTCGGGCCATGGTTGGGTGGGTACAATGTTTTAAACCGCCGTCCGCTTAGTGGTTGGAATTTCGACAAGCAGAATGGCTGGAGGTGGTTTCACTTTGTCACCAGCCCCGAAGAAACCCGATTGTCCGCGGACACCATCCCCTATTTGAACTGGGCCAGCCATGGTGACATGGTAGGTGTAAATATAACCGGATATAATACGGGGTCTATATCGGGGGCTTGGGACGACATATCGGCGCTGTATTACGCCAAGCTTGATAAAGAATCTATCCCGACCTGGGCGGAAATGCACATTCACGAATTAAATGGCGGCTACGTCGTCGAATACGACGACCCGCCCGTGGCCGCCAATTAGCCAAAGCGACCCAATCCTAACGGCAATAATCCCATTGCTTTTACTAATCGTATGTATGAGTATTTCTATCCCACCCCATGATTAAAATCTTCCTCGATGGCGGACCGATTATGTGGCCGCTGCTGCTCTGCTCCATCCTCACGCTGGCCACCGTGCTCGAGCGTTTGTATTTTATCGTCCGCGAACGCGGCCGCCGGCAGCCCGAACTCGTCGAGGAAATCCTCCGCCGCGCCGAACAGGGCGACGTCCGCGGCGCCCTCAAAGCCGGGCAGCGCAGCGAGGATTACATCGTGCGCGTGCTCACTCAGGCGATGGCCCTCCGCGGCGCCTCCTTTTCTAACGCCGCCGTTCACGCCGCCAGCGTCGAGTTGAAACGCTTTAACCGCGGCCTGGTCGTTCTCGACACCATGATCACCCTTTCCCCGCTGCTCGGCCTGCTCGGCACCATCACGGGCATGATTCACGCCTTCGGCCTGCTCGGCGGTCAGGAGCTCGACGCTCCGACGGCCATCACCGGCGGCATCGCCCAAGCCCTCATCGCCACCGCCTTCGGCCTCAGCATCGCCATCACCGCCGTCATTCCCTTCAATTACCTCAACTCCCGCCTCGAGGAAGCCCGCCATAACATCCAGAACGCCGCCAGCCAGTTGGAACTCCACCTCGGCCAGCCCGGCATCAGCGTCGTGAAGTCGGAGGCCGTTTCGTGAATATCCCTTCCCCCCGCGCGCAAAAGCGGGCGCGCATCGAAATCATCCCGCTCATCGACGTCATCTTCTTTCTGCTGGCGACGTTCATGATGGTCTCGCTCTCGATGATTAAAAACAAGGGCATCCCCGTCCATCTCCCCGCCGCCTCGACCAGCGCGCCTCAAGACCACTCCAGCGAGACCGTCATCACCGTCGCCGCCGACGGCACGCTTTTTTTTAACAAGGAGTCGCTGAAGGTCGAGCAACTGCCCGACCGCCTCCGCCAATTGAAGGCCGAGAACCCTGACCCGAAGGTATACATCAACGGCGACGAAAAGGCCATGTACGGCGCGGCCGTGGGCGTGCTCGATGAATTGCGCAAGGCCGGCATCACCAAGGTCGCGGTGGACACCCAGAACAAGCCATGAACCGGTCGGTCTTTTATCTCACGGCGATTGCGCTGCATCTGGCGGTGCTCTTTTGGTTGTCGCCGTCGGGGGATAAAATTTCGCCGGAGTCGAAAAAGGATTACGTGGAGGTCACGCTCTCCCTCGAGCCGGCGCCGGAAAAACTCAAACCGGACATCGAACTCCCCGGCCTGCCCAATGCCGAGCAAGCGCCCGGCCCGCCGGTGGATAACATCCCGCCGCCCGTCGCCTCCATCACTCCCGACGTCAAGCCCCCGCCGCCTTCGCCGACGCCCATTTCGCCCGATGCCACGCCTTCATCCGCGCCGGCTGCGGTTCCTTCAACCACGGGGGACGTCACTCTTTTGCCCATTGGCCAGCTCTCGAAAAAAACCAACACCCAGCCCGCCACCGGCACCGGCAAGTCGCCCTCCAGCGCGCCGTTTTCCGGCACCGGCCACGGTGGCGGCGGCCTCGGCCCCGGCGGCGGCAATGCCAAGAACGCGCGCAGCCCGCATTATTATCAGGCCGTTTACACGCCCAAAGGCATCAACTGGCCCGACGCGGAAAGTTATGCCGAGGCCCACGGCGGCTACCTCGCCACCATCGAAAGCGAGGAGGAAAACTTGTTTGTCTTCAGTCTGATTAGAAACAAGAAATTCTGGCGTGACGGTTTTAGTCTTAATCACCATTCCTGTTATCTCGGCCCCTGGCTCGGCGGCCGCAAGCGGCCCAACGACGGCCAGTGGGAATGGCTGAACAACGACGGCCAGTTCCGTTATAAACATTGGGACGTTGACGAGCCCGACAACATGGGCCTCGCCAATCAGGACCGTCTCCACTTTTTTTCCTGGTCAGGTGGCATGCAACCCAATTGGGACGATCAGGAGCAGTCGACCCTCCTCTCGGGCTTCGTCGTCGAATACAACACCGACCCCGCCACGCTGCCGCCCAGTACGGAGCCGGACAGCAAGGACATCATCCCCGGCCCTACGAAACCCATGCCCGCCAACTAGCCGGCACTCGGAAATTCACTAGGGTGGGGCGCTCCGCCCGTCCTTGCCTTTTGCGCGGCATCGGCTAGACCTTCCGCCAGTCATCCCCGCGTTCCCCATGCCCAAATCCAAGCAAGTCCTGCTCGTCGCCAATGGCGACCAGCGCCAGTCCGCCAACGAGGTCTGCTGGCCCGCCCAGCGCGCCATGGAGCAGGCCCTCACCGCCGCGCTCGCCAAGATGGGCGCCACCCTCCTCCGCGCGCACCCGTACGACCCCGCGCGCAAGCACGGCTTCATCCAGTCGCAAAAGGAAGGCATGGCCGTCTTCGCCAATGTGGACCCCAGGGCCCCGCTCATCGTCGCCGAGGCCGTCTGGCAATACTCACACCACCTGCTCCACGGCCTCATCTCGCACCGCGGCCCCATCCTCACCGTCGCGAACTGGTCCGGCACCTGGCCCGGTCTCGTCGGCATGCTGAACCTCAACGGCTCCCTCACCAAGGCCGGCGTCAAATATTCCACCCTCTGGAGCGAGGACTTCACCGACGACCTCTTTTTGAAAAACCTCGCCGCCTGGCTCAAAACCGGCGTCGTCAAACATCCCACGAAGCACGTCAAGCCCCTCGCCAAATGCAAAGTCCCCGCCGCCGCCCGCGCCGCCGCCAGGAAAATTGCTGCCGACCTCCGCCGCCGCAAGGCCATCATGGGCGTCTTCGATGAAGGCTGCATGGGCATGTTCAACGCCATCATCCCGGACGAGCTCCTTTTCCAAACCGGCGTGTATAAAGAACGCCTCTCGCAGTCCGCGCTTTATTACGGCGCCATGCAGGTCCCCGGCGCCGAGGCCCGCGCCGTTTACGACTGGCTCGTCGCCAAGGGCATGAAGTTCCACCTCGGCCTCAACGAAGCCACCGACCTCACCCAGGGCCAGGTCCTCCAGCAATGCCAGATGTACATCGCCGCCCTGCGCATCGCCGATGAATTCGGCTGCGAGGCCATCGGCATCCAATACCAGCAGGGCCTCAAGGACCTCATCCCCGCGTCCGACTTGGTCGAGGGCCTCCTCAACAACAGCGCCCGCCCGCCCGTCACCAACGCCGCCGGCGAAGTCATCCGCCCCAACCAGCCCCTCACGCACTTCAACGAGGTGGACGAATGTGCCGGGCTCGACGGCCTCTTCACCAACCGCGTCCACACCGCGCTCAAGCAACCCGTCGAGAACACCCTCCACGACCTCCGCTGGGGCGATTGGGACCAATCCGGCACCACCGGCGACTATGTCTGGGTCTTCCTCATCTCCGGCAGCGCGCCCCCGGCCCACCACCTCGGCGGCTATGCGGGGACGGACTCGCTCCGCCAGCCCCCGATGTATTTCCGCCTCGGCGGCGGCACCGTCCGCGGCATCGCCAAACCTGGCGAAATCGTCTGGAGCCGTATCTTCGTCGAAAAAGGAAAATTGAAGATGGACCTCGGCCGCGCCAAAGTCATCACGTTGCCCAAAGAGGAAACCGACCGCCGCTGGAAAGCCACCACCGTCCAGTGGCCCATCATGCACGCCGTCACGTATGGCGTCACCCGCGACCAGATGATGGCCCGCCACAAAGCTAACCACATCCAGGTCGCCTACGCCAATTCCGCATCCGAAGCCGATTTGGCAATGTATGCCAAGGCCGCGTTAGCCCAAGAGTTGGGCTTGGAGGTTTGTTTGTGTGGAACGAAAGCGGATGGGAAGGGATTTTGATCAGGACACATCTTCACATATTTAATTAAAAGCCAGAATTTTTTTAGCACGTGAATTGGCAATTATTAGGCCCATTGCTTATTACAACTGTCGTCGCAGTTGTAAGTTGGTTCATTATACATCGTTTGAATTCCCAACGCGATCTGAAGAATAAGCAGAGAGAAATGATTGTGGCCTATCTAGTTGAAGCATACCGAAAAATTGAATCAACAGTTGACGGTGATATTGAGAAATGGAAAGGGCTTGAATCGGCAATTGCGGACATACAATTGTTGGGTACTGCTACTCAAGTTAAACTAGCACGGAAGTGGTGCGGCAATTTTTAGATACGCAGCAATCGCCTGCTGTTGTTGATCTTTTGAGTGAATTGAGACGTGAATTGAGGAAAGAGCTGTGCTTGGAGGCATTATCGGACGAAAGAAAAATATCTTACTTAAGATTTTCTTCAAACAAGCCGCATTCAAGAAATCGCGAAACGGCGCGCTGAGGGCAGCGCGCCCTACCTGAAACATCGATTTCAAGGCCTGCTTGTCTTCAGGGTAGGGCGGGCTGCCCTCAGCCCGCCGCTGAATCTCCTCATCACCTGCCAGGAGCCAAAAAGGGAGTCAGGCTTTACGTTTTTACCTCGCCCGAATTCCCGTTCACCAACCGCATCCGAGGTTTAGACGGCGCGCTGAGGGCAGCGCGCCCTACCTGGAACGCAATGGGCAACAGGATTATGAAGGCAGCGCGCCCTACCTAGAACATCGATTTCAAGGCCTGCTTGTCTTCAGGGTAGGGCGGGCTGCCCCCAGCCCGCCGCTGAATCTCCCCATCACCTGCTAGTTAAGCATAATCCACCCGCACCTTTCAATCTCGAAATTCACCTTTTACCCGACATTTTCTGCGCGATGGAAACCGACCCTCCCATCCGGCGTTTCTTGCCACACGACGCACCGCATTGGGTGCCTGAATGGGAACCGTTCTTTATCACCATTTGTTGCCAACCGCGCGGGAAAAACCAACTCTGCCTCCAGCCTACCTCCAGACTCATCCTTCAATCCATTCGCGAAGGCGAAAAACAAAAAATCTGGCATATTGGCCTCGTCGTGCTTATGCCCGACCACCTGCATGGCATTTTTCATTTCAATCCTGTACCGGGCATGAAAGTCTCCGTCGTCAACTGGAAGAAACTCATGGCCCGGAAACTAAAAATCAAATGGCAGCGGGATTTTTTTGACCATCGATTACGTAATGACGCGGAATATTCCTTGAAATACGCCTATATCAGCCAGAATCCGATTCGGGCCGGTTTGACGAAAGATGTCCATTCCTGGCCGCATCAATGGCCGAAGCCGAAACGGGAAGATTTAAAAACGGCGCGCTGAGGGCAGCGCGCCCTACCTCGAAAACCGAAAGAGTAGGGCCATCTACCTGGGACGCGTAATTCATGGCCTGTTTGCCTTCTAGGTAGGGCGGGCTGCCCTCAGCTCGCCGCTTCTGATTCTCGTAACCGGAAATATCGTATGCCTGTCTTTCCTCCCAACCCATCAAACCCATCCAACCTACCCAACGCAGCCAACCTAGCCCTCACGCTTTTTCTAAAAACCTATTATCCTGGCCCAAAACACCAAGCAAGAACCCTATCCTCCGTCGCCTTAATCGCTTCCGTTGCCTAAGTCTTTTTGTTCTTTGACCAACCAGCTCCATCCAAGCCCCCCGAATTAAGGTGAATTAAGCCAAATTAAGCCAAAAATTTTCTAAAAGGTAGGGCCCGACGTCCCGGCGGACCTAGCTTCTGGAAGTGTGCGCTAGGTCGGCCCAGAGGTCCGACCCTACCTTAAGACCGCATCCACCTTTCCCGTCTCATTTTGTTACAATCCCAGGCTTGAAACCTGCTTGTAACAATTGAAACATAGTCCCACATGAACTATGAAGAGCGCATCAAGATAAAACTCTTTCGCAACGCCGAGAACTTTCGTGCGTTCAAAAAGGGCGACTATGTTTTCCGCGAGGGCGACCCCGGCCAGGAAATGTTCGTTATCCGCAACGGTTCGGTGGACATCCTCGTCGGCCAAAAGAAGGTCATCACCCTCGAGCAGGACGAGGTCTTTGGCGAGATGGCCCTGGTGGACCACCAGCCCCGCAGCGCCACCGTCATCGCCGCCAGTGATTGCGAACTCGTCCCCATCGACGAGCGGCACTTCCACTTCCTCGTCACCCAAACGCCCAATTTCGCGACGCAGCTCTTGAAAATTCTCGCCTCCCGCCTGCGCCAGACGAATTCCTCGCTCCAGCGCAAGTAGCCCGGAGCTAAACAGGGGGTGGCTCAATTTGAGGGGCGCAGCAAGTCTGTGCCCCTACAAAAACATCTTTTCGCCTAGGTAGGGGCGTAGTCTTGCTGCGCCCGATTCCGGACGTGTTTCCCAAAATTTCATCGTGGGGTCAACACCCACTATCTCTTGCGCTCCTTGGGCCGTATACTCCTCTTGCACGCTTACTGCCTCAGCAACCCGACTTACCATGAATGCTACCAATCCCGCCATTACTCATTTCCCCATCGTCGAAAATGAACATCCTCACAGCCATTGGTTAATGGCGCGTTTGTCCTGGGGCGCAATTATCGCCGGTTGTTTGGTCGCCTTGAGCATGCATCTGTTGCTTACAATGCTCGGCATCGGCCTCGGTATTCGCATGGTTAATCCTTATACCGATGAAAATCCGGTTCTGGGCTTCACGGCTGCGGCGGGTATAGCCTGGACCGTCAGCGCGCTCATCTCCCTCTGGGTCGGCGGCTGGGTGGCCGGTCGCACCTCGGGCAAAGGCTATGGCAACGTCGGCGGCCTGCACGGCATCGTTGTGTGGAGCGTCGCCACCATTCTTTCCTTTACCGTTTTTTCCGGCACCGTTGGTCTCCTGGCTGGAGGCGCGGCGGCGGCGATAGGGCAGACTGGTGCTGCCGTTCTCCCCGTGGTGGCCAACCAGGCGGACCTCGCGCTCACGCCCGGTGGATTAAAAGACACTCTGGCCAGCTTTCTCGACGAATTCGCCCCGGTCGCCACGCTCAACGCCGGAACCCGCCCAACCTTTAACGTTCCTCGCGCCCGCCGGGAAGTCGGCGCCGCGCTCTATCGGAATTTTGCCAACCGCAATTTGGCCAACCATGCCGCGCTTGTTCAGTCACTCGTGGATTACGCCGGAGAATCATCCAACGAAGCTGAGACGAATGTGAAGCAATGGGAAAAATCTTATGACCAAATCAAGGCCGATATGGACGTGATTCTGGTCAAGGCCCAGCTGACGGCCCAAATCGCTGCCGACCGCTTGTCGCGGGCCATGACGATGATCGCCACCTGGACCTTCCTCATGTTCGGCATCGGCGCCTTTGCCGCCGCCTGGGGTGGCCGCTGCGGAGGCCAGCGCGCTTTGGTGCACCATCTGGTTGTCCCCGCCGCCGAATGCGAGCCTTCGGCTTGAGCAACCGCGCCTTCCCTCACGCAATTCCACCTTTAATTCCAAGGACTCCGCCATGTTAATCTACGCCTTCTTTTTTCTCGTCGTTGCCCTCATCGCCGCCGCCCTGGGCTTCACCGGCGTGGCCGGTTTAGCCATGGGGGTCGCCCGGGTCTTCTTTTTCCTGTTCCTCGTGATTTTCGTGGTCGTTCTCGCCTTTGCCCTGTTGTCACCGGTCGTCGTAATCAACCGCTGATTTAATTAAATTTCTCTTTAAAACCCATTCCAACCTTATGAAAACCGAACACTACTTTCAGGCCCAAAACCAAAAACCCTCCGGCCCAGCGCATCTGGCCGCTGGCGGCGAATTGAATCAAAACAAAACCGCCTTCCACCACGAAAAACATCATCAGCCCCCCGCCAATGCGCCCGCGCCTCCGGCCCGGGAATTAGTGCAGAACGAAACGCAATCGCACGCGCCGCTCTCCACCGAAGAAATCTCCACCCGCGCCTACTACAGTTTTGTGGACCAGGGCTGCATTCATGGCAACGACATCGAGCACTGGCTGAATGCCGAGGCCAAGTTTCTCGCCGAGCGCAACCTCACCCGGACGCACGGCTATTCGGACCGCAAATAGAAAACGATTTTCACCCCAACCAAGCAGCCCACAAAATCATGTATACCCCCATTACCGTCCGCGACCTTTCCAAACGAGCCCCGCACAGCCCGCGCGACCGCAACGCCGGCTTCGCCATTGCCAGCCGCGCGATTGACAAATGCCGCGCCAGCCTCGCCGGCACGCTCGGCGAATACCATTTCGATTGTCCGCTCGATAATATGCTTTTCTCCTTCAAGGGCATCACCGGCGAGCAATTTAAGACTGCGGTGCAAAATTCAAAAAGCGATGAAGATGTCGGCACCTGGCTGCTGGTCAGCGGCACGCCGAAAACGCCGGTCGAAGTCACTGCCTGGTCCGAGCAAATGGAAGCTGACAGCATGATGAAAAACCCGGAAAAGCGTGCGTACTTCGTCGAAGCCTGCACCAAGCTCGGGTTGAACCCCGAAACCAGCAGCACGTTTGACTGGCTTGAAGCTGACGACCGCGCCAGCTTCCCCGGCAAGACTGCGTAAACCGTTTCCTAACTTTCATGAGCGCACCTGATTCTTCCGCCCCAGGATCATCCACGCCCGGGGGCGAACTCCAGCAAATCAGCCCCGGCGCCTGGCCCACGGCGAATGGCGGCCAGCAGGAAAACTCCGCTCCTCCCGCAGCCATCCCGCCACCCGGGCCGCAGATTATCAAGGCCCCGAAAGGGACCGGCGCCAAGCGCATCAAGCCGCCCATGGTTCTTTCGCCCTGATTCAAGTCCGCCCGTCCTGAGTCAGTCGATGGGCCCCCAGAGCCGGTTCTCCGGCTCAGGTTGCTTCGTTTTGACAATTGCAGGCTTGAATCTTTTGTGCTACATTCGAACATTAATTGTATGAATTACGAGCACCGCATTAAAATCAGCCTGT
>JABDGR010000045.1 GCA_013285985.1 Verrucomicrobiota bacterium
AGGGAGTGCGATAAAACATCCCGGCAAGTAGATTCGTCCACGGAGCCGGTTCAAATTAGGGGACTGCCCCATTCTGTCTTTTCTTGACCCCCGCGCGGGTTTGCGGCAATTTTTCCCTTTTGGCCTTCGGCGAATTAGCTCAGTTGGTAGAGCAGAGGACTGAAAATCCTTGTGTCCCCGGTTCAAATCCGGGATTCGCCACCACTTTAAGCCTTTGCCAGCTAAGTGGAAGAGTTGGGTAAAACAGCAGACTCTTATCCCACCGGCAGGGCAGCCTTGTAACGGCTGACCGCGTTGCCATCGTTGCTTTTCAGTTCCCAAAAAACGAGCGAGGACAAAATCGTCCACCCGCCGAGGACCATGAACCCCAGATGGATGCCGTGAATCATTTCCGGCGGGCTGGAGTGAAAGCGGTCGGGGATGAAAAACGCCGTGACCAGCGACGCCGCCGCGACACCAAAGCTCACGGACATTTGCTGCATCGTGCTCGAGATGGTGCTGGCCTTGCTGGTCTCCTCCTCGGTGACATCGGCGTAAACGAGCGTGTTCATGCTCGTGTACTGCAGTGACGTGAAGAACCCGTAGCAAAACACGACAATCACGATGAACCACACCGGCGTGGTGGCGCCAATCGTCCCAAAGAGCAGGATAAGCAGGCCGAGCATGACAGTGTTTGAAATCAAGACGGCGCGGTGGCCGAAACGCCGCAGGATGCCCGGCATCGTCAACTTCAAGCTCATCGCGGCAATCGCCTGGGGCATCATCATCATGCCGGATTGAATCGGCGAGAAGCCGAGGCCGACTTGGTAGAGCAGGGGAAAAAGAAAAGGAATGCCGCCGATGCCGATGCGCGTGATGTAGCTGCCACTGACTGCCGCGCGAAAGGTGCGGATGCGAAACAGCGCCAGGCGCAGCAGGGGATGGTTGACTTGGGTTGAGTGCAGTCCGTAACCCGCGAGGAGCAGGGCCGCAATCACCAGCAGCCCGAGAATCTCCAGCCCGCTGAGAGTATGTTCGCCGAACACCTCGAGCACATAGGACAGCAGCGCAACACCCGAGCCGAAGAGAATCAGGCCGACGATGTCGAGCGGCGGTGTTTCCGCCTCGCGGTAATCCGGCAGATGCCGGTAAACGAGATATAAACCGAGTAGACCGATGGGGATATTGACAAAGAAGATGATGCTCCAGTGAAAGTACGCCACGATCAACCCGCCGGCGACAGGGCCGAGCATGGGGCCGATGAGGCCGGGGATGGCGACGAAGCTCATCGCACGGATGAGTTCGGATTTCGCGAAGGTCTGCACCATTGTCAAGCGCCCGACGGGCAGCATCAGCGCGCCGCCACAACCTTGCAGGATACGGCACGCGACAAGCAAATGGATGTTCCGCGAAATGCCGCACAGAAATGAACCGAATGTGAAAATCGCAATGGCGGAAGCAAACACCCGGCGCGTGCCAAAACGATCCGCCACCCAGCCGCTGACGGGGATGAAAACCGCGAGGCTCAACGTGTAACTCGCCAGCACCGCCTTCATGCTCAGCGGTGCGACGTTCAGAGCCTGGGCGATGGTCGGCACCGCGGTGTTCAGAATCGTCGTGTCGAGCGACTCCATGAAAAACGCGACCGCCACCAGCCAGGGAACCAGCCGCTTGCCGGAACTACTCAATGGAAACGAAGGCGATGGGGCCAGCATAATACTCAACGCATCATGGCGGGCAACGGCACGCCAAGTCGAGCGGGCATATCCAAAACGTGCGGCGACCAAGCCTGTCGCTGCCGCCGCGGTATTTTCGGCAAAGCACTACCGCTTAAAATACGGGTCCACCACCCATAGCTCCAACCGCCGCATAACCCGCCAGGACCAACTCCCTTTTCGGGCTTCGGTGTAGTAAGGAATGTTGGTCTGCATCCAGGTCAGGATCACCACCGCATAAATGGCCGATAAAATTATACAGGTATATTGTAGCGAGCCATTCGCGCCGTAAATGGAGGTAATCTTGCCCTGGGTGTGCAAGAGCCGGCCCAATTCGTGCCAGACGGCCCAGGTCATCCCCGGCAGGATGACCAGGAATGCGCCAAAAAATAATTGCGCCGCTTCGCGGGATGGCACCGCCTCCCGGCGTTTCAGACGCAAAAACAGATGCAGACTGTAGAACAGCAGCACCAGCGCGCCCTCCAAAAAATCTGCGGCCCGATCCGGCAAGCCGCGCCGCTGGTAGCATCCGCTGATAATCAGCATCTGCCAGCCAAGCCAGGAAAGTGTGACCATCACCGCCGTCAGGCGGATTGCGTAATTATGCAGAGCTTGGGAATTCGTGCCTTTGACCATCGTGACGCTGATCGCGTTCATGGAAGCGGAACATTGCTGGCCGGGGTGATGCCATTAGGTTGATGATAAGAAGAGGATTTGGGACAAAACAAGGCTAACTAGCCCTTAGTTAGGTTTCAAGGGAAAATTCATGTTCTAAGACAAACACCCTAGAATAAAAGAGCAGGAATTGCGCCGGACGTTTCGGTGCAATCAATTTGACCTTCGAGTGAGTCGCTGCGAGGCTGGTTGCACTCCGAAAATGCAAAACATTGTGTTGGAAGAACCTTATGTTCCGGTGCCGCCCCGGCACGGAACCGCCTGGCCCGCCCTGGTCAGCAAAGGGCTGCCGTGGTTTCTCCGCAAAACTTATGGCGTCGTTGAATTTGAATACCTAAACTTGGAACGCCTGCGCGAGTCTCTCCGCGCCGGCCACGGCGTCGCGCTAATGCCCAATCATTGCCGCGATGAAGACGGGCTGGTCATGGGCATGGTCTCCTGCCAAATCGGGCGCTGGTTTTATTATATGTCCAGCTGGCATGTGTTTAAAATGGACCCGATCAAGGCCTTTCTCCTGCCGCGCATCGGCCTTTACAGTGTTTACCGCGAAGGAACCGACCGCGCGTCTGTAAAAACTTCGGTGGACATCCTCGCGCGTACCAACCGCCCACTGGTGATTTTCCCCGAAGGCTTTCTGGCTCGCACCAACGACCGCCTGGGCCCGTTGATGGACGGCCCGGCGCTCATCGCCCGCGCCGCGGCCAAAAAACGCGCGCAAGCCAGCCCCCCCGGGCAGGTTGTGGTCCATCCCGTCGCCTTGCGCTATCATTTGCGCGGCCCACTGGAGTCAGGCGTGGCCGGCGTGCTGGCGGAAATCGAACGCCGCTTCGCCTGGCAGCCCAATGTCCACCTCAATTTGGTCGATCGCATCAAAAAAATCGGTGACGCCCTGCTCGCGCTCAAGGAAATCGAATATCTGGGTGCGGTCCAAACCGGCCCGTTGGCAGAGCGGCTTACGCAGCTGGTCGAAGTCGTGCTGCGTCCGCTGGAAGACGAATGGGTGGGCGCGCGGCACACTGGCGAGCCCGTGCAGGCCCGGGTGCGGCAGTTGCGCGCGGCCATTGTTCCTGGTTTTACATCGGGAACCCTCGATGACCCAGAACGCCGCCGCCGCTGGCGCCACCTGGCCGACATTTATCTCGCCCAGCAACTGGATAACTATCCGGCGGATTATTTATCGGGCAACCCGCCGCCCGAACGCTTGCTGGAAACCATCGAGCGCTATCAGGAGGATTTAACGGACAAGCTGCGGCCGTTCGTGCCGCTCAAAGTCACCGTCACCATCGGCGAGGCCATTGTGGTCAAACCCACGCGGGAAGGCCGGGGCGCGCAAGACCCGATGTTGCACGAGGTAGACCTGAAATTACGCGAGATGCTCAACCTGCCCCAGCCGGCGGCGGGGAGTCAGCCCAAAAAAACCACCGCCACCGTTTGATTCCTTCCGCAAACCAGGCGCTCGTAATTCTCGGCCCCAAGATTAATTCGTAGCCGGACTTCCCGTGGCGCGCGGACGGAAGATGGGGAACACCGGTCGTACGAAAAACACGGTTCCCGGTTGCAATTTCAGCGCCTCGGCGCCCGTGCGCAAAAAACGTCCCGAATGGCGAAACTGGATGATGTTGTTTTCCGCATTTTGGAGGACGAAAATATAGCCCCGGTAATGCCAGGTTGCCGAGCGGTTGTCGGTGATGGCTGCGGCGCAAGCCTCGCCGGAAAAATCGTATTTCCCCCCCGCCGCCAGGTCGCTGGTGAAATTTTGCACCGCCAGCACCTTGTATCTCCGGGAATTATTGGCTGCCTGCCCAAGCAGGATGAGCGTGCCTTTCAGCCGCTTGAAATTCATTTGAGTCTCCCGATTCTGCAGGCTCACCTTTGGTATCAACGAAGACGATGCGGGGCTTTTTTCCGCGTTCGGCGCCGGTTCCACGGCGACCGAGATTTCAATTTCGGATTCCGTGGTGGCGATGGCGTCATGGCGTTGGCTGGGCGGAGCTTTCCACGCTTGCAGGTAGGCGCGGTCGGCGGGGGACAAAGTGGGCAGGTCCAGGCTGTAGAGCTTGCCGTCGGCGCGTTTTACGATGGCCGTTCCGTCTTTTACCGACAGGACTTCGGCATCGTACGGTTTTCCATCGTTGCCGGTGAAGCTGTGCGTTTCAGCGCCATGGACCTGGGCGGTCAGGCCCAGCGCAGCCATCATCACCCCACACCACAACTTGCGCCAGTCAGGCAGGCGGAATGTGCGGGGGCATCCGGGTGTGGCTCGGTAGGGAGTAAACATGGACAATCTGAAGCGGGAGAAGGAGCCGCGTGAAAATGTCCGGCGGCAAAGTTCGCAGTTCACAATCTGGGGTATGTTATATATCGTCACTGGCGGACTTGGATTAAACAATCCTTTTTTGATCGTTGACCCCTATTTTTTGTGAACCTGCTGCACCGCCATATTTTCAAGCAAGTCGTCGCGGCCACGGCGCTGGCCGTAGTGATGTTTGCCTTTGTGCTGGTGCTGGGCAACGTGATGCGTGAGGTGCTCGACTTGCTGGCCAGCGGCAAGCTCGACCTGCTCACGTTCGGCAAACTGCTGCTGCTGCTCATTCCCGGCGTGATTCCCTATGCGCTGCCCCTGGGGCTGCTGACGGGCGTGCTGCTGGTCGTGGGCCGCATCTGCGCCCAGCGCGAATACACCGCCATGCGCGCCGCCGGCCTGAGCTTGTGGTCGCTCGCCGCGCCCGTCTTGCTGGCTGCCTGCGCGGGGGTCGTGCTCTGCCTCTTCATCAATTTTTACTATGCGCCCGCCGCCGACCACGCGTTCAAGACGGCGCTCGCCAACCTCGCCCGGCATGACCCCGGGCGGCTCTTCCAACCCGGCGCCGAGGTGCGGGATTTCTCCAAATACATCATCCATGTCGGCGGCCGCCAGGGTGATGAATTGGAAGACATCTGGCTCGCCCACCTCGACGACCAGGGCCGCGTCCTCCTTTTCGCCCGCGGCCAGCGCGGCTATGTGGATTACGACTCTAAGACGGACGAGTTGACCCTGGTGCTCCAGGAAGGCTCGGGCTTTCAATACAAGGCCTCCGACCCGGAGGATATGAAGGACATCAATGTCGGCGCCTTCGTTTTCAAGCAGCATGACGGCTATCTTCCTAGCACCGAGCACGAAGGCCGCTACCAACTGGCGCTCAGCGACCTCGTCGGCGCGCCGCAAACTTTCTCGAAGCTCTCATTGATGACGCTCGGCGAGCTTTTGCAAAAGCGGCATGAGCCTCCGCCGGGCATGGTCAACCCCACCGCGAAGGACCTCAACCGCTGGCGCATGGACGTGCAGATGCAAATCCAGCGCAACTTCGCCGGGGCGTTTTCCGTGCTTGCACTCGGCCTGCTCGGCCTGCCGCTGTCCCTGCGCGTGGGCCGGTCGGAGAATTTCGTCAACCTCGCCATCGCGCTCGGCCTCGCGCTGGCCTACTATTTCCTGCTCTTTTCCATCAGCCTCCTGCGCAACCATCCTGAATTGCGCCCCGACCTGCTCCTTTGGTTGCCCAATTTCATCTTCGAAGCCCTCGGCGCCTGGCTCCTCTACCGTGCCGCACAAAAGTGAATCAGCCGCGATTTTGCCCAACCGAGCCAACGCAACCAACCGATCCAACGCAGCCAACGCAGTGCTCACGGCGGATACGCCTATTGTGTTAGGGTGGGGCATGAGCAACCATGCCCACCATTCACCCGCTCCATCACGGCATCATCGGCCTAAGCCGGGCCTGACTGTATCGTCAGCACAGGAATCTCTAGGAAATTCACCTACCGCGCCATCCGAGCACGATACCTCGATCGATTGGCAGGCTGCGTTGCGTACGCTGGAACAACATCACGGCGACCGGCTTGCGCAAATCGAGGAACGCCTGGCTGCTACGGAACGCGCTACGACCGACCTTGGCGGTCAAATCAAGGAAATGCGCTGACTCAATCCGGGTAATTCAAACCAATTCAAGGTGATTCAAGGTGAATCAAGGTGAATCAACCCAAAAAGCTTGGGAGGGGGTAGGGAATCATTCCCATAAATGATTTCACTCCCCAAGCACCGGCAGTTTCCAGTCCGTGTCGTAAAGCAGGGATTGCTGCACGTACCCCGGCGACGAGAGGCCCGGCAGGCGCAGCTTCAATTGCCGCATGTGCACGGCGCTCTCGCGCGCGAGTTGCGCGGTGAAAAGCGTCAGATCACTCTTCGCGGGGTTAAAGCCAGGGAAGCGCTGGCTGAGAATCCGGTCGGCCGCAGTATTGTCCGGATAGAACGCATGGTATTCCAGGATGGTTTGTGTGTCATACGGGCCGCCATCACTCGCCGCGGCGCCGCTATTGGCCCCCGGCGCCGGCGTGGGCACGCCGTTCAGGAAGTTTCGCCAATGTGGATGGCCCCACAAGTTGTCATTGCGCCGCGCCAACACCACCATCGCCAGCAGCTGGAATTGCAAATTGCCCGCCTGGGCACCTTCGGCTGTGAGCTGCCCCTTCTCATCAAAACCCCAGTCGAGAAAGCTCCGCGCCAATTCCGCATCGGCGGCGTAGCCCTCGGCATCATAGCCGGGCAAACCCTCGATGGCCGCCAGCGCCAGCAAATGGCCCAGGCCTGCGCCGGCCGTTGGGCGTCGTCCATAAGTGGCCTTGACGATGACGCGCCGCATCAAGTCCTTCTGCTCGGGCGTCATCCACGTCCCCGCGAAATCCAGCGCCAGGCCGGCATCCAAGCCGGACACCAGTTTGTCCACGCCCTGCCATTGCCGAGTCGAATAACCGGCCAGTTCGGGGGTGAACGCGATTTCGTTGTCGGAAGCGGCGAGAACCTTGTCGAGCTTCGGTTCGAGCGCCTTGTAATAATTATAGATGGCGTTGGCGGCCATTTTGCCGTGGTCCTCATCGCCGCTGAGCAGGCAAAACAGCGCCATCGAGGTGAGGCAGTTGGCCGGGTAGTTGACGTTGCTCGAATAAATCCCCGCGCCCTTGCCTTCGCCGGTGTACTCCGTCATCTCGCCCTGCGCGAGTTTGAGGAACATCTGGCCGTCGGGCGTGGTCTTGTCCCACCAGGTAACCGCGAACAGTGCGTCCATTTCGGCGAGCGCCATTTGCATGGCGTTGGTTTGTTTGAGGCGCTCCTGGATGCCGGGCAGGTCCTCCGGGCTAAAGAGCAACCGCGGATAGACGCCCGGCGGCGGTACCTTGCCGCCCAGCATTTTGAAATTAAACCCGGCCAGGTTATAGGCGGTGAGGGGAATCGCTGGTGGTTTTGGCATGGGGGCCAGTGCGGGCAGGTTCGACAAATATTTCAGCGCTATTTTCGGATCCACGATTTTTTCCGGAGTATCAAAGGCGGAGAGTGTCGCATCGCGGATGTTCAATTCGTGGGTCGTGTAATTAAAATCGGGTTTCTCGCCCAGGCAAACCAGCCCCGTTTCATCTTCAAAAACGTGCAGGCCCAACGCATGGCCGACATCGGCAAAGTCCACATACGTCTTTCCATTGACCTGGAGGGTGTGCACCGCCGGCGGCGGCGTGTAGGCCGGGCGCGGGATTTGATAAACCCAGCGGTCGCGCAGGAAGGCCGGCGAGGGCGCATCGGGTTTAATTTCTTTGAGGGTGGGGTAGCCCGCGAACGACACCGGGACATAGACCTGGCCGTCCTGCAACACCGCCTCGGTGTGGAGCGGATCCTGGTCGTCCAGCGGTACGCGGAAGCCTTTGACAAAGCCGTAGCGACTGCCGGGAAAAACCGCAAACTGGTCCGAGATTTTGTAAACCCCCGACGCAATGCCCGTTCGCGTATACGCCCAACCCTGCTCTTGTGGCAGCAAGGTCGGCGGCTGGCCCGCCACCGGTTGCGCCTGCGCGTTGAACGCGCCAACCAAGGCGAAAAAAAGCGCGGCAATTCCCCGAAGGCAGGCTGGTTTCATTGCTTCCAAGATAAAACCTGCCGGGAAGGTGACAACCCTGAAACCCGTTTGGAATTGAAGTCTAATTTCAGACTCGTCATGTCTGTGTCGTGAAAAACGCGGGAAACCCCGTCATTTTGCCCGTTGCGGACGGCACTTCGTTGTCGGCCTACGTCGCCCGGCCGTCCGGCTCCGGGCCATTTCCGGGGTTGATTGTTTTTCAGGAGGCCTTTGGCGTGAACCAGCACATTCGCGACGTGGCGGACAGTTTCGCCGCCGAAGGCTATCTCGCCGTCGCCCCGGAACTTTTCCATCGCACCGCACCGGCGGGTTTCACTTGCGATTACAAGGATTTCCCCTTGGTCAGGCAGCATCTCAGCGCGGTGACCGAAGTCGGGCTGGAGCACGATGTAAACGCGGTGTGGGCCTGGCTGCACCGGCAACCGCAACTGCGCCCCAACGCGGTGGCGTGCATCGGTTATTGTCTCGGCGGACGGGCGGCGTTCCTCGCCAACAGCGTCAAACCATTCAGCGCGGCGGTCTCGTATTATGGCGGAGGCATCGCGCCGGACATGCTCAAGCGTGCGCCCGCACAACACGGGCCGTTGTTGTTTTTCTGGGGTGGGCTGGACAAGCACATTCCACCCGAGCGAATCGCGCAAACCATTCAGGCTTTGCATGCGGCCAACAAACCGCACATGAATGTCGAGATCTCTTACGCCGATCATGGATTTTTCTGCGACGAACGCGCGAGCTTCCACCCGCAGGCGGCGCGTGAAGCCTGGGCGCTGACCCTGGCGTTCCTGCGTGAAAAACTAAGCACAACCCCTTGATGGCCCAAGTTTACGCTTGGCAAAATGCTCTTTTCAGGTTTAATTCAATGGGCTTTTGCTCGGCGAATTTTACCGGCCTCCGATGGGACACCGCATCCTCATTCTCGACGACGACGTGGACTTCAACAGCCTGCTGACGGACATTTTCAGTCAGGCGGGCTACGACGTGACTTCCGAGTTGGACCCGCAGAAGGCGCTTTCCTTCATCCGCGAGTTTCAATTCGACCTGGTGGTCACCGACCAGCGCATGCCCGGCATCAGTGGCAAGGATTTTCTGCGCGAGTTGAAAAAGGTCCAGCCCAAGACGCCCATCATCATGGTTTCGGGATTTCTCGACAACGAAACGATTCGCGAACTTATCCGCGAGGGCGTCGGCGGGGTCTTCCTCAAGCCACTCAATGTTTTTTCATTGCTGAAGCGCACGGCCAAGCTGCTGGAACAAACCAACGGGGTGGTCGCCCGCCAGGGGGAGGCCGAACCCGACTCCGCCAACGCGCCGGAATTCACCCACAATCTACCCTTTGCGTTTTCCTCGTTTCCCTGCCGCGACGCCAAGTCCGCGGAGTTTGCCCATAAACTCTACGCGCTCCGTAATTTCAAAAACTACCTGACGCTTTCCGGCCCGCGCGGCACCAACTTCGCCGCCGTTTGCCGTGATTTTGAGGCCCTGCGCGAAAAGTCCCCCGAGCGCTTTTTCTTCCTCACCAATACCATGGTTGAGGCCAACAACCTCCTGCGCTTGCTGCGCGAACAGGAAGACCGCGAACGCGTCACCCTTTGCTTTCTCGAAGCCGACACCCTCGACCTCGAACGTCAACGGCTGCTGCCGCAAATTGCGCGCAAGAGCGGCCCCTTCGCCGGCCTTAAGATTGCCGTTCGCTTCATTTTTTGTCTTTCGGAAAGCCTCGATGCCCTTTACGACCGCGGCCAGGTGGATGAAAATCTCTACCTGCTCACCAGTTCCACGGAATTGGCCGTCCCCAGCCTGGAAACCTGCCGGGACGACATCCCGCTGCTCGGCC
>JABDGR010000046.1:0-7202 GCA_013285985.1 Verrucomicrobiota bacterium
CACGATTTGGAAATAGCGCGTGATGGTGGCGTCATCGAACGCGCGGAAAGTGACGGCGCTGGTTTCGCAGTGGGAAATTTCGATTGGGACACATTCATCGGCGGGTGATTTGGGTAGGGACGGCTCTCCGAGCCGACCGCGGAGGCCTTGGAAAGGCGTCCCTACCTTTCGCCACAGGCACACGCCGGTATAGACCGTGTGCGTGCGGCCGGAAAGCCGCCGGAGCATCGCGCGGGCCTCGGCCAAATCGCGCGGCTTGTTCAGGACTTCGTTGTCGAGCGCAACGGTCGTGTCCGCAGATAAAACCAACGCGCCCGGGCGTTCTGAACAAACCCACGCTGCCTTGAGCGCCGCGTTGTGCAGCACCATCGCCCGCGGCTCCGCCGTGGCCTCCTCATGCTCCGTAATCGGCGCCACCAGCACCTCGAATGGCAAACCCAGCCGCGCAAGGAGTTCCTTCCGCCGTGGGGAAGCGGAGGCGAGGATGAAAGGCGATATGGCTGGAAACATGCAGGTTGTTTTTACATATTCAGATAATCATCAAACGATGAAACAACCTTTAATTCAAAAAAACTATGCCCGCACGCTTAGACCCCCCAAAAGAAATACCTGAAAATATGCGCGAAATCTGGGCGCATATCAGTGGCGAAACCTGCGACATCAGAACGAAGTTGATTTTCCATAAACAACTTTATTCGTCTGAAAAAATGGCATATCGATAAGCTAAACAAGGCAGGTGGCTTTTTATTCTACATAATTGACAATTTATTTATGGACGATCTGACGCTTGGCCTAACCAAGCTCACTGACCCAGCGGAAACCAAAGGAAAAAAGAATCTCTCTTTGTTGCGTTTAATTGATGAACTTGAATCAAGCGATTTTAAAAATAAAATGATGGTTCATTATCAAAAAATCAAATCGCTGGTTGAGGCTGCACAAGATCATCGCAACAAGAGAATCGCTCACAACGATTTAAACGTTCTGACGCAAAACTATCCCAAGCTTCTACCAAACCTAACATTGAACTGCCTGGAAAGTGTTTTGACGTCCATTGAAGATTTTTTGGATGAATTTCAATTCCACTTCAAACCCATTCATTTCGATTTCACCATGTTACAAGTTCCAGAAGACGTTGATAACTTAATGATCAGAATCTGTAAATCAGAAGCCTATGATGCTTTAGTAAGGGAAGGTAAAACTCCCTTACAGTATTGGGAAAAGTTTTATGGAGCGGCGGGCTGAGGGCAGCCCGCCCTACCCGCTGGTGCGTATTCGCGAGGGCATTGGAGGTAGGGCGCGCTGCCCCCAGCGCGCAGCTTTTGCCGTCATTCCAAGATTGCGCTGAATCCGGGAGCTTTATTGCATGGGTAGTTGTTCCATGCCCACCCCACTCTCCGATGCCTTGTTTGAGCGGGCGAAGCGCCTCATCCCCGGGGGCGTGAATTCGCCGGTGCGGGCGTTTCGCGGCGTAGGGGGCACGCCGTTCTTCACCGTGCGCGCGCGGGGCTGCCGGCTCTACACCGTCGATGACCGCGAGCTGATTGACTACGTCTGCACGTGGGGCCCGGCGCTCTTCGGCCACAACCACCCGCGCATCCGCGCCGCCATCGCCGCCGCGCTGGAAAAGGGCACGAGCTTCGGCACGCCCCACCCCGGCGAGGTGCCGATGGCCGAGACATTGGTGGAGCTGGTGCCATCGCTGGAAATGGTGCGCCTATGCAACAGCGGCACGGAGGCGACGATGTCGTGCGTGCGCCTGGCGCGCGGGTTTACGGGACGCGACAAAATCATCAAGTTCGCCGGCTGCTACCACGGGCATGCGGACGCCCTGCTGGTCAAGGCCGGCTCGGGCGCGCTGACGCATGGTTATCCGGACAGCGCGGGCGTGCCCACCGCGACGGCCGCCGACACGATTGTGCTGCCGTTTAACGACCTCGCCGCCGTGGATGCGGCCTTCGACAAATTTTCCGGCCAGATTGCGGGCATCATCCTCGAGCCGTACCCGGCGAACGTCGGCCTCATCCTGCCCGACCCCGGCTACCTCGCCGCGCTGCGCGAGCGCTGCACGCACGCCGGGACACTGCTGATTTTTGACGAGGTGATGACGGGCTTCCGCGTCGCGCCGGGCGGCGTGCAGGAAATTGCGCAGGTGAAGCCCGACCTGACGGCGCTGGGAAAAATCATTGGCGGCGGGCTGCCGGTGGGCGCATTTGGCGGGCGGCGCGACGTGATGGAAAAGCTCGCGCCGCTGGGCCCGGTTTACCAGGCCGGGACGCTGAGCGGCAATCCACTGGCCGTCGCGGCGGGGCTGGCGGCCTTAACACTTATAAAGGAGCTGAAGCCGTATCCGGCGTTGGAAGCGGCCGGGAAAAAACTTGCCGCCGCGTTGCGCGATGCCGCGCGGCACAAAGGCGTGCCTCTGGAAGTGCCGCAGGTTGGCTCGATGTTCGCGCTGTTTTTCACGGATAAACCCGTGCGCGATTACGCCGGCGCACTCAAGGGAGACGCGGCCAAATTTCGCCAGGTGTTCCATGCCGCGCTTGACGGCGGCGTGTACCTGCCGCCCTCGCCTTACGAGACCTGCTTTATCAGCACCGTGCATGACTCCGCCGCGCTGGATAAGACGATTGAAGTGCTGACGGGCGCGATTCACGCGCTATAATCGCCCTGATTTTATGGATGCAAACGCCTTGCGCGTGGCTTCGCCCCCTCCGCGCCCGCTGATGGTGTGGGACGGCGACTGCCATTTTTGCGGCGGCTGGGTGCGGCGCTGGCAGCACGTCACAGGTGACGAGGTGGACTATGAGCCGTATCAATCGGTGGGGAACCGCTTTCCGGAAATCAAGGCGAGCGAATACGCGCGGGAAATCCATTTGATTTTCCCGGACGGGCGCGTGGCGCGCGGCGCCGCGGCGGTGTTTGCGGCGCTGAACACCGTGCCCGGCCACAGCTGGAGCCTGTGGCTTTACCAAAGCCTGCCGCCCTTCGCAAAAATTTCCGAGTGGTTTTACCGCGGCGTGGCGCAAAACCGCGCGTTTTTGTCGCTGCTGACGCGGATTTTCTGGGGCGACCCCGGCGTGCGCAGCACCTACCGCTTCAGCGGAATGCTGTTTTTGCGGATGTTGGGGTTGATCTACCTCATCGCGTTCATCTCGTTTTGGGCGCAATCGGCGGGGTTGGTGGGCGACCATGGCCTCTTCCCGATCAAGGATTATTTCAGCGTGGTCAAGGCCCAGGCCGGCTCCGACAATTTCGAACGCTTTATGGCCGCGCCGTCGCTGCTCTGGCTTTCGCCGGACAGCGCAGGGCTGAACGCCATCTGCGGCACAGGCGTGGGTTGCGCGTTGCTGGTAATGATGGGGCTGGTGCCCGGCTGGGCGCTGCTCGGGTGCGTGCTGATGTATGGCTCGCTGCGCGGCGGGGTGCCGATTTTTCTGAATTTCCAGTGGGACATCCTGCTGGTGGAAAGCGGGCTGGTGGCGCTGCTCTTCGCGCCGTGGGGACTTTGGCAGAAGCCCATGGCGCCGCGCGAGCCGCCGGTGATTGGGCGCTGGGCGGTGTGGTGGCTGCTGTTCAAGCTGATGGTGATGTCGGGCCTCGTAAAGTTACTGTGGAATGATACGGGACCAGGCCCGACCAATCCGGATTGGTTTCGGCATTTCGTGTCTTATATCACCAGCGTGCCCATCGGAAAGAACACCTGGCTCGACGGCACGGCGCTGCAATACCATTACTTCACGCAGCCGATTCCCGCCGCCACGAGCTGGTGGTTTGCCCACCTGCCGGACTGGTTTCAAAGCACGTCGCTATGGACCTGCATGACCATCGAGTTGATTGTCCCTTTTGCGTTTTTTGGGCCGCGGCGACTGCGGCATATCGCCGCGTTATTACAGATATTTTTGCAGGTGATGTTCCTGATTTCCGGCAATTACGGCTTCTTCAATTTGCTGACCATCGTCCTGTGCCTGCCGTTGTTCGACGACACCTTCTGGCCGGCGCGCGTACGGAGCTTTATTGAGCGCGGCGTGGCCCCGGTGGAACACGCGCCATCGCGTGCAAGGTATATTTGGAACCGGTCCTGCGCCATCACGCGCGCGACGCTGGCCGGGTTCATCCTGATCGTTGGCTTGGTGGAGTTCCACGAAACCTGGCAGGCGCGCACCGGCGCGCCGGCGCAAAAATCACCCACGCTTGACGAAGTGTTGAGGCTCGACTTCGTCACCCAACGCTTGCAGGAAATCGGCATCGTCAACACCTACGGTTTGTTCCGGGTGATGACGACGGAGCGACCAGAACTCGTCGTTGAGGGCAGCGATGACGGGCAGACGTGGAAGGAATATGATTTTGTGTGGAAGCCCGGCGACCCCATGCGCGAGCCCAGCTTTAGCACGCCGCACATGCCGCGGCTGGACTGGCAGATGTGGTTCGCGGCGAATGAGATTTACGACAGCCGGGGCACTTCCGTCCCCCGGTGGCTGGTGCTGTTCTGCGGCCAATTGCGCGCGGGCAACCCAAACGTGATTGGACTGCTCGACCACAATCCGTTCCCCAATGCGCCGCCGAAGCAGCTCCGCATCGTGCTGTATCTCTACAATTTCACGACACGCGAGGAACACGCCAAAACCGGGGCTTGGTGGACCCGCACCCAGGCGGCCGTGCTCAGCCTCAAGTAAATCAACGCGAGTGGGCGGCGGGTTTGATTATCCACGAGCCAACGATACTGCCCACAAGCACGACGGCAATGAAAGCAAGCGAGGCAACGGGAGAAATTTCGTAAAACTTTGCCAGCAGCAGTTTGAGGCCGATGAAGCCCAGCAGCAGCGCAATCCCGTAATGGAGCAGCCAGCAACGCTCGATGACGTGCTGGAGCAGGAAGAACAGCGCGCGCAGGCCGAGGACCGCGAGAATGTTCGACGTGTAGGCAATAAATGGGTCGCGCGTGACCGCGAGCACCGCCGGCACAGAATCCAATGCAAAAGTCATGTCACTCATTTCGAGCGTGAGCAACACGGCGAAGAGCGGCGTGGCCAGCCAGCGCCCGTGTTGACGCACAAAAATACGGCCCGCCGGATTGTCTTCGGTCGTACGCACCCAGGGCTTAAGCCACTGCCAGAGGTAATTGCGGCCTGGGGCAGCCGGAACGCGTTGCGGCTGCCACAGGCGTACCGCCGCCCATAGCAGGTAGGCGCCAAAAATATAAAAGACCCACCCGAAATGCCGCGCGAGAGCAACACCGCCAAGAATCAGGAACGCGCGCATCGCCATCGCCACGACCACGCCGCAGGACAGCACCCCCCGTTGCTGCGCTGCGGGCACACGGAAATGCCGGAACAGAAGCACCCAGACGAACACGTTGTCGAGGCTCAGGGATTGCTCCAGCGAATACGCCGTGAAAAATTGCAGGCACGCAGGCCCGCGCTCCACGGCCCCATAGCTGCCGACCCAGCCCAAGCCAATACCCGCGCCAAAAATTGCCGCCAGCACGACCCAAAAAATGCTCAGGCCCAGCGCCGACGGGAAGGACACTGGCCGCCGGTCCCGGTGCAGCACCAGCGTATCCAGCCCCAGCAGCGCGAGAACGCCGAGGTTGAAGCCAACCCACCAAGCTGCCGACACATGCATCACTTGCCTTATACCCCACAACCCGCCACACGGGCAAGTACCACTGGCAGGGAATCATTTTCGGCTTTAACGCCCGCGGATGGCACGGCACACTCGCAGCATGGAACTCATTGACGGCAACGCCATCGCGGAGAGCGTCCTTACGCAAATCGCGGCAGAGGTGGCAAAAATTTCGGGCCGGAGACCAGCAGTGGCGTTCGTGCGCGTGGGCGAGGACCCGGCCTCCGTGTCCTATGTGGCCAAGAAGCAAAAAACCGCCGCGCAAGTGGGCATGACCAGCCGGTTGGAAATTTTTCCCGAGTCCATGACCCAGGCCGACTTGCTGGCGAAAATTGATTCGCTCAACCGCGACCCGCAAGTGGACGGCATACTGGTGCAATCGCCGCTGCCCAAGCACATGGACGAAACCGCGGTCTTCAACCACGTTCATGCGGACAAGGACGTGGACGGCTTCAACACCCTCAATATCGGCAAGCTCGTGCAGGAGGACCCCAGTGGGTTTGTCGCTTGCACGCCGGCGGGCATTGTTGAGCTTATCCGCCGTTCGAAGGTGGAGACGGACGGGCGGCACGTCGTCGTCGTGGGCCGCAGCCTGATTGTCGGCAAGCCCGTGGGCCTGCTGCTTTTGCAAAAGGGACTGCCCGGCAATGCGACGGTGACTTTCTGCCACTCGCGCACGCGCGACCTGCCCGCCATCGCGCGCACGGCGGATATTCTTATCGCGGCCATCGGCCGACCACGCTTTATCACCGCGGACATGGTCAAGGAAGGCTCGACAGTGATTGACGTCGGCATCAACCGCGTGCCCGATGGGTCGAAAAAAAGCGGCTATCGCATTGTCGGTGATGTAGATTTTGACGCCGTGGCGCCCCGCACCGCGCGCATCACACCCGTGCCGGGAGGGGTCGGCCCGATGACCGTGGCGATGCTGATGAGCAACACGCTCAAGGCCTGGAAAAAACGCCATGGATGACCCGCCTGCCAGCAGACCCCCGGCTCAGACTCCGATTCCACCCGTAATTGCCAGCGTTGGCGGGTCGACTCCCGCGCCCCTATTCTGGCGTATCATCGCCTTGGCCCTGGACACTTCGCTGGCCGGCCTTGCCGCCTGGGTTATATTGACGCGAATTGTGCTGCCGCAGTATCATCCGGACGCTGCGAACACCGTGTCGAAACAGTGGCAGTCCATCGAAGCCGAGTTTGCTCGCACAGAAACCTCCGGCGCGCTGCCGCAAATCACTTACGACGATGAGTTTCTCAATGTCGTCGCGGACACAGGCAAAACCTTCTTCCTGATCATGCTGGCCTATTTCTTTGCCAGCGAAATGGCCATGGGCGGTTCGACACTGGGCAAGCGGGCCTTTGGCCTGCGTGCGGCCCGCTGGGGCACCAACGCTCCGCCTTCTTTCCTGGAGAGTTTATGCCGCTGTCTGTTTAAGGTCGCCAGTCTTTTCCTTTTTTTTCCCATCCTGCTCGTGGCCAACGCCATCCCGACTTTTTTTGCGCCCAACCGGCGCGCCGGGCACGACCGCCTCGCCAGCACCATCGTCACCAGTGATGCTCCGCCCCCAAGCCCAAAG
>JABDGR010000046.1:7212-9962 GCA_013285985.1 Verrucomicrobiota bacterium
ATGAAGAATGGAGCTGAGGGCCAGCCAACTTCGTTCACAGCTTGACAGCACAGCGGGCAAAAGGTTTGCTCATTGGCTGTCATGAGTAAAGAAACTGTTCCCACTGAAGACAACCGCAAGCTGGTCGGCCCGCTGGCCATTCTCGTCAGCCTGGTTCTGGCCGCCGGATTTTTCCTGTTCATGTGCAAGGTGGCCTATGCCCACACTCCGGACTTTTCGGAGCGGGGCCGGCAAATTACCGCCGCATTCACGTCCTTCTGCCTGACGATGGTGTTCTGGATGGTGCTGCAGGGGTTTTGGGTGACACTGGTTGACCAGATGCGCCGCAAAAAAGCCGGCATCAAATCGTAGGGATAGCCAAGCGGTTCCGCGGGTGTTTTCTCTGTCTGCCGGCCACAGCAATTGTCGTTCAATTGTTTCATACGGAAGCAGCCCGGCGTAATCTCGGCTTGTCTTTCTGCTGGTTCTGCGTGTTCTGTTAGAGTCAAATCCAACGATAACGCGCCATGACCTGGGCCTCTTTCCAAAGATTCTGCCTGCCCTTTGATCAGCTCGGCTTCACTGCCGACTTTTCCCGCGTGGGGTTCACGGACGAATTTTTTCAGAAAATGCGCGGGCCGATGACCGCGGCCTTTGACGCGATGGATGCCCTGGAGCGCGGAGCCATCGCCAATCCGGACGAAAACCGCATGGTGGGCCACTACTGGCTGCGGGATGCGAAACTCGCCCCAACGCCGGATATTGCGCGTGAGATCGAAACAACCATCGCAAGCATTGAGGCCTTTGCCGCCAAAGTGCATCGCGGGGAAATCAAGGGCGCGCAGGGCGCGTTTCAAAATCTGCTTTGTATTGGCATCGGCGGTTCGGCGCTGGGGCCGCAGTTCGCCGCCCACGCTCTGAGCCGGCCCGGCGGAGACAAGCTAAAGGTATATTTTATCGATAATACCGACCCCGACGGCATGGAGTTGGTATTCAAACAACTTGAAGGCAGTTTGGGCCGCACGCTCACGATTGTGACCTCAAAATCCGGCGGTACGCCCGAACCGCGTAACGCCATGCTGGAGACTGAAGCCGTCTATACTCGTGCGGGAGTCAAATTTGGCGCGCACGCCGTGGCCGTCACCGGCGACAACAGCCATCTTGACCAATATGCGCAGAAAAACGGTTTCCTGGCACGTTTCCCGATGTGGAACTGGGTGGGCGGACGAACGTCCGAACTGGGCCCGGTAGGCCTGTTGCCGGCCGCCCTGCAAGGAGTGGACATCCGCGCGCTGTTGACCGGCGCAAAAGAAATGGACGGCCTGACGCGCGCCCGGCCCCTGGAAAAAAACCCCGCGGCGATGCTGGCGTTGTCCTGGCACTTCCTTACCGATGGACGCGGGCGCAAAGACATGGTCATCCTGCCCTATAAGGACCGCCTGTTGCTGCTTTCGCGTTACCTGCAACAACTCGTGATGGAATCGCTGGGCAAGGAACTCGACCTGCAAGGCCGCGTCGTTAACCAGGGTATTTCGGTCTATGGCAACAAAGGTTCGACTGACCAGCACGCCTACGTGCAGCAGTTACGCGACGGCGTGCCCAATTTCTTCGCCGTTTTCATCGAAGTGCTTAAGGATCGTGAAGGCCCGGCGCTGGATATCGAACCGGACATTACTGCGGGCGATTACCTGCAAGGCTTCCTGCTCGGCACGCGCGAGGCGCTCTCGGAAAAAGGCCGCCCGTCCATCACCCTGACTCTGGCCGATACTTCCCCGCGCGCAGTGGGGCAAATCATTGCGTTGTTCGAGCGGGCGGTCGGGTTCTACGGCAGCCTGGTGGGCATCAACGCCTACCACCAACCCGGGGTCGAAGCCGGCAAAAAGGCCGCCGCCGGCATCCTCGCCATCAAACAACGCCTCCAGCAGACCCTGCGAGCCGCCCCCGGCGAAACCTTCACCCCGGAACAATTGTCCAAAAAATTGGGGCTTGAACCTCAGGCCGAACTTATTTTTAAGTTACTGGAACATCTGGCTGCAAACCCGGCGAAAGGCATCCGCAAAACCACGGCCCCGTCAATTTCCGGTTACAGTTATTGCTCGACTCGACGATAACCCATAGCTTAAATCTCCCCTTCCAACCCCTCCTCGACCCCCTATTATGAACGCTTCGCAATTCCTGCGCGTCCTCGCAATCCTCGGTGCCATCGCCGCCGGTGTGCTCTTCTGGCTCACCAACGGCAAAGTTGATGGCCTGCAAAACCAGTTGGCCAAGGCCAAAACGGCCATGACGGACGCCAAAACGGCCTCTGACAAAGACTTGCAAGACGCCAAGGACCAGCTCACCGCTGCCTTGGCCAGCAAGGAAGATGACCAAAAGAAGGTCAAGGCCGCCATAGATGACGCCGACTTGGGGAAAAACCGCACGGAAGAGGCCCTCAAAGCGCTGGATGACGCGGAAAAGAGCGCCAAGGATAAAGACGCCAAAATTGCAGAATTGAACAGCCAAATTGCCGATTTAACCAAAAAGGCCGATTCCCTGGTCGATCTGGAAACCCAAATAGCATCGGTAAAGTCCGACTACGCCGAGTTGCAGCAAAAGTACAATGACCTGCTGAAACAAACCGCCAAACCCAAACCATGGGCACGATTAGAGCGCTTTCTGGCAATCAATCTGCAGTCCCTTGGTCACAATCCGGGCAAAGTCCTTGGGCGACATGCTGTCGGTCGAGGTGATGGCGCACGTGGACGAATTTGCCTCGCTGCTGGTCACCA
>JABDGR010000047.1:0-2302 GCA_013285985.1 Verrucomicrobiota bacterium
CCGTGGCCGGCTGAAGCAATTCCGCCGGCACCCGGAGTTCGCGCGCGACGGCCTGGCGGATCTGTTCGTCGGAAATCATTCAACCGTGGACGGCGCGGGTTCGGGCGGTGGCGCGTCGTCAAAATCAGCTTCATTTTCAAAATCAGGCGTGTGGTGCAACATCCGGGCCGGCACGCCCACGACCAGGGTGTTGGGCTTCACGTCGCGCACCACAAAGGAACTGGCCGCGACGGTGGCGTTTTCCCCCACCCGCTTGCCGGGATGCACCACGGAGTTGGAGCCGAGAAAGGCGAGGTTTTCTACCACGCAATGGCCGTTAACCCGCGCGCCCGGGCACGCTTGCGTGTAGTCGCCCATGACACAGTGGTGGCCGATGCTGGAAGCGACGTTGATCAAGGCAAAGCGGCCGATTTTCGCCAGTGGACCGATGTAGACGCGCGGGGCGACGTAGGCGCCCGCGCCGATGGTGGCGCGCGGCGAGACAACCGACATCGGATCAATAATGGTGGCGGGTTGATAGCCCTCGCTGAGCATGACGGCCGCCAGCTTTTGCCGCTGGTGATTGTTGCCGACCGCACAATGAAAAAACAACGGCCGGCCGGCATGGGCGAATAAAAATTCCTGCATGGAGCCGAGCACCGGCAGGCCCTCCACCATGCAGCCGCGCAAGCTGGGGCGGTCGTCCACAAAGCCCAGCACATTCCATCGCTCATGGCTCGATTCGAGGGACATTCTCGCCGCCACCCATAACACCTCCTGTCCGTGACCGCCGGCGCCAACAATGACCAGCGGCCGGGATTCATCTTTAACCTCTGATGCGCTGTTTAGCACAAAAACAATTGGCAATACATAGGTTGTCGCAGAAAGCGCATAATCTCAAATTTGTTATTAAAAATCAAGCCTTTACCCATGAAATCCTGATTAGCCGCCTCAGCCGGCCTCAAGCACAGCGACGTTCGGTGCTGGCTTCCGGTGGCGGCAAAATTTTGCGGTAGGCCGGGAAGTAGCCGGTCACGGAATCGGCCACAACCCGGGTTTGGCGTTCCCACTGCCGGCAAAGGCGATCATAAACAGGTTGCTCCACGACCAGGCGCCAGCTGGAAAAAGTCGCCCGGCCAGAAGAAAATCCACTCTTGAAGTTAAACAGTGAGTCGCTTTTTGCGCCCAGGCCGCCGCCGAGATGGAATTTTTCCAACCCGCGTTCCTTCGCCCACTTTCGCATGCCATGCAAGAGCAGCTTCGAACCGTCAGAACCCTGGCCACCCAGGCTGTTGCCCGACAGATGGTATTGCACGATGCCCGAGCAAACCGTGAATATCCCGCTGGACACGATTTCTCCGGACGGGTTGCGCACATGCGCCAGGACAAAACCCGCCCCGAGCACGCGCCGGAGCGCACGAAAATACTCCTCCGAGAACAAATACTGCGGTTCCGCATGCACGCGCAACATCGTGTCGTGGTAGATGTTGATGAACTCGTCAAGATGCTGGGCCTCGAAATCCAGCTCGAAGCGGAAACCCTGACGTTCCATGCGATTAATCGGGTTGCGAAAACCATGACGGGTATCGGACCACATTTGCTCCAGGGTTTGATGCAGGTCCATGCAGACCGTCTCACCGTGTTGAACCAGCCGGCCCAGGGATTGGAATGGCAGAAGGGGAACCGGAATGACCGGGTGAAAACGCACCAGGATTGAACAAATGCCCCGGCAACGCAGGTGCTCGACCAGGCGCGTCAAGGCGAGCGTCACAAATTCATTCTGTTGCTCTTCGCTGCCTTCGGCGGCCACCAGCGGCCCGGCATAGCCGTAGGGCGCCAGGGCATCGTGGGGAGAATCGCCCGCGGGTTGCAGGGTCACAGGTACCGGCGCATCCAAGAGCGGCACAAGAAAAACCCCCTGGTCGCTTTGCAGCACATAAGCGCAGGCGCGATTGCCGCGCCGCTCAGCCTCCAGCGCCACATAGCCGGGTAAATGATGGAAATCATAACGCGGCACCCGCCGCAGGGTTTCCACCCACCGCGGGTCGCTTGATTCAATGATGCCGTCCCAAAACATTTTGTGCAAAGCCGCGCCAGAGGCAAGGGTGGGCGATGAAAGATTGTCTGCTTATCGGCCGAATCCGGAAAAACTTTCGCGGTTAATTGGAGGGCGTCTTTGAGTCGTCCGTGCTTCCCCGCGGTGGACTACCCATAAATTCCTGGTGCGGACCGATGGTTGGTTCGACCACGCCTTCACGGGCGAGCACCTTCCAAGCAGTCAGGAGCAGTATCTTCACGTCCAGCCAGCAGGTCAAGTGGTCAA
>JABDGR010000047.1:2312-9835 GCA_013285985.1 Verrucomicrobiota bacterium
TCAACGTACCAGACATCATGGCGAAATTTGTCCTCCCACGTGATGTCGTTGCGGCCCTTGATTTGCGCCAGCCCGGTGATGCCAGGCAGAACATCGTGGCGCCGGGCCTGTTCCGGCGAATAGCGCGGCAGGTATTGAATCAACAACGGTCGCGGCCCGACCAAACTCAGGTCCCCAGACAAAACGTTGAATAACTCCGGCAGTTCGTCGAGCGACGTACGGCGGAGCCAGCGGCCGAAGGGGGTCAGCCGGTCGAGGTCGGGTAACAGCTTACCTTGCGCGTCACGGGCCTCAGTCATGGTACGGAATTTGACGATGGCAAAGATTTGGCCACGCAGGCCGGGCCGTTTTTGACGGAAGAAAACCGGCGAACCAAGTTTGCCTCGGACCAGCAAGGCGACCACCAACAATAGCGGCGCCCAAACCGGGGCGGCCAGCACGACCACCACAAGGTCGAAGAAGCGTTTGCCCTGGCGACGGTAAAAGCTCATGGACGGGCCACCCAAAGGGCGCGGTCAAGACAGAATGCAGTGCTTCCAATCATTAGGCGAGAAAGTCTGCCGGAAATATAGCGAAGCGCTGAGGGTCAGGCAAAAGGTTGCAAACCCGGCGCGGCGCGATGCTGGTAAACAGCCTCGAGCCAGTCGACAAAGCGGTCAGCCATTTTTGCGCGGTCAAATTTTGTTTCCGCCAGCCGGCGGGCGTTCCGGCTGAATTCATGGCGCAGACCGGGATTGTCGGCGAGTTGTGCCAGCGCGTCCGCCAGCGCAACGGGATTATCCGGCGGGACCGCCAGGCCACAACGGTGCGACTGAATCATTTCCGCCAGCCAGCCGGGGTAATTATTGACGACAGGCAGTCCGGCCGCCAGGTAGTCGAAAAATTTATTGGGTGACGTGCCGTAATAAAACGCCGGCACATTGGCCAGGATCATCAGCCCGGCGTCCGCGCAACCGATTATTTCGTTGAGCTGCGCTTTGGGCATGAGACCGTAAAAACGGCAGTTATCCAGGCTTTCGCGCCGGGCGCGCTCCTGCAAAGCAGGCCTCAACTTACCTTCGCCGATAAAGACCAGGACGATGTCGCGCCGGCCGCGCTTTTTCAATTCCGCCGCGGTGTCGAGCAGCGCGTCCAAACCATTCGCCATCCCATGCGCTCCCGTGAATACGGCGACAAAATCGGCGGGCTTGACGCCATCGAGGCGCAAATTTTCGCGCACGCCGGGCGTGAACAATTCCAAGTCCGCCGCATTGGGAATCACCGCAATGGGTAAACCCCGGCGGCTGCGCCGCGCAATGCCCTCCCCAATGCCGGGCGACAGGCCAATGCAGGCGGATGCCGCGCGATAACTCAGCCATTCCAAAACGCTCATTCCCGCGAGCACAAACGGATTCTTCACCACGCCCATCGCCTTGGGCAGTTCAGGCCACAAATCCCGCACCTCAAACACAAACGGCTTGCCGCGCAGGCAACGCGCAAAAATGCCGGGAATGCCGGCGGTGAGCGGCGTGCTGGTGGCAAAGAGCAGGTCGTAATCCAATTTCAGCGCGAGCCCAATGCCCCGCGCCGCGTAACGGAAAAAAACCCCCGCGCGCTGCGGCAGACTTTGGTGGTTGGAATAAGGCAGGTTGAATTGAATAACCTCGATGCCGTCAATCACCCCGCGGCGCACCGGCTGGTCGCGCGACCCGGGTAAATCGAGCGGATCCGTGTCGTGAACCACGCAGACCACCGTCACCTGGTGCCCACGGGCGATTAAGCGGCGGGCAAATTCATACGAGCGGATGCCGCCCGCCCCGCGCGGTGTGTTGAAATACTGGTGAAAATACAAAACGCGCATGGCTTAGACGCCACCGGGGGCAAAACGGGTTGTCACCTCTAGTTTTTGATCAACGTCAAAAAGCAATTCAAGCGACACCGTCGGCTCGACGGCCAGATAGTGCCGTGACCACCAGCCGCGCGCGGAACCCTCCCGTGCGCGAACGAGGCTGGCCGCGCTGGCCGGGATTGGGCTGGCCCACGAGATCGTGTAATTCCCCCCATCGAGCTTGGCCGTGACCGTCCGGGCTGCTTCGTCGAGCCTCCAATCGGCGTCCGTGAGCAACCAGTGCAAACGCACACGACCAGGCTGCGTCAGGCGGATTTTATCCAAAATGTCAAATACCCCAGCCTTCGGAGCAGCAATCGAACGTTCCAAATGAGCACGGTCACCATAAGCATCGTGTTCCGCCCGGAAACATTTTTCGCCTTCAAACCATCCGGCCCGGCCGCGGGGCCAGGGCAGATAAAGAAACCGGGTGGCCTTTTGCAGCGGCTCGCGGCCGGCCAGCATGGGAACGTTGTGGGCCGCAGCCAGATTAAAAGCACCGTCCAACACTCCAGAAACGTTGTAGGAATAAGTGCCGGCGTCGTGAGCCACCGGCCGACCGTTCCACCAAATATCGGCATGCAGCATGTCCGCCTGCCCAGGCCGATGGCGGAACTGCGTTGGACAAATTAAAAACAGCCGGGCCGGGCCGGAACGCCACTGGAAATACCCGCTGACCTCGGCGTGCCGGCGTTGGGCCGAATCCGTGGGCCGCAGGGGCAACCCGGCCGGCTCCGCTCCTGCCAGCCAAAAGGCCGTTTCGTCCCACGGCCCGGGCGGATAAGCCCGCTGTTTTGCCAACAAGGCAAAGCCCGCTTGCACCACGCCGCGAAAGTCATCGTAAGCACATTCGTCCAGTGGAAGAATATTGGCGCCATCATTGGCGCCGAAAAGTGGCGCACCGCCGGTTTCCACATCAACCAATTGGTCAAGGAACGCCAAAGCGAGTTTCGCCTTTTCGGCCAGCCAATCTGGAACTTCGCGCCCGGCAAGGCGCAAAACCCGGATGAGCCAGAACAAATCGTGCAGCAGCACCCGATGATAGACCAGTGAATGCTGGGAAAATCCACCATCGGGATAAACCAGCTTGTCCAGCTGGTCGCGCAGATGCATCAGGCCGCTGGCACACCAACCATCGGCGGCGGGCTCTTCCGTGAGCAAGCCGGCGGTAACCAACCCGACGCATTCGCTGATCCCGTGGTTATTGGATTGGCTGAGGGCGTAGCGCAAATTCGCGTTGATGCGCAAGCCGGTGGCGGTCACGAATTTCGACCACAGTTTCATTCGCGCCTCCGTCGCGCTGGGCAGCCGGCCGAATTGGCCGATGGCAAAGGTGACCGCCATGAGCCGAAAAGTCGCCTCCTGGCCACATTTCCAGTTTACGCCTTCATTGGGCGGATTTTGCGCACACCAATCTTCAAACAGCTTCCAAAACAGTTCCACGAGGCGCGACTCGCGCGTGCGCGCATAAGCGCGTACGAGGGTAAACGCCCAGCCAAAACGGCTGGGCTCCCAAATGGCCTTGATATCGCCAAAATCAAAGTCCCCCAGCGCCGACCAGTGGACATGACGCGGCGCCGATTGCCCGGTGAAGGTGTTCTTGTGCCAGTCCGGCGGGCAGCCGAGTTGTTTTTGATGGTGCGAAAAGAGGACAAATTCACCCAGCGCCACGCCGTCCGCCTCGGCGATGCACCGATTCCCCCACCCCTTTCCCGCGGCGGGAAAATCCGGCGCGCGCAGCCAATCCGGCAAATGCGCGACCGCGTTGATTTCATTCCAGGATTTGAGCGGCATCCGCCGTTTCAGCACGCCTATACGCACTTGCAGCGCGTAGCCCAGCCGATAGGCCACCCAACCCGGCCCGAGATATTTGCCGATCAGCCAGACTTTGCGGAAAAAATTCATTTCCAAAAACCACGCGTATCCACCACCGCCTTGCCGGCGAGCAGCTTCCGGTCAATGCCCGCAAAGGCGCGGTGGCTGACGAGCAGAACCAGCACATTGGCGCGAGCCAGGGCCGCAGCCGCATCCACCAATTGCACCCCGCCGCCGGCGGCGAGCGCAGCGGGCAGCGCCCGGATGTGCGGTTCGACGGCGAGAACTTCGCCCAGGCCGTCGTGCGCCAATCGTTCGACTATTTCCACCGCCGGGCTTTCACGCAAATCATCCACATCCGCCTTGAAAGCCAGGCCGAAGCACGCGATGACGGGCCGGGGAAAGCGCGTCGCGGCGGCCCGCACCCAGGCCAGCACGCGCTCGGGCTTGCGGTCATTGACTTCGCGGGCGGTGCGGATGAGCCTGGCTTCGTCCGGCGCGGCGTCCACGATGAACCACGGGTCCACCGCGATGCAGTGGCCGCCCACCCCGGGGCCGGGTTGGAGAATTTTTACGCGCGGATGGCGATTGGCGAGCCGGATCAGCTCCCAGACGTCGATGCCGAGTTTTTCGCAAATCAGCGAAAGCTCGTTGGCAAAGGCGATGTTTACGTCGCGGAAGGAATTTTCCGTGAGTTTGGCCATTTCAGCGGTGCGGGCGTCGGTGAGAAAAATTTCGCCGGTGCAAAAGACGCGATAAAGGTCGCGCGCCGCCAGCGATGCTTCGGGCGTGAGGCCGCCGGCGATACGGTCATTCGCGACCAATTCCTTCAACATCTGCCCGGGCAAAATGCGCTCCGGGCAGTGCGCGAAGCGCAGCGACACACCCAGCGCCGACGCTTCGGCCTTGCGGACACGCCCCAGTTCATCGAGCAGCCAGCCGCGCACTTTTTCCGTGGTGCCAACCGGGCTGGTGGATTCGAGGATGACCAGGGCACCCGCGGGCACAACCGGCGCGATAAAGCGCGTGGCTTGTTCAACAAAGGAAAGGTCGGGCGTTTTGTGCTGCTGGTGTTCTTTGCGGAAAGGAGTGGGTACCGCAATGATGTAGGTCGCCGCCGGGGCTGGTTTTGTATCCGCACGCAGATTGCCGCTTTGCACGGCGGCGCGCACGAGCACGTCGAGGTCCGGCTCTTCGATGTGGATTTTGCCCGCGTTGATGGTTTCGACCACTCGCGGCACCACATCGACTCCGAGGACTTTTTTGCCTTTGGTGGCAAAAATCGAGGCGGTGGGCAGGCCGATATAGCCGAGGCCAAGGACACAGATGTCGTAGTTCATGGCAAAAGATTAAGCGAGGGATTGTTCCAGTATTTCGCGGATGCGGCGGCTGGCGGTGCCGTCGCCATAGGGGTTTTGCAGGCGGGCGCGTTGGGCGTATTCCGAGGGATTTTCCAGCAACACGGCCGCCTCGGCCAAAATGCGGGCGGGGTTGGTGCCGACGAGGCGGCAGGTGCCGGCCTCGACGCCCTCGGGCCGCTCGGTGGTTTCGCGCATTACGAGCACCGGCTTGCCCAGGCTCGGCGCCTCCTCCTGCACACCGCCCGAATCACTGAGCACGAAATGGCAGCGATCCATCAGCCAGATAAAGTCTTCGTAATCCACCGGGGGAATCAGCGCGACCCGCGGATTGTTGCCCAGCAGACGCCGGACTGGTTCCTGCACATTCGGATTGAGATGCACCGGGTAAAGCAGGCCCAGGTCGGGATATTTGCGGGCCAAATCCGCGATGGACTGGCAAATATCCTCAAAGCCCTTGCCGAAAGACTCGCGCCGGTGGCCGGTAATGAGCACGAAACGCGCGCCGGCTCCCGCCAAGTAACGCCGGGCGAAATCTTCCGGAATACCACAACGGGCGGTGATTTCCGCCGGCGGGCGCGGGGCCCGGCCGAGTTTTTCCCGCACCCACAACAGGGCGTCCACCACGGTGTTGCCGGTGACGTGGATGCGCTTGGCGGGGATGCGCTCCGCCCGGAGGTTGCCGGCGCTCCATTCGGTGGGCGCGAAACACCATTGCGCGATCGGGTCGGCCAGCCGGCGGTTCATTTCCTCCGGCCAGGGTGCATCAAAATTATAGGTTCTCAATCCCGCCTCAACGTGGCCGAACGGCACGCGTTCGTAAAAAGCCGTCAGGGCCGCACCGAGCACGGTGGTGGTGTCACCCTGGGCGAGGATGGCTGCGGGCTTAATTTCGCGCAAGGCGGCGCCGACATGGGTGATGACGCGCGCAGTCAAGTCGGGCAGGGTCTGGCCGGGCTGCATCAGATTCAAATCAAGATCGGGTTTCAGGCCAAAGACGGCGAACGCCTGGTCGAGCATCTGGCGATGCTGGCCGGAAGAAAGCAGCATGGGCTCCAGCGTGGCGCTTTCCCGCAGCGCAAAGCAAACCGGAGCCAGCTTGATGACTTCCGGCCGGGTGCCGGCCACAAGCATAATTTTCTTTTTCAGCATGGAATTTCTCCTTCCCCAAAATCGCTCATCGCTCCCGGTAGAATTTCCGGCAACCAGGCTTCAATTTTTCCGCGGAGGCGCTGGATCGTGTCGCCCGGATCGACCATGACTTTATCGAGACGCAAGATGCCGCCCGGATCAAGCCCCGTATCCATAAAATGGGCGGCATCCGATCCGGGATAATGCACGATTTCAATCCGCGGCAAAAAACCTTTGAGGGTCAATGGCGTCATCCGCGTTCGGCGGGGGTTGCACCGTGGGCCGCACTCAACCGTTGGGCGATTTTCTCCCAGGTGAATTGCTCACGCAAAGCCGGATCCGGCCGGTAAGTGGTCTTGAATTCATGCAGTTGCCGGATGAGGGCCTTCAGGTCGGGTGGATCATACGCTTCCAGCACGACACCCAACCGATGCTCACGAACAAAACGGGAGACCCTTACCTCAGGATTGATGATGATGGCGGCATCTGCCTGGATGGCGTCGTAAATTTTGTTGGGGCTGGCGTAGATATTGTTCAGGTTCGCCGGCTCATAATGGCACAGAATGAAATCGCAACGCGTGGCCTGCGTGATGAATTCCCGCTGGGGGATGGTGCCCAGCCATTCGACCCGCGGATGCTGCGACAAGGCCCGTGTGCGCTCGTCTCGAATCCAACCCGCCATAACGACATGCAAACTCTCGTCCGCCGCCAGCAGTTTTTCGGTCAAAAATGTGCCGCGACGATCCAGCAATGACCCCGCATAGAGAATGCGCAAGCCCTCCGCTCCGCGCGACAGTTTCGGCCCATCGTAATGCGGCGGGTAGTTGGGCACAATGACCAGCCGGCCACGCGTGTCCGCCGGCATGAGGCCCGCCCGCTCGTCATCGGTCACAATAATTTTCACTGGCAGGGCATAGCTGAGGCGCTGACCCAGCCAGACCATCCATTTCGGCACGTTCCATTTCAAAAAAGATGAATCAAAAATGTCGAGCACCACCCGCTGCCCCAATAACAAAGGCAGCAAAATCAGGTATAAATCCTCGTTGATCACATGCACTGAATCATACCGGTTCCGCCAGCGCAAGCAGAGCACCCGCCACCATAATTTGCAGAGAGTCAACGGCGCGCGCGTACGGCCCCGAATGAGTTCCACCCGGCGGGCTTGCGCGGAAAAAAACGGGGCCTGGTCATGGGAGGAGACTCCCACAAAATCAACGGCAAAGAACGCGCTGAGCGTGGCGACTTCCTTATTGGTGCGCGGATCAGAACCATCGCTGATGGAGAGATAGAGCAGGGCCGCCCGCGGGGGCATGGCAGGATTATGATTCATTTTTTACTTCAGCCGCCAGGGG
>JABDGR010000048.1:0-7844 GCA_013285985.1 Verrucomicrobiota bacterium
GCAAATCCGCCAGATCGACTCTTTTTTCATAAATGGCTTTGCCGACTATGACGCCTTCGAGTCGCGGGTGGGCGAGGGCCATTTCCGCGAACTTCGCGATGTCCTCGCGTCGGGCCACGCCGCCGGAGGCGATAAGCCGCGCGGGGGTGGCGCGCAACATGGCTTCCTGCGCTTTAAAGTTCGGGCCGCCCATCATGCCGTCGGTGGCGATGTCCGTATGAATGATAGTCTGGATGCCGAGGTCGCACACGCGCCGGGCGAGTTCCTCGGCCCGGACAATGGAAACGTTCTTCCAGCCTTCGACGGCGACGCGCCCGCCCCGTGCATCAATACCTACCGCCAGCCGTTCCGCGCCAAAGCGATGCACCAGGCCCGTGACGAACTGCGGATCGTGGCAGGCGCGGGTGCCGATCACCACGCGACGCACACCGGCATGAAAAGCCTCTTCTACGTCGTTGAGCGTGCGCAGCCCGCCACCCAGCTGCACTTGCAGGCCGGTGGCGGCGATGCGCGCCACATGGGCCAGATTGCGCGGAATGCCGTCGAACGCGCCATCGAGGTCCACGACGTGTACCCACTCCGTGCCCGCGGCCTTGAAGGCTAACGCCGGTTCGACAGGGTCTTCGTAATAGACGGTCTCCTCCGAGGCACGACCCTGCGTCAGACGCACACAGCGTCCGTTCTTGAGGTCAATGGCGGGAAAAATCTGCACGTTGCCGCGTTTACGATGCTCGCTATTTGGCTGGGGAAATTCGGGATGGTTATTTGGTTCCAATTTCCAAAATATTGATGGAATAAGGCGCGAGTGTGCGGGAGAAGCTGGAGCCGAAGCCGGTTTCTTGGGCCACAACGGGAACGATTTTCGTCGGCTCCGTGATGGAGTTGGTGTCGGTCGGGCTGTCGGCCTTCATGATGACGGATTCGCCTTTGGCGGCAACCGAAGTCGCGCCTTTGAGGTCAACCTGCACGGTCTGCGGTGTGGCCAGCGGGTTCACGAGATTGAGATAAACGGTGCCGGTTTTACTGTCACGCGTGGCGACATAGAAAAGCGAGGGTACTTGGCGGGTGGTGGGTGCGCCGCCGCGGTTGCCGGGCTGCTGGAAGTCGCGCGGGGCAATGCCGGCGTCGCTGGTGGTCAGAATCTGGTCGCCGCGGTAGTTATTGAACATTTTTTGCGCGTAAAAGGGAGGCGAGCCGTAGCTGGTCAGCGCGTCATAGCCAATCAGGTCTGAACGCCACTGCATGGATGTGCCAGGATCGCGTCCATTCGCCACCGGGTTGCTCACGTTGACGAACAGCGGCGCATACGAAGCCATGTTGACAATGTCGGAATTGCGTTCGAGGCCGGTCATGTAGGCTGCGTCGCCCAGTGCTCCCTGAAAATTCGGGGTCGGGACGCCCACGCGCGTGGCCCACTCGCCTTCAAAGATTTTCGGGCCATTGCGGTCGGTCTTGTCGTAGGAAGTCGCGCTGAGTTCGGACTGAAATTCGGAGGTCGTGTAAAGGTGACGGTCCAGCACATCCGGGGTGGCAACGGGCATATCGGGGTTGCGTGAGCGCACGTCAGTGGTGGCGATGACTTTGATTTGCGGGTATTTGGCTTTAATGGCGTTGTAAAATTGGGTGAAGCGGGCGGCGTAACTCCCCGGCCCGCCGTTGAGGTTGTCCTCATTGCCGATTTCGATGTACTCCAGTTTGAAGGGGGCGGGGTGGCCGTCCTTGGCGCGTTCAGCGCCCCACTTGGTGTTCACATCGCCGGTCACGTATTCAATTTCGTCCAGCGCATCCTGCACCAGCGGTTCCAGGTCCGGGCCGGCCGACACCGTCGGGGTGCCACCCGGGCCCGCGCCACCCAGATAAAGGCCGGCCGGAACCGCCAGCACCGGATTCATCTTCAGGTCTTCGCACCATTCAAGAAATTCGAGCAGGCCCACACCGTCAGTCGAATAATAGTTCCAGGAATCATCCACGTGGCCGGGCCGTTGCGATATATCGCCGATGGTTTGCTTCCAATTGAAGCGTGTTTCCGGGGTGTGGCCTTCGACGTAATTGCCGCCGGGAAAGCGCAGAAACGCGGGTTTGTAATCGGCCAGCAGTTGCATGATGTCGATCCGCATGCCATTGGTGCGGTTGTGGTAGGTCGGTGGAAAGAGGGAAACCAGGCTGAACCACGCGGTGCCCGGGGAAGTTGTCCAGACCAGGAAATCCGCATCCTTGGTCGGCTTGACGTCAGCGCCGGTCTTGAGGGTGACTTCGTATTTCTGCCAGGTGTTGGTGAGCTTGGGCACGGTGGTGTAGGCGTAGGTGACGGGGTCCTTGGTGCTTGAGATGGCCACGGCAATCGGCCCGGTGAAATTCCCGCTGGCCTTGGCATAGAAGGAGGCGTGGTAGGTGGTGTTGGGCTGGACGGGGATGCCCCAGAAGCCGTTGTTCGAAAAACCGACCCGCAGTTTATCCGCGGCCGTTGTCGCGGTGAGTTTCAGGCTGACCGGGAGGTTGTCATTATATTTTTCGGTTGTATCAAAATCCATGGTGCCGCTGGCGCCCGGGTCCTCAATGAGCGACCAGCGCTGGGGATGATCGGCTTTTTCCTGAAAAGTGCGGTTGGCGATGAGTTCGGCGTAAAGTCCGCCGTCATAGGAGTAATTTATCTCCTCAGTCATCAGACCGTAAAGGGTCGGGCTGGACTGGCCTTTGACCTGGTCCACATTGATGGTGATGGAAGGGTTGGCCGGGGCCGCTTCGTCAGCCGCGCGGACGGCGGTGCTGCCGAAGAGGGCGAGAATCGGGCTAAGGCGTAGCAAAACTCGGGCGAGAGAGGCAGTCTTCATGGGGTGGTGGGATTAAAAAAACGGAGTTATTCAGCCTGAACCTCGAGCAGCCAAAGTCCATTCAAAAAACTCTGCTTAAGCTCCAACGTTGGCCAGGGTCCAGCGACCATCAATCAATCGCCACATCTTGCCGGTCGGGTTCTGGTCACCCAATGCTGCCGGCAGGCGGTTGGCGCGCACATTGTCATAGCATTGCAGCGCGGCAAAGCGGCGTATCGAGGCCGGGATGCCTACGGCCGTGAATCCGGGATGGCCGGTCGCCGGGTACGGTCCACCGTGGTTCATCGCCGGGCTGACGGCCACGCCGGTGGGCATTTTGTCGTTGAGCAGCCGGCCCACGCGTTCGCGCAAGCGCGGCTCCAGGTCGGAATAAACGCCGTCGTCGGCGCCCTTCGTATCCGAATAAATGCAGCCCGTAAGGTTGCCTTCAAGATGTTCGATCACCGCGCCGGCTTCCTTGGCGTCGCATGCAATGACAAGAAGCGAAGCGTTGCCGAAGGCCTCAGTCTGGAATTTTTCCGGCGTGCGCAAAAAGTCCGCGCCCGCCACGCGCAATAACGTATTCGCAAAACGATAGCCCGGGGCGGGCATCGGTGTGCCGCCGGTGACGAGTTTGGCTCCAGTGTCTTGGAGAATGCGCACGCTTTCACCCAAGGTCTTGGCCACCCCGGACGAGAGCAATGGCCCGGGCGTTGCTGCCTCGAAACGTTGTTTGACGGCCGTGATAAATTCCTCGGTTGAATTGCCTGCCAGCAAAATAACGAGGCCGGGGTTTGTGCAAAATTGTCCGGCGCCCAGCAGACAGCTGCCGGAAAATTCTTCGGCGAGTTTCGCGCCACGCTCGGCCAGTGCCCCGGGGAGGATGACCACCGGGTTGACGCTCGAAAGTTCGGCGTAGAACGGCTTGCCGGCAGCATCGGCCGCGGCCTTGAGTTTGAGCCCCGCGGTGCGGCTGCCGGTATACGCAATGGCGCCGAGGCGTGGATCCGCAACGAATTTTTCGCCATCGGCATGGCTCGTGCGGTAAATCAATTGCACCGTGGCAGACGGCAGACCGGTTTCACCGACTGCGGCAAATGCTTCCTCGGCCAGCAAGCGCGTGGTGCCGGGGTGCGAGGTGTTGGCCTTCGCAATGACCGGGTTTCCCGCGGCGATGGCCGCCGCAAAATCACCGCCGGCCGCACTGTTGAAGGCGAAAGGAAAATTGTTCGGGCCAAAGACCGCCACCGGCCCGATCGGGCCTAGGCGCGAGCGAATGTTCAATTTCGTGTCGATCGTTGGTTGTGACCACGAGCCTTCGAGCGCCGCGGCGGCGGCCTGGCGCAACTGGCCGGTGGTGCGCGGCAGTTCCACCTCGCCAAGGCGCGGTGCTTTCGGCAGCGCGGATTCCTGATGCGCCATTTCGACGAGTTCCGTCGCGCGCTTCTCGGTCCGTTCGGCGAATTTTTGTAGAAACGCAGCGATTTTTTCCGGTGAAGCGGTACGCAGAATCTTGGCGGCTTCGGCCGCGGCGGCCAGCGCGGCATCGCAATCCGCCAAGCTACTGATGGGGTACTCATCGGGCAGAGTCTGGCCCAGCGCGGGGTTTTCCGCGCGGAAAATCGCCGTGGCGCGGGCGGCGCGCCACTGGCCGGCTATCAAAACAGGTTGGGCGGGCATTTTATAAATTTACAACCAGGGTTTCCATTTTTCGAGCGCCTTGCGGATTTCTTCCTGCTCCTTCGCCGTGACATCCACCAGCGGCGGACGCACCGGGCCGCCCACCAGGCCGATTTGGTCCATCATCGTTTTCATGACGGACACTTCGTAGCCCTTGCGGCGTGCGCGGAATTCATACAGCGGAATCACCAACTCATCCATCAGCGCATCAAGTTCGGCGGAATGGCCCGCGGAGGCCAGCTCGTGCAGGCGCAGCGACAACTTCGGCGCGACATTGGCAATGCTGGAAGTGTACGTGCGCACGCCCATCGAGTAGTATCCCGGCACCACGTCGTCGCCCGCGCCGCCAATCCAATGCAGGCGCTTACCGACTTTGTTGCGAATCATCTGAAAACGCCGGATGTCTCCCTGGCCGTCTTTCCAGGCGATTAAAGTGGGGATTTTTGAAAGCTTTTCGACCAGCCCCGGTCCCGGCGCAAACCAATCACGGCTGTAAATAATAAAGCCCAGCGGTGTCGCCTCCGCAATGGCGCGATAGTAAGCGAGGGTACCTTCTTCATCCGGCGCCGGATAATACGGCGGAAACGCGAGGATGCCGTTGGCCCCGGCGGAAGCCGCCGCGCGGGCCAGTTCGGTGGCGATGACCGGATTAAAACCCGTGCCCGCCAAGACCGGCACGCGGCCTTTAACTTCTTCGACGACCGTTTTGATGACCGTCAAGTGTTCCGTGGGCGTGAGCGAATACAATTCGCCGGTGCCCGCTGCGGCGACAACCGCGCATACGGGGTGCTTTAAGACCATACGCAGGTTTTTGCGCAGACCGTCAAGGTTGAGGGATAAGTTGGACTTGAACGGAGTGACTGGAAAAGCAATCACACCGCGCAGTTTCTCGCGGAGGGAGTCAGGGGGCATAAAGGGTGTTCGATAAAGGTTTTTCCTCCGACAAGCAAGCGCAGGCTGAAAGGTTGACCTGCCCGCCACTTGTGCGGCAATGTGCTTCCTCGTTTGAGCACCGCCGGCCCACCCCTTAGCCCCCTCGACCGCGCGCGCCGCAAAGCCTACTGGCGTTTGCTGCCGCTGGTGTTCGTCTGCTACGTCATCGCCTACGTTGACCGTTTTAATATTTCCATCGCCAAGCTGACCATGGCCAAGGCCATGCCGGCTTTTGACGACGCCGTCATCGGTTTTGGCACCGGAATATTCTTCCTCGGCTACTTCCTGCTGGAAATTCCCGGCAGCGTGATGATCGAAAAATGGGGGGCGCGCCGCTGGATCTGCCGCATCATGGTCACCTGGGGCATCATGGCCGCGCTGACGGCGGTGGTCAAAACCCCGCACCAATTTTATGCCGTCCGGTTCTTGCTTGGCCTCGCTGAAGCGGGTTTTTTCCCGGGGGTCATCATTTATCTGACGCACTGGTTTCCCAGTCGCGACCGCGCACGCGCCCTGGCCTATTTCATCATCGCCCAACCCGTGGCGGCCTTCATCAACCCGAAAATCTCCGGCTGGCTGAGCGTAATCGGCACCACGGAAACATTAAGCGATGGCACGAAGGTCGTTCATCCGCTCTTGCTCGGTCTGCAAGGCTGGCAGTGGATTTATGTTGTCTGGGGCGTGCCGGCGGTGGTGCTCGGCATCGTGGTCTGGTTCACGATGCTCGACCGGCCCGAGGACGCTCACTGGCTTACCGCAGAGGAGAAAGCCGCCCTGGTTCAGCAGCTCGCGCAGGAAAAGGCCCTCCGGGCGACCAGGCAGAAAATGACCCTGTGGCAGGCCTTGCGCCACCCAAAGGTTCTGCTGCTTGCCGCCGCATATTTTTGCGCCGTTTCCGTTAGCCTGAGCATGGAGCTTTTCCTGCCGAGCATTTTGCAGGAATGGTATGGCCTGAAAATGAACGCCATCACCACTCTGGTGATCATGCCACCCGTCATCTCGTTGCTCGGTGCGTTATTTGTTGGCTGGAATTCTGATCGGATGAAAGAGCGGCGCTGGCACACGATAATCCCCGTGGCTCTGAGTCTCGCGGCCCTCGCTTTGGTGCCTTTGACGCACGGCCACCTCCGCCTCTCCATGTTGTGTTTTATCATTGTGGCCGCCGGCCTTAAGACCTACCAGCCGGCCTTTTGGGCGCTCCCGAGCTTGTTTCTCACCGACGTCGCAGCGGCCGGCAGCATCGGGTTGATCAATTCCATCGGCAATCTCGGCGCGTTTTATGGCCAGTCCATGCTCGGCCAGGTCAAGACCATGACTGGTTCGTTCGACGTCGGCTTCATTTTTCTCTGCGGCTCCATGACGGTTTTTATCGTGATTGTCTACAGCCTCGGCTTGGGGCGCAAAGAAAAGCCGGATGTGCCGCGGTAAGGCAAATTAACGGTGCGGGAAGGATGACGAGGGATAGGCAAAGGGTTTTCTCGGTCAAGCATCGGCTCGCCATCCTGTTAAAAAATTAACATCACCCCTTGACAAAAACGGATAAGGTGTTAAGTTCTTAACATCTTAAGGCCAACTTTTCCCCGCATGACCCAATCCCTTCTTAACGAACTCAGCCGCCGCGAGCGCCAAATCATGGATGCCGTCTATCGCCGCGGCAGTGCCACAGCCGTCGAGGTCAGCCAGGGTATGCCCAACCCGCCCAGCAACGCCGCCGTGCGCGCCATGCTCGGTATCCTCGTGCGCAAAGGCGTCCTAAAAATTGAAAAAGACGGCCCACGTTACGTTTACCGTCCCGCCAGCCCGCGTCGGCAGGCCGGGCGCTCCGCCATTCGCCGGGTTGTCGAAACTTTTTTTGAAAATTCCGTTGAAGATGCCGTTGCCGCCGTGCTGGACACCGCCTCGGTAAAATTGACGGCGTCAGAAATTGCCCGGCTCAAATCGATCATCGATAAATCCTAACCCAAGAACTCCGATCATGAATCTCCCCGCAATCGCTCATGAGTTGTTCAGCATTTTGCCCGCCGCCAGTGCCTTGGGTGACGCCGCGGCCAAATCCGCCATTCTGTTGCTGTTGGCCACGTTTCTGTCGCCATGCTGGCGCAAGGCCTCGGCGGCGACCCGGCACGCACTCTGGTTTGGTGCGCTAAGCGGTGCGCTGATGCTCCCGCTCTTTTCTTTTGGACTTCCCCAATGGCATGTTGCTTGGCTGCCTCATTGGAACCCAGCCATGACGAGTAGCGTGTCCGTGGCCCAGCCTCGAGTTTCCATTGCCAGCGATACCGCTCCAAAGATTTTGCCGAATCACCCAGACGATTTGTCAGTGTCCGCACCGCCGAATTTTGTTTCTGCGCCGGCCAGCCCGTTGCAGAACGCTCCATCCGATGCGGCATGTAACATTGCAAAAGGCACCGAAAGAAAGAT
>JABDGR010000048.1:7854-8399 GCA_013285985.1 Verrucomicrobiota bacterium
TTGCAGAACGCTCCATCCGTTTCCCGGCTTATCTCCCGCTGGGCCGCGGCCTGCTGGCTTTTTGGTTTCATATTCGCCCTGCTGCCAATGCTTACCGGGCTGGCATTGGTTGCCCAGCTCACCCGCCGTGGGCAACCGCTCAATTCACCGGAATGGAACGCCTTTTTGGCGGAAACAGCGCAGGCCATGAAAGTGCGCCGTCCGATTCATCTCGTCGCTGCTCCTGGTCTGAGCCTGCCTTTTACTTGGGGTGTTTTCAGGCCGGTCGTGCTTTTTCCTGAAGCCGCCAAAACCTGGCCGGAAGCACGCTGCCGCCTCGTGCTCCTGCACGAGCTCGGCCACGTCAAGCGCCTCGATTGGCTTACGCAAACGGTCAGCAGCCTGGCCTGCGCGGTGCATTGGTTCAATCTGCTCGCCTGGTATGCCGCGTGGCAAATGCGCCTCGCCCGCGAACAAGCCTGCGACGACTTGGTTCTCAGTTGCGGCCTGGCACCGAAGGCTTATGCCAACGAATTGCTTGAGCTCGCGGCGTACTCCACCCCTCA
>JABDGR010000048.1:8409-9290 GCA_013285985.1 Verrucomicrobiota bacterium
TCACCCCATGCTCAATCTGGTGGTTGTGCCCATGGCCCGCCGTTCCACCCTTGAAGGTCGCTTGCGCGCCATCTTGGACGCCAAACGCAAACGCACCCAGCTTTCTCCTGCCATGGCACTGGCCGGGCTGGCGTTTGCCATCTTTCTTTCGGTGCCTTTTGCAATGTTACATGCCGCATCGGATACCGATACGACAACCCCGAAGCCCGCGCCAGCCACCGGTACCCTTCAATTCAATGGCACTGGTACCCCTCTATTCAATGGCAACACCACACTTACCTCGCCTTATTCCGTGTCCGCTCCGTCCCGTCCTAAATTGCCCGAGAATGCTTTTCACGTTACCAATATTCGTCGCGCAACTTTTGACGATGCGGGAAATCTTTACACCGCTGATTATTTCACCGGTGCGATCTATAAAATCTCTCCCGAGGGCCGGGAGACCACCGTGCTGGAAGGAACTCTTCCACTTGTGATGCTTACTGGCACTGAAGGGCCTGCCGTACAGCCGGCTTTCACCGCCGCCAATGATTATACCCACCTTATAGGTGTTGCCCTGGACAAGTCTGGAAATATTTATTTTGCCCATTATGGCTCCGGCATCATTCGCAAGATTTCGCCCACAGGCACCGTTTCTGAATTGGCCGAGGGATTCGGTTACGTTACCAGCATTGTCACTGATTCCCAAGGAAATCTCCTCGGTGTCGACAACTATGCCTACACCGTCATCAAAATCACCCCGGCGGGTGACGTCTCGGTCATCGCAGGTAAAAAGGGTGTCCCAGGTAACGTGGATGGGCCTGGTGCGGACGCCCGCTTTTTCGCGCCCCGCGCCATTGCACTTGATCGCGACGGCAACATTTACGTCGCGGACGAGAGAAGCC
>JABDGR010000048.1:9300-9438 GCA_013285985.1 Verrucomicrobiota bacterium
GTTACAACTATTGCCGGAAAATCTCGTGTCATTGGCGCCAAAGATGGCCCAGTGGCCGACGCAACCTTCAACCTCCCACGCGGGCTTTGCGTGGATGACAAGGGCAATATCTATGTCGCCGACTGTGGCAACCAGCTC
>JABDGR010000049.1 GCA_013285985.1 Verrucomicrobiota bacterium
CGGGTAAATCAGGCATGACCCACTACTCTGCCGCTTCTCTTCCTCATGAAGTCAGCGTCAAGCTCAAGGCTGACAAAGACCCTTACAAGGCCCTGACCGCTGCTGTCGTGGACTTGGATAACCAGCTCAAGAAGGGCAAAATCAGCCCGGCGGAGTACAAGGACCGTACGGCTGAACTTGCTCGCTTCTACGGCCAGAGCAAATAGCGTAGCCGGGATGACCGACGCACTTTCGCGCACCCCGCTTTACGAATGGCATTTGCGCCATGGGGCACGGATGGTGCCCTTTGCGGGCTGGGAAATGCCGGTCCAATACACCGGCATCCTGGAAGAGCACCGCGCCACCCGCACCGCAGCCGGGTTGTTCGACGTCTCGCACATGGGCGAGGCCCTCGTTTCCGGCCCGCAAGCGGTCGAGTTTCTCGACCAGGTAGCCACCAACCGCCTGGCCGACCTGGCCGTGGGGCGGGCCCGTTACACGCTCCTCTGCGCGCCCGATGGCGGGGTGGTGGACGATATCATTGTCTATCGCACTGGCCCGCAGGCGTTTCTGCTCTGCCTGAACGCTGGGAACACGCCCGGTGACGTGGCCTGGCTGCAAAGCCAGGCGGCAAAATTTGATTGTGTGTTCCGGGACGCTTCCGCCGACTATGCCCAGCTTGCGCTCCAAGGCCCCCACGCGGTGGAAATTGCCATGAGACTCGCCCCGGCGACGGTCCGTCTCACGGATGTGCCACGTTTCAGTTTCGTGGAAATTGTGCTTTCGGGAACGTCCATCCTGGCCAGCCGCACTGGCTATACCGGGGAGGACGGCTTTGAGTTTTACCTCCCGCCCGACCAGGCCTCCGCCTTTGCCGACGCTTTGCTCAAGGCCGGCGCGGATCTCGGCCTAAAACCCTGCGGGTTGGGCGCGCGCGATAGCCTGCGTCTTGAAGCCGGTCTGCCGCTCTATGGCCATGAGATTAGCCGCGAGATTTCGCCGCTCCAGGCCGGCCTCGGCTGGGCGGTCAAACTCGACAAGCCCGGCGGCTTTATCGGGCGCGATGTGCTCGCCGCCGAGGCGGCCGCCCAGCCCGCCCGCCGCGTCGTTTTCTTCATTCTCGACGACCGCCGCATGGCCCGTGCGGACATGGTAATTAGCGCCAACGGCAAACCCGCGGGCAAGGTTTTATCGGGGACACTTTCGCCGGTGCTTAACCAGCCCATCGGCAGCGCACTCGTCGAACGTGGCGCGCTTGACTCCGGCGCAATGTTGACGGTGGACATTCGTGGCGCGGCCATCCCCCTCCGGCTCGCCAAGCCGCCGTTGCACAAGCCGGCTTGAAATTTATCCACATTGACTTGCCGGGCTTGTTTTTTGCTTCATCCTGCATCTTTCCATTATGAGCACCGTCCCCGACGACCTGCGTTACACCAAGGAACACGAGTGGCTGAAACCCGCCGGCGACGGCACCGCGCTGGTCGGCATCACCGATTACGCCCAGGAAAGCCTCGGCGACATCGTGTTTGTCGAGCTGCCCAAGCCCGGGGCGAAATTTGCCGCCGGAGCGTCGTTTGGGGTTGTCGAATCCGTGAAGGCCGCGTCGGATTTGTACATGCCCGTCGCCGCCGAGGTGCTGGAAGTAAACTCGTCGCTCGAGTCCATGCCGGAGCTGGTGAATCAAATTCCCTACGGTGGTGGCTGGATCCTCAAAGTGCGCCTGGTTGACGCCAAGTCCGTGGGCCAGTTGCTCGACGCGGCGGCGTATCGCCAGCTTATTTGATTTTTGCGAGAAACTGGCGCAGCCCCGTCGCGAAAGCCTCGCGGTTTTCCAGATGGGCCAGATGTCCGGCGGCGGGCACGAGGAAAAGTTCCGCCTGCGGGCAGTGCGCCTGCATGGCCTTGGCCGCCTCGACATATTTTTCATCCTCCGCGCCCGCGCAGAGCAACACCGGCAGGCGCAATTCGCCCATTCGGCCGAGGACGGATTCCTGTGTGCCGGGCCCAAAATCGCGCAGGCAGGCGGCGAGGCCCTCCTTGCGCAGACGCAGGCGTTGATCTTGCATCCGGGCGCGCCAGGCCGCGGGCAGCCGCGCCTGGGTGGCAATCAAGGGGCGGCGCTGCCATTCGTCGAGAAATGCAGTGATGCCACCCGAGAGGATTTTTTTGGCTAGGGCTTCGTCTTCTTTCTGCCGCGCAGTGCGTTCGGCCGCGTTTTCAGTTCCGGGAGAAGTGCCGACGAGCACCAGGGCCGCGATGCGTCCGGGTTTTTCCAGCGCGTAGCGTAAAGCCAGCCGCCCGCCGAGTGAGTAACCCAGCAAAGCCGGCGCGGGTTTGGCGTTTTTCGCGACAATCGAATCGAGATAGCGGAGGCTCGTCTCCAGGCGGCAATCATCGCTCGGCGCGCCCGGCGCGGCGGGGTCGGGTGCGTGGCCCGGCAAGTCCGGTGTCACCCAGTTAAACTCAGGCAGCGCTTCGGCCAGTGGCGCGAAATCACCGCCACCGCCCGTGAAGCCGTGCAAGGCGATGACCGTCCGCACTTCAGCCTTTCTTCACCGTGGCTTTGACAATCTGTTGTTTTTGCCGCGGGCGGTCGTTCGGGTCGGTGGGCGAACTCTCGATTTTCTCGACCACGTCGTAGCCCTTGGTGACTTCGCCGAAGATGGTGTGCTTCATATGCAGCCACGGGGTGGCGGCGGTGGTGATGAAGAACTGGCTGCCGTTGGTGCCGGGGCCGGCGTTGGCCATGGCGAGCAGGCCCTTGCGGTCGAACTTCACATCCGCCCGGCATTCATCCTCGAAATTACGGCCCCAGATGGACTGGCCGCCGCTGCCGGTGCCGGTCGGGTCGCCGCCCTGCAGCATGAACTGCGGAATCACGCGGTGGAAAATAATCCCGTTGTAGTAGCCTTTTTCAATCAGGCCGGTGAAATTGGAGCACGCCTTGGGGGCGACTTCGGGGAAAAGGCGCAATTCGATTGTGCCTTGGGTGGTTTCGAGGATGGCGGTGAGGGTGGGTTCAGGCATGGGGAATAATATACAACGTCAGCATAACGGGTTTTACATTATGCGCAAGTCTGCAACGGGCTTTCCGGCAATCAAATGTTCCTGGATGATGCGCTCGAGGTTGGCGGGCGTGCAGGAGTGGTACCATACGCCTTCGGGATAGACCACGGCAATCGGGCCGCCTTCACACACGCGCAGGCAGTTCGCCTTCGTGCGCGCCACGCCGCCGCGGTCAGCCAGGCCGAGTTCCTTCAGGCGCTTTTTCAAAAAATTCCACGATTCCAGGCCCGCTTCCTTCGCGCAGCATTTGGGTTCGGTCTGGTCCGCACAGAGGAAGATATGCCGGCGCACCACGTCGAGGCCGTAACTGGCGGCGATTTCCCGAAGCGCAGTCATAAAACAAGGATGGACTTCAAAAAATACAGTGCCGGCGTCCTGCCCGGGTCAGGCGTCATTCCTGCGCCGGCTGCCTTCCGGTTTTTCTTGCGCGCTATATTCCTCCACCGGCAGGCCCATGCCGGCGAATTTCAAATAAAGCATCCGGCTTACCCAGGCATCCGTGGCGGCGTAGGCGATTTGCGCCTGGGTCAAATCCGGTTTGGCCCAGTTGGTGACCTGCGCGCCCTTCGACACGCGGTAGCCAAGGAACATCGCGCACAAATTGCGCAGGCCGGTGTTGCTAATCTCCAGTCGGCGGGACATGTCGCTGATTTCCACAAAATTGCCCGGCTCAAAGGGGCCGAGTTCCTGGAGCTTGCGGATGTCGTCGCGGATGGCTACGCCGGCCTTGCGGATGGACGGGTCGGCCAGCAGAGCGTAAACGGGTTCCAGGTTTTCGAGGAGTTGCAATTGGAAGAGGTAGACGCGCTCGGCGCCGGCCAGTTGCAGCAGGGCGACGGGGTGGTTGTCCCCGCGGCGGAAACTGGGGCGGGACTCGGTGTCGAAACCCAGCAGAGTCTCATCGCGCAGGTAGTCCACGGCGGCATGCACGTCGCGCGAATGAGCGACGACGTTGATGGGGCCTTCGTAGCGGGCCAGCGGCAGGGCGTTGACCTGCTCGCGGGCGATGGTGGTGGGAAACGTTGTCGGGCTGGGCACAGGGAAAAATCGGAACGGTTTGGCGACCCTAGCACAGCCCCGCCCCCACCGCAAGCCCACAGGGTTTCGACTTGCTTGCAGGGGCCTGGGAAGTCATCTTGAAACCCTTTCGCCTATTTCCATGACACGCGTATTAGTGACCACGACCTCGCTGCAGGACACCCCCGGTCCGCACCATGACAAACTGGCCGCCGCCGGCCTCGAACTCGTCCGCGAGCGTGGCCCGCTGACCGAGGCCCGGATGCTCGAACTGGCGGGCAGTTTCGACGCCTTTCTGTGCGGAGACGACGTCATTTCCCGCGCCGTCATTGAGAAATCGCTGCCCCGTCTGCGCGTCATCGCCAAATACGGCATCGGGGTGGACAAAATTGATGTGAAGGCCGCGACCGAGCACGGCATCCCGCTCACTTTCACCCCGGGCGTCAACCACACCACCGTCGCCGAGCATTGTTTCGGCCTGATGCTCTGCCTGACCAAGCTTTTCGTCGAGGAAATCAATTATACCCGCGCCGGCCAGTGGAAGCGCCTCACCGGGCATGAACTTTTCGGCAAGACCCTCGGTATCGTCGGCCTGGGCCGCATCGGTAAGGAGATGGTTATCCGCGCGCGCGCTTTCGGCATGCCCTGCATCGGCTATGACGTTTATTGGGACGAAAAATTTGCCGCCAGCCACGAAATCCGCCGGGCGGCGAATCTCAACGATTTGCTCAAGGTTTCCGACGTCGTTTCCCTGCACACCAATTTGACGCCGGAAACGCACGCCATGATCAATCCGCAGTCGATTGCGCTCATGCCCAAGGGCGCGATGCTCATCAATTGCGGTCGTGGCGAACTGGTGGATAACGCGGCCATCCTCGTGGCGCTCACCAGCGGCCAGCTCGGCGGTTATGGCGCGGACGTGCTCGACGTCGAGCCGCCTCCGGCAGACCACCCCTTGCTTAAGGCCAAGAACTGCGTCATCACCCCGCACGTGGCCTCGCGCACGTATGAAAGTGTGCAGCGCCAAGCCGGGATGGCGGTGGAAAATCTGTTGCTTGTCCTCGCCGGCCAAAAACCGCTGGCCCAGGTCAACCAAGTGCCCATTCGCAAGCCCTAGCATCAACCCCCGCACGCTTTTCTCCCATGGCTGAAACGTTCTACGTCGTTCCCCCGGCCCGCCACAATGCCACGGTGGCCGCCGCTTACCAAAAGCGAGGCTACAACGCCGCCGAGGCCACCGCCGCCACCAGCGTGGCCGAAAACGCCTCGCGCCACGGCATTCGCACGCACAATGGCATCAAGGCGCTGCACCTCGATGACCATTTTGGCTCCGGTGCGGGCGGCTGTGTGCCCAATGCGAAGGTCGAGAAGAAGCCCAGCCGCTTTGCCGCGTCCGAGGTTTGGAACGCCAACAAAAAACTTGGTCAGGCTGTGGCGGTGGACGCCATTGAAACATGCATCAAACTCGCGGACAAATACGGCGTCGGCCAGGTTTCGGTGGATAATGCTTTTCACTATCTCTGGGGCGGTGGCTACGTGATGGAAGCCGCCAAGCGCGGTTATCTCGCCTACACAAATTGCACGGCGGCACTGACCGAAGTGGTTCCTTTCGGCGGACGTCGGCCGACGCTCGGCACCAACCCGCATTCCTGGGGTTTTCCGACCACCGAGGCGCTTGGTTTTCCGATTGTGGTGGACTGGGCGACGTCCGTTGTCGCCATGGGCCGCGTGCAGCAATTGCTGCGCGAGGGCAAGCAACTGCCACCCGATGCCGCGGTGGACAAGGACGGCAAAGTCACCACCGACCCGGCCAAAGTCGCCGCATTGCTGCCGTTTGGGCAGCACAAAGGCTATGGTCTGTCGCTCATCAATGAAGTCGTGGCGGCGTTCATCGGCGGCTCGCTGCCGACCATCCGCTGCCGCGCGCCGGTCCCCGGGGAAAAGCAGGCGCCGTGTTTCTATTTCCAAGTTATACACCCTGAGGCGATGTCTGCCGGCGCGTTTGCCGGTGGCCGCAGCCAGGCCGCGAACATCAAGGCCGTGCTCAAGGACATTTTGAGCGGTGGCAACGAAAACTGCCTCGTGCCCGGCCAGTTGGAAGCCCAGGCCGCCGCGAAATGCGCGCGCTTCGGCGGGCTGCTGTACTCCGCCGCCGAAATCGCCGCTTTCGACGAAATCGCCGCCGCCTGCGGCCAGCCACGCTGGAAGCTTGAAGAATTCAAGGAAGCCAAAGAATAAATTTGTCCATTTCCCCTCAATACCCGCCTCTGTATGAGCCTGCCCATCAAGCCCGCCACTGATTGCACTTTCGACATGATCGCCCTGGGCGAAATCATGCTGCGCCTCGACCCCGGCGAAAGCCGCGTGCGCTGCGCCCGTGAATTCAAAGTCTGGGAGGGCGGCGGCGAATATAATGTCGCCCGCGGCCTGCGCCGTTGCTTCAACCTGCGTACGGCGGTCGTCACCGCTTTTGCGGACAATGACGTGGGCCGGTTGCTCGAAGATTTCATTCTGCAAGGCGGGGTGGACACGCGCTTCATCAAATGGTTGCCGTATGACGGGGTGGGGCGCACGGTGCGCAACGGCTTGAACTTCACCGAGCGCGGCTTCGGCCTGCGCGGCGCCGTCGGCATTCCCGACCGCGGCAATTCCGCGGCTTCGCAAATGAAGCCCGGCCAGGTGGACTGGGAAAATATTTTCGGCAAGCTCGGCGTGCGCTGGCTGCACACCGGCGGCATTTTTGCCGCGCTGTCTGACACGACCCCCGCGCTGGTTGAGGAAGCCGTCAAGGCCGCCAAGCAGCACGGTGTCATCGTCTCTTACGACCTCAATTACCGGCCCTCATTGTGGAAGGCCATCGGCGGCAAGGCCCGCGCCCAGGAGGTCAACCGCCGCATCGCCCGCTACGTGGACGTGATGATTGGCAATGAGGAGGACTTTACCGCATGCCTCGGCCTTGAAGTCAAAGGCCTCGACGAAAAAATTTCCCATATCGAAATCGACGCCTTCAAAGGCATGATTCAGAACGCGGTCAAAGAGTTTCCGAATTTCAAGGTGGCCGCGACCACCCTGCGCACCGTCAAAAGCGCGACGCGCAACGACTGGAGCGCCATCTGCTGGCACGACGGCAAGTTCTTTGAATCCAACCAGTACCCCGACCTCGAAATCCTCGACCGCGTCGGCGGCGGCGACAGTTTTGCCTCGGGCCTCGTCTATGGCTTCCTCAAGCACAATGACGCCGCGAAGGCCGTGCAATACGGCGCGGCCCATGGCGCGCTGGCCATGACCACCCCGGGCGACACCTCGATGGCGTCGCTCGACGAAGTGGAGAAAGTCATCGGTGGCGGCGGCGCGCGGGTGGTGCGGTAAATTTTATATTCCAATTTCATGTCCTACCTCGAATCCCTGTTTTCACTTAAAGATAAAACCGCGGTTGTCATTGGCGGCACGGGCGAATTGTGCGGCGCGATGGCCGAGGGCCTCGCCGGCGCCGGAGCGTCCATTGTGATCGTCGGGCGCAATCCCGACAAGGCGGCGGCCCTCCTCGCCAAAATCCACCAGGCGCACCATAAACGCGCCTGGTTTGAATCCTGCGACGTGCAGTCGAAGGCCGCGCTCGCGGATTTGCTCGAACGCGTCAAGGCCAAGGCCGGCGGCGTGGACATCCTCATCAACGGCGCGGGGGTCAACTCAGCGACGCCTTTTCTGGAAGTCACCGAGGAGGAATACCAGCGCATTGTGGACACGAATATGAAGGCGGTGTTTCTGGCCTGCCAGGTGTTTGGCCGTTACTTTTTGGACAGCAATCGCGACGGCAGCATCATCAACATTGGTTCGATGGCGGGCCTGAAACCGCTGTCACGCGTGTTCACCTATTCGGCGACCAAGGCCGCGATCCACAATCTATCCGCCAACCTCGCGCGCGAATGGGCGGCGAAGGGCGTGCGCGTCAACACGCTGGTGCCCGGATTTTTCCCCGCCGAGCAAAACCGCAAGGTGCTGACGCCCGAGCGGGTGGGGCAAATCATGGGCCATACGCCGATGAAGCGCTTTGGCGAGGCTTCAGAACTGGTCGGCGCGACCCTGCTGCTCGCCTCCGACGCGGGCAAATTCATCACTGGCATCGAGATGGTGGTGGATGGCGGCTTCAACTGCATGGCGATTTAAATACCCCAACTCCATACCCCATGAGCTTCCTGAACGACAACTTCCTGCTGCCCACCGAGCTGGGGCGCACGCTTTTTCATCAGTACGCCGCGCCGTCGCCGATTCTCGATTACCACTGCCACCTGCCGCCGAAAGACGTCGCCCAAAACCGCCGCTTCAACAACCTCTTTGAGGCGTGGCTCGAAGGCGACCACTACAAATGGCGGGCGATGCGCGCCAATGGCGTGCCGGAAAAATTTATCACCGGCCCCGTGGATCCCTGGGAAAAATTCCAATATTGGGCAAAAACCGTCCCCGCCACGCTGCGCAATCCGCTCTATCATTGGACGCATCTCGAGTTGCGGCGTTATTTCGGCATCGAGACGCTGTTGAACGAACATACCGCGCGCCGCATTTGGGATGAGGCGAACGAAAAACTCCAGTCGCCCGGGCTCACCACGCAGGGCATTCTGAAAAAATTCAACGTCGCCGCCGTCTGCACGACGGATGACCCGGTGGATTCGCTCGAATACCACCGCGAGCTGGCCGGCCAGAGTTTTTCCGTGAAAATGTTTCCGGCCTTTCGGCCCGACAAGGCGTTTGCGGTGGACCAACCGGCGGCGTTCAATGCGTGGATTACCAAGCTGGAACAGGCCAGCGGGATGGATTGCTCGAAATTCGACGGCTTCCTCGCGGCGCTGGCACACCGCCACGCCTATTTCCACAGTTTCGGCTGCCGCTTGTCCGACCACGGCCTCGAAGCGATGTATAGCGGTCCGTGCTCTGATGTGCAGGCGGCGATGATTTACGACGCCGCGCGCGCCGGCAAACCCGCTCCGCACGCGCACGCCCAGGCCTTTGGCTTCTGCCTCATGCTCCATTTGGCCCGCCTGGATCACAAACAGGGCTGGACCAAGCAGCTCCACCTTGGCGCGATTCGCAATAACAACCTCTACCTGATGGACAAACTCGGCCCGGACACCGGCAGCGATTCCGTCGGCGATTTCTCGCACGCCCGTGCGCTGTCCGCTTACCTTGGCGCTTTGGCCAAGGAAGAACGTCTGCCCAAGACCATCCTTTATAATCTCAACCC
>JABDGR010000050.1 GCA_013285985.1 Verrucomicrobiota bacterium
GGATGCCGCCGGGTTTGGTTCTTTTTGGTTTGCGGGCGAGGTGCAGCCGGCAATCAGGAACAGAGCCAAGCCTGACAGTGTGCGCGTGGCGGCAGACATCGCTGCCATGCCTAATCCGGCGGGCGGGGTGGACGCAAGTATAACAAATTTTTCACAAAGTCCAGTCGACGAATCAGGTTTTTACTCGGAAAGGCGTGGGGACATTTTTTTTTGACGCAAGGTTGCTTTGGTGCGGTAAACTGATAGAGTAATTCAAACTGTCGTCTCAATTTGTATACGCCATGCCCGGAAAAATCCTAGTGCTCGATGACGAGCAAAACTACGCCGAGATGCTGCGCGACCTGCTCGTGCAGGAAGGCTTCCGCACGGAAATGGTCACCCGGCCGATGGACGCCCTCAAGGCCCTTGACTCGGAGGAATATGGCCTCGTTGTCGCGGACTACAAGATGCCGGTCATGGATGGGGCGGACTTTATGGAGCGGGCCCGCGCCCGTCTGCCAAACCTGCCCATCATCATGGTCTCCGGCCTGATGAACACGCCCGAATTAGTCAAGGTTGCCAACATGGATGTCACGCTCGTGTTGGAAAAACCTCTCGACATCAAAATTTTTATCAGTCACGTCCGGCGTTTCGTCCAGCCCATGTCGGCGGAGGAACGCGCCGACAGCGGGGCGGTGGTGGAAAATGCCGCCGAAATTCCACAGCACACGTATCCGGCCCTCAACCATCTCGCGGATAACACCGAAGCCTCCCGCCGTTTCGCCCAGCAATTGTGGGACGCCTCCCGCGGAGACCGGTACCTCTTTGTCGGTGCGCCGCCGGGGGCGGAAGTGGAATTGGTCACTTGCGAATTGTCCGACTGGTACGGCTTCGCCAATTTGCCGATCCATCAATTTTCCATTGGCCAGATCGAGTCGCTGGAAGTCCTCCAGGCCATTCGCGACCTGCCCGGCCAGAACCAAGTCAGCAAATTGGTGGCCGTGACGGATTTTGGCGAGGCCGGACGCAGCCAGATGGAACTGTTGCAAAAACTCCTCGGGGCCGATCCCAAATTCTTGCCCGGCGGCCGCGAAGTAAATTGGGTGTTTTATCTCGACATCACCCGCTACCCGCAGATGCTCCCCGAGACCAGCCCGGACGTTTTCAATCTGGTCAAAAAACACCTCGTCGTGCTGCCGCCTTTGCGTGAACGCTTGGCCGATTTGGCGACGTATTTGAAACTGCATCTCGACCTCTTTGCTTCGCGCGAGGAAGATCCCGTGCGTGCCCAATTGTCCCCCGCGGCGGTTTCGGAACTGCTCGATTATACCTGGCCCGGCAATTACGTCGAAGTGGTGGATGTCGCGCGCCGCATTGCCGCCACCGCGCGTCAGGCGCCGCTGACGGCTGAACAGGCTTCCACCATCCTCGGGCAGAAAGTTTCTACCGTCCCCGGGCTGGCCGCTTACTTGCGCACGCGCCAACATGAATATATCCAGGACGCCGCCCGACGCTCCGGCGTTGAACCCGCCGCCGTGATGAAAAACCTCAAAGTTGACCCCGCTCTGCTCCCTAAAGTCGCCAACTTCGACGAAATGGGCCTCATCTACCCCGATTTGCTGCCAGGTGTCTGAGCTGAAAAAGGTGAGTTTCGAGGCCATCAGGAGCCTAAAAGTGAACATTTGGCGTTCACTTATTTAAAAATTTGTCAAAATGCTCCGTTTTTGAGAGGTTTGTCTCGGAATTGGCCCGGTGGAATCCCTATTATGACCTTCCCACGGTTCGGGATTGGGTAGTCCTTATTCAACGTTTGGCAATCACCTCATGGCCCTTGCTCGTATTCAGGCGGCTGTTGTCAACGGCCTCAAGACCCTCGGCAAACTGACCGAGGAGCAGGCCACCGTTCTGCTCAATTCCAACGATGACATGTCGGGCGACAACTTGGGCAAGTTACTGTTGGCGGAATACAAAGTCTCCGATTTCTCCCTGCTCACCGCCCGCAGCCGCGCTTTCGGCCTCAGCCCCTTCCATGTCCGCAATTTTCAGGTGGATGAGTTGACGTTCCAAAAACTCGACCGCGATTTTTGCCGGGAAAATAAAGTGCTGCCCATCGGCCACGCCGGCCCGTTCTTCATCGTCGCACTGGCCAACCCGTTCAATCTGCAAATCACGCAGAAAATCGCCGAAATAACGCGGCAGAAAGTTTCGCTGCTGTTGGCGCCCGAGTCCGAATTGCTGGAACTGCTCGAAGACAAAAAAGAGCAACCCGCCTCGGTTGGCTTTGGTGACGTGGTCGAGGCGCTGGGCATGGAGGGCGGGATCGAGGAGGTCGAGCTGGCGGAAGGCGCGGCGGAGGACGAGGAATCCGCGCCCATCATCACCCTCGCCAACCGCATCATCGAGGACGCCTATTATTCCGGTGGAAGTGATATTCACATCGAGCCGTCCGAGAAATCCACCCGCGTCCGCGTCCGCATTGACGGCAACTGCCAGGAAAAGCTCACCATCCCCGCCAAGGTTTCCGGCGCGCTCATCGCCCGCCTCAAGGTGATGTCCAACCTCGACATCTCCGAAAAACGTCTGCCGCAGGACGGCCGCATCGTCTTCAAGCAATTCACGCGCAAAAACCTCGACATTGACTTGCGCGTCTCCACCGCGCCGCTCAACCACGGTGAAGGCGTGGTCATGCGCATTCTCGACAAGCAAAAATCCACGCTGCCGCTGGCGGCCCTCGGCTTTGAACCGGAAAACCTCGAAATTTACCGCGGCCTCATCCAGCGGCCCTTCGGCATGGTTTTGCACTGTGGGCCGACCGGCTCCGGCAAGTCCATGACGCTTTACTCCGCCCTCAACGAAATCAACGCGCCGGACATCGTCATCCGCACCGCTGAGGACCCGATTGAATACACCCTCCCCGGCATCTGCCAGATGCAGATGCACCGCAAAATCGGCCTTACTTTCGCCGCCGCTCTCCGCGCCTTCCTCCGCCAGGATCCGGACATCATCCTCGTCGGCGAAATCCGCGACCCGGAGACGGCCGGCATCGCCGTCGAGGCCGCGCTCACCGGCCATATGCTTTTCTCCACCCTCCATACCAACGATGCGCCCTCCACCGTTGCGCGCCTGACGGAAATGGATGTCGAACCGTTCATGGTGTCGGCGTCCATTGTCTGCGTCTGCGCGCAGCGTCTGATGCGCCGCGTCTGCAAGGCCTGCAAACAGGCTTATGAACCCGAGGGCCGCGAGGCCGAAATCTTGCACAAGGCGCTCCAGTGGCGCGGGCCGATTTTCCGCGCCAACGCCGAAGGCTGCCCCGCCTGCGGGCGCTCGGGCTACAAGGGCCGCGTTGGCATCCATGAATTGATGGCCACGAGCGAAGGTCTCATTGAAGCCATTAACAAGGAGGCCGAAACGGCTCTGATCAAACGTGTGGCCATGCTCAACGGCATGTTCACCCTCCACCAGGATAGCATGAAAAAGGTGCGCGCCGGCCTCTCCACCATGGAGGAAGCCATCGCCAATGTGCCGCCGGATATGGAAGACCTGGAGGCCATTCGCGAGGAATTTGCCATCGAGGCCGAGGTCAAGTCTCAGGCCGAAGCCGCGCGCAAGGAAAAGATTGAAGGCTTCAAGCGCCAGCGGTTGCAAGCCATCAAGGATCGCGCCGCGGTGGAAGCGGCGTCTGCGCCGGAAAACGCCGAATCCGCTTGAATTAAATCTCCGCGTTTTTTTGTGGCCAGTGGCGGAGGGAAACGGCCATGATGCTGGCTCTCCCATGCCCGTCCCCCTGTTCGATTTAAAACGCCAGCACGCGCCGCTGGAGGCCGAGTTCAAGGCCGCGTTCGAACGCGTGCTTCATTCGGGTCTCTACATTCTCGGCCCGGACCATGCCGAGTTTGAGCGCGAGTGCGCCAGGTTCCTCGGCGTCAAGCACGCGCTCGGCATTTCTTCCGGCACCGACGCCCTGCTGCTCGCGCTCATGGCGCTGAATATTGGTCCGGGTGACGAGGTGCTGGTGCCCGCCTTTACATTTTTTGCCACCGCCGGCTGTGTCTCACGCCTTGGCGCCACGCCGGTGTTTGTGGATGTGTGCCCGGCGTGCTTCAACCTCGATGTCGCCGATGCCGTGAAAAAAACCACCAAAAAAACAAAGGCCATCATTCCCGTGCATCTCTTTGGCCAGGCTGCCGACCTGGACGGTGTGCTTGCGCTGGCGGCGAAGCATAAACTCGCGGTCATCGAGGATGCCGCGCAGTCTTTCGGCACCCGCTACTCCGGCAAACACGCCGGTACGCTCGGCCAGTTCGGCGCGTACAGTTTTTTCCCGACCAAAAACCTCGGCGCCCTGGGCGATGCCGGCTTGTTGGTCACGAACGACGATGCCCTCGCTGAACGCGCGACTATTCTCCGTGTCCACGGCATGAAGCCGAAATATTATCACCCCTTCATCGGCGGCAATTTCCGCTTGGACACCTTGCAGGCCGCGCTCCTGCGCGTGAAACTGCCGCATTTTGCGTCCTACACCAAAAACCGCCAGGCCAACGCCGTCTGGTACACGGAGCGGCTTTCCCGCGTGCCGGGCATCGCCGTCACCCGCCCGCAGGATTGCCACATGCATCCGGAACACGCCACTACCGCGCCTGCCATACCTGCGCCAAAAATCACGCTGCCCGCCGCCTGCCCGCGCCACGAACACATTTGGAACCAGTTTACCCTGCGCGTCCACGGCCCGGGCCGACGCGATGCCCTCTTGGCTCATTTCCAGCAGCGCAAAATCGGTGCGGAAATTTATTATCCGCTGTCGCTCGACCAGCAGGAATGCTTTAAAAACCAGGGCCGCGGCGGTGAATCCTGCAATCGCTCGCGCATTCTTGCCGGCGAAGTCCTCAGCATTCCAATTTTTCCCGAACTCACTGCTGGCGAGCGCGCGGAAGTCGCCCAGGCCATCGAAGACTTTGTGCGCCAGGGTTAATGCGCGACCAGGCTTGATTTATCGGCTGAGAAACGCAGCCATTCGCTCCAGAGCTGCGGTTGCCCACCGGGATTGGCGCGGGCGTAATCATAGAAGGCCCGGACGAAGGCAATGCGGTCTTCCGTGTAGGCCGTTTTCCAGCTGCCACTGGGCGCGGGTTGCAGAACATCGAAATCGTCGCCCAGCAGTTCCTGCCGGCGGGCAATGTCTTCGAGCGAAACGCGTCTGGCGTTACGCAGCATGTCGTAAAGTGCCAGGAAGGTGGTTGTTCGACCTTTCCCGGCCCGACAGTGAAGATAGACCCACCCGTCTGCGGGCAGCGCGCGTACGGCTTCGACGAATCGATCAACCTCCGCGTCTGCGGGTCGCACATGGTCGCTGATGGTGAGGCGCACGTATTTGGCCTGCCTTGCTTCGATGGTTTCCTTCTCGGTGGACACGTTTTGCGGAACGATTTCCACGGGTGGCGTGGCTTTGTCCGGTGATTTAAGTGCATTGGCGTCGCGGAGAATCAATTTTTCGCCAGGCACGATCCGGCCCTTTTGGTGAATCTCATCGTCGAGGATGTCGTCATGTCCGCGGCCGGCGTTGGCCCAGTCATTCGTTGCATACCAGCTGATGGGCCGGCCATTTACAAAAACGTGGGATTCCTGGCGCAGGTCAATCACCGTCACCGGGCTGTGCATCCGGGCCAGGGCCAGCTCGAACTCGTCGGCGGAAAACGCTCCACTGCCCGCGGCGTGCAAATCAGCCAGGCCCGCGAGGTCGGGCGCCTTTTCCCCGGCTGGCTTAATCGGGTCGTCCGTGGTGCGGAAATTTCGGGGCAGTCCCGGTGGCTGGCCGGGTGCGACATCCCATACCAGTAACGGATTTTTGGCGTCCGCGGGCGGCGTCGGCAAATATTTCTGCTCAAGCGCGACCCGCCCCGTGGTGCAGCCTTGTAGCCCAAGCGCGAGGATAACCCAGATAAATTTAAGCCAAGGTTTCATGACACGTCATAAAGCAAAGTCGCCTAGGTTGGCCCGACAGGCATTGTAACCCATACGGCAAAACCAGCGGTGGAGTCAATGGAAGTTCCCAGCCGCGGCTTCGCTCCAGGCTTGACGATGAGGGGTTGGCGCGGTGTTTGTTAACGGATGGATATTTGGTTCCACCCCGCCCGCGAACTGGACGCCGTCGTCCGCGCCGCCGCATTGCGGACGCCGGGCTTTGACGCCGAATTCGTCCCGGAAATCCGCCTGGCCGACCCGCGCCACGGCGATTTCCAATCCAACGGTGTGCTGGGCTACGCCAAGGCGCGCCAGCAGAACCCGCGGGCCATGGGCATGGCGCTCGCGGAAACATTGAAAAAAGATCCCGCCCTCGACCCCGCGCTTATCCAGGTCGAAGTCGCCGGGCCTGGTTTCATCAATTTTAAATTCACCCCGGCATTTCTGCTGGCCTGGTGCCGCCGCTACCGCAACGAATCGGCCTTTCACGAAGCTGCCGGTGGGCTTTACCGCGGTCACACGCTCGTGGTGGATTACCCCTCGCCCAACGTGGCCAAGCAAATGCACGTCGGTCACTTGCGCCCGATGGTGATTGGCGAGGCCATCGCGCGCCTCCTGCAATTCTGCGGCGCCAAAGTCATTCACGACAACCATCTCGGCGATTGGGGCTCAAATTTCGGCACGCTAATTTTGGCTCTCAAGGAATCCGGTGAAACCCTCGCGCCCGACCCCGAGGCCGCGCTCGCGCAGCTCGAACGCCTCTACAAGGCCGGCTCGGCCAAAGCCATCGACAAAAATTCCCCCTGGGCCGAGTCCGCCCGCGCGGAACTGGTTAAATTGCAAAACGGCGACGCCGAAAACACCCGCATCTGGCGGCAAATCGTCGCCGTCAGCAACCAGGCCGCCGAATTCATGTACCGCCTGCTCGGCGTCACTCTCGAGCACACCCTCGGCGAATCTTTTTACCGCGACAAGGTTGAACGGATTTACGCTGAGCTGACGAAATACCAATTGGCTGAAACGAGCGAAGGTGCGCTCGTGGTCTTCCACCCCGAGCACCCGCGCTTCAAGGAGCAGCCCTTCCTCATCCGCAAAAGCGACGGCGCCAGCAACTACGCGTCGACCGACCTCGCCACCGTGCTCTACCGCGTCGAGGAATGGCACGCCGATGAAATCATTTATTTCACCGATGGCCGCCAGCGCGACCATTTCGAGCAATTATTCTTGACCGTCGAAAAATGGTTCCGCGCAGCGGGCCGGCCCGTTCCGCGCCTGCGGCACGTGTGGTGGGGCACCATTCTCGGCGAGGACGGCCGCGCCATCAAAACCAAGAGCGGTGAATCCTTGAAATTGCACGAGCTGCTTAACGAGGCGCAAGCCCGCGCCCTTGCCATACTCGCCGAGAAAAATCCCGATTTGCCTGAGGTCGAGAAAGCCAACATCGCGCGCGTCGTCGGCCTCGGCGCGGTGAAATACGCCGACCTGCGCCAGGACCGCACTTCCGATTACGAATTTTCCTGGAACAAGTTGCTCGCGCTCGACGGCAATACCGCGCCGTACCTGCTCTATGCCGCCGCGCGCATCCACAGCATCTTCCGCAAGGCCGGCCTGCCGGTGGACGACCCGGCGCGCGAAGTTTTGGCCGATGTCTTCCAGACTCCCGCGGAAATCAACCTGGCCCGCAAGCTCTTTGCGCTGCCGTCCGTGCTCGAAGCCACGCTCGCCGACTTGCGCCCACATTTTCTCTGCACTTATTTGTATGAACTCGCCGGTGAATTCTCGACCTTTTACAACGCCGACCGCGTAGTGGTGGACGAAAAGCCCGTTCAGGCCCGTCGCTTGCTCCTCTGCGCGCGCACCCTGCGCGTCCTCGAAACCGGCCTGCGCCTGCTCGGCCTCGAAACGCTCGAACGGATGTAACGGAATCTTTGCAAACGAGCGTTTAAACTTCCCTTGACCTTTGGTCAGAGTGGAGTAGATTTTCCTTTCCAACTTCTTCCCTTCACTTCAACTCACCTCCTCTCATGGCCTTCTCCGCTCCCGACCTCACCCAACGCCCACCCCGCAGCCCGCGCGTCCGCCTCGGCGGTTTCGTCGTGCTCGCCCGCGCGATCGACAAGGGCCGCGCCACCATCGCCAGGAAAAACGGCGAATACCACTTCGACTGCCCGCTCGATAAAATGTGCTTCAATTTTATCGGCATCACCGGCGCTGCCCTCAAAAAAGAACTGGCCAAGGGCAAGAGCGACAGCGAAATCCTCGCCTGGATTGAAAAGACCGCCAAGCACGACCGCTGCGCCGGCACCATTTATTTGTGGTCCAAACTCATGGAAGATCGCGCGCCGACCAGTGTGGACACGCGCGGCTATTACAACGAATTGGTCAAGGCCTGCGCCCCCAAGCGCGAGGACATCGGCACCTGGTTCGAAATGCTCGACGTGGACGACTACGTCACTTTCGGCGGCAAACCGTAATGGCTCCTTGCGGTTGGTTTTATTAGGTACCCGGCATTTTCTGCCGGGTCGTGAACATTTGCGGCACGCGTTTGCCGCAACGTAGGGTTTGCGTACAAAAAACCAGCCGATGCCTAATTTATTTTCGGTCAAAGGGTTGCGAATTGGGTGAACGCGTTTTGCAATGGATGTGGGATGCGGTTGGCATTCCAAGTGCGTGGGAAAAGAACAATCCTTTTTCCCCTTGGAGATTTTCCCCCATCCTCATCCTGCGACGCTTCTGTTTGTGATTGGCGGGAGCCTTTGCGCCGGATTAGTCGTGCTCGACGCCCCGCGAAAGCGCGTTAGAACATTAAGTGCTCCCCGCCGCCGTCGTCCCTGGATCTTTGTCCACCCTGCCATGCCCGCCGACTCCCAAACCTGGCTCGCCCGCCTGCTCATCGGGCTGTTGCGCCCGTTGGTGAAGCTCGTGTACCGCGTCCAGGTCGAAGGTCTCGAAAATCTGCCCAAGGCCGGCGGCGTCATCGTCGCGCCCAACCATCTTTCCTATGTGGATGTCGTGCTGCTGTCCATCATCAGCCCGCGGCCCTTGCGCACGATGGCCTGGGGCGGCTTCCAGCGCTACGCCTTTTTCCGCACGATCTTCCGCGTCTTCGGCGCGCTGCCCATCAGCCCAGACAACGCCCGCACTTCGCTCAAGGAAGCCGTGCGTGTGCTGCAGGAGGGCGGGGTGGTGTTGATTTTCCCCGAAGGCCAGATCTCCCGCACCGGCGAATTGCAGCCCATTGCCGGCGGCTTCAAGCTGCTCGCACACCATTCCGGCGCCCCGGTCGTGCCCGTGCATTTGGCCGGCGTGTGGGGTTCGATTTTCAGCTACGAAGGCGGGCGCTTTTTC
>JABDGR010000051.1 GCA_013285985.1 Verrucomicrobiota bacterium
TCGAAGACGGCGAACTTGCGGTGGTTGCGCAGGTTCGCGGACCACTTGGTTTGCAACGGTAGCACGCGCAGGAAACTTCCGACGCGTCCGCCGGCATCGCGCAGGGGCTGGACGAAGTGGCCCGTCGCGCCAAAGCTGCCGAGGGCGTCGAGCAGCAGCTTCACCTCGACGCCGGCGCGGGCGCGGGCAGCGAGGTCGGCGATGATTACGCGGGCCGGTTCGTCGCGCCCGAGAATAAATGTCTGCACGTGGATGGATTTCTCGGCCCGGGCGATTTCGGCGCGCAACGCGTTGTAGGCCTCGACGCCGTCGCCAAAAAGCTTAAAGGAGTTGCTGGAGAATTTGCGCCGGGGCGACACCGGTTTGCCCGGGATGATCATCGGCGGCGAAGTCACGTCCATCCCCGCCGCGAGTTGGACGGCAAAGGCGTTCACCTGCAGTTTCGTTTTAACGAGCTTCCGGATTTTGCGTCCACCGAAAATGAAATAGAGCGGCACGCCGAGCCAGGGAATGAAGAAAATCACCAGCCCCCAGGCATAAATGTTGCTCGGGTTGCGCTTTTCGAGCATGAGCCGCCCGACCACCAGCAGCGCGAGCACGAAGCCGATAAAGATGCGCAGATGCTGGCCGAGCAAGTCATCCACCGTCGTCCAGAAATAATGAACCTGCTCGACCGATTGCGTGAGCAAACGGGCCGGACCGCTGGCGGCGATGATAAAATCTCCAAGCATAATTTCGATCCACTTTGATTCTTCTCGATAATCGAGCATTTGAACAGACGGAAACGCACCCCGAATCATGCAATTAGCCTGCCCAAACCACGATTTTGCACTATGATAAAGAAATGGCGGCATCCCCGGATAAACTCAAGGAACTCCTGCGCGAAGAAGCGGCGCGACTGGGGTTTGCCGCGTTTGGCGTGGCGGCGACGGATGCGCCGCTGCGCCGGGAATACTATGAGCAATGGCTGGCCGAGGGGCGGCACGCGGGCATGGCGTGGCTGGAGCGGAACAATGACCGCCGCCTCGCGCCGGAGAAATTGCTCTCCGCGCCGACACCGGGGCCGCGCGCGCGGAGCCTGATTTTCGTCGGGATGAATTATTACCAAACCGAGCCGGTGCGGCGCTACCGCATCGCCAAATATGCCCTGGGGCGTGACTACCACAATGTCATGGTCAAGCGGCTGCGCAAACTGGCGGCAACAGTGCGGGCGAACGGCGGCGCGGCACGGACGTGGGTGGACACGGGGCCGATTTTGGAAAAACCGCTGGCGGCGCGCGCGGGGCTGGGCTGGCAGGGGAAAAATACGCTGCTCATCCACCCGAAACTTGGGACGTGGCTGCTGCTGGGCGTGGTGGCGACGGACCTGGAACTGACCCCCGACCGCGCGGGGCGCGACCGCTGCGGGGCGTGCACGGCGTGCATGGATGCGTGCCCAACGCGCGCCATCACCGGGCCGTACCAACTCGATGCGCGTCGGTGCCTGGCCTACCTGCTCATCGAGCACCACGGGCCGATCCCGGAGGAATTCCGCGCAGCGGTGGGCGACCGATTGTTTGGCTGCGACGACTGCCTTGATGCGTGCCCGTGGAACAAATGGGCGCAGGCGACGCACGAGGCGGCGCTGGCCCCGCGCGAATACCCCGACGTCCGCGCAATGCTGGCATGGACGGAGGATGACTTCCGCACCCACACCCAAGGCACACCATTGGCGCGTTTGAAATTACCCCGGCTCAAGCGCAATGCGGCGGTCGTGCTGGGCAACATCGGCACGACGGACGATTTGCCGGCGCTGGAAAAAATCGCCAATGATAGTGACCCGGTGGTGGCTGAGCACGCGCGATGGGCGGTGGCGCAAATTCGCTCCCGATTGATTCGCCGTTGAAAATTTCGTGCCAAAACGCTTTGCGTTCTTTGCGCCATTGCGCGAGATTCCCCCATGCCTGAAACAACCGCATTACTCACCGCCCTGCTGGAAGCCGGCGAAGGCGGATTCGTCTCCGGAGAGGAATTGGCGCGGCGGCTGGGGGTGTCGCGGGTAAGTGTGTGGGCGAGATTGCAAAAATTACAAGCGGAGGGGCTGGCGTGCGAAGCCGTACGGGGGCGCGGATATCGCTTGCGCGCCGAACCCGCGGCGTTGCATCCGGCGATGCTGGCGGCGTACCTGTCCCTGCGCCATCACGGGAAGACGCCGCCGGACATCAATGTGATTTTCCTGCCCGAAATTGACAGCACCAACCTCGAAGCCGAACGACGCCTGGCCGCGGGGGCCCAGACCCCGTTTGTGGTTTTCGCGGCACGGCAAACGGCCGGACGCGGACGGCTGGGGCGGGCGTGGCACAGCGCGGAAGCGGGCGGATTGTATTTGAGTTTCGCCTTCCAGCCGAAGCTGCCGCCGGCGCGGATGCCGAAATTCACGCTGTGGATGGCGCTGCGAATGTGCGATATGCTGAACAAAAACTGGCATTTGCCGGTACGCGTAAAATGGCCGAACGATTTGGTGCACGAAGGCCGCAAGCTCGCGGGGCTGTTGACCGAGGCGCGCATTGACGCCGACTTGATGCGCGACCTGATTTGCGGACTGGGCCTGAACGTCAACGGCGATCCGGCAAAATGGGCCGGCGGGCGCAGTGCCCCCGCCGCAAAAGTGGCCGGAACGTTGCAGCAAATGAACGACGGGAAAGCCTTGCCCATAAACGCCGTCGCGGCGGATGTCGTGCTGGCGGGCGGGCGGGCGTTTGCGGAATTCGCCGCGGGCAAGGCCGATGGCCTTTTTGGCGGATTGTGGGAAAAGTACGACGCGCTGCACGGAAAAGAAGTCACCGCCGCGCTGCACGACGGCGAACTCCAAGGCCGGGCCGCGGGCGTGGATGAGTCCGGGGCGTTGAAGCTGACCCTGCCGGATGGTTTGAGGCGCGTTATCCAGTCCGGCGATGTTTCTCTTGGCGGATATGGCGCGTAAATTACGATTGGCGGTTGACCGTTTTCGGTTGAAGATGGCTCCGGGACTTTCATGAACATTCTTTGCCTCGATGTTGGAAACACGCGCGCGCACGCCGGGGTGCTCAGCGAAGGCAAGGTGTTGTCGCAATGCGCGGTGCCAACGGCACAGGCCGCCGACCCCGCGGCGGGACTCGGGCCGCGCCTGGCGGAATTGGCGCGCGGGCCGCACCCACCGGCAGGCATCGCATTTTGTTCGGTGGTGCCGAAGGCAACCGAGACGCTGAAACCCGTGCTCGCGGCAACGGGCTGGCCGTTGTTTCACCTGACGGCGGCACAGTGTCCGTCGCTGGGCCTGCCGCTGGATTATCCGCTGCCGGAACAAATCGGCGAGGATCGCCTGGCGCTGGCCTTCGGCACGCTGGCGTATTATGGCGCCCCGGCAGTGACGATCGATTTAGGAACCGCAGTAACATTCGACGTGCTGAACAAACATGGGGCGTATGCGGGCGGCATCATTGCGCCGGGGTTGGGCTTGATGACCCGTTATTTACACGAACAAACGGCCTTGCTGCCGGCGCTGGATCCGAACGACTTGGCGGTTGCAACGGGCATTGGCACAAGCACGGTGGAGGCGATGAAAATTGGCTGCACGACGGGATTTGCCGGCATGATCCGCGCGATTCTGGACCGTTTGCTCCAGGAGTTAAAGCAACGCGGCGAAGGCGAGGTTCGGGTGGTTGCAACCGGCGGCAGCGCCGGGCATTTGCCACGAACGTGGCTGCGGGAGATTCATTTTGACCCCGATTTGCTGCTCCGCGGTCTGGCGGAAGCATGGAAGAGAAAGCACAAAAATTAACGCGCCCAGGCAACCAAGGCCATTCGCGCGACCGGGAGAAACATCGGCGTAAATGCTTTGTCTGAGGCTGGGGTAGGCCACTGTTTACCTTGCGCCGGGCTGCTCTTTTAGGGCGCTTTCGACATATTCACGCCTTCCTCCCCTTTCTTCCGTCATTGCCTTCCCGGCGGCCACCGCACTATATAACTTGTTTCGTTCGTCCCTCGCGTCCATGCCCGAAGCCCTTTTAATTCCGCCCCCCGGCTCCGCCGCGAATACCGTGGTGGCGCGACCCAGCCTGCAAGCAATCGGGCTGACTAAGGAATACGGGTCGGTCCGGGCCATTGAGAACCTGAGTTTCACGGTCGCGCGCGGAGAAATCGTGGGGTTTTTGGGCCCGAATGGCGCGGGGAAGAGCACCACCATGCGCATTTTTTCCGGGTTGTTGGCCGCAACCTCGGGCCGGGCCTACGTGGCGGGCATTCCGGTGGCCAAATCGCCGGATGAGGCCAAGCGCCGCCTGGGTTATATGCCCGAACATAACCCGCTGCCCGACGACATGCGGGTCGCCGAATACCTGCATTTGCGAGCGCGGCTAAAAGAGGTGCCACGGAAAAAGGCCAAGGCGCGGGTGGAGGAAGTTTTGGAAATGTGCGGGCTGCAACACAAGACCCGGCGGAAGCTCATTGGCACTCTCTCGAAAGGCTATCGGCAGCGTGTCGGCATCGCGGATGCGATTTTGGCGGAACCGGAAGTGATTTTGATGGATGAACCGACCATTGGGCTCGACCCCCACCAGATTTTAAGCATCCGCCGGCTGATTGATTCTTTGCGCGGGCGGCTGACGGTGCTGATTTCCAGCCACATCCTCCCGGAAATTGAAATGTGCTGCGACCGGGTGATGATCATCAACCAAGGGCGGCTGGTCGCCGTGGGCACTTCAGCGAGCCTGCGACGCGAACTGCTAACGCGCTCGGAATGGCGGGTGCGGCTGAAGGGTGACGTGGCGACGTTTGAGCAACTGCTGCCGGAAGTGCACGCGGGATTGCGGCTGGCGGCGTGTTCGGCGGTCGACAGCGACGGTTTTGTGGAAATCCGGCTGGAAGGGCCAGCGAACGAACCCGGCCTGGGTGAAAATTTGCTGACGGCGGTGACCCGCCGCGGCAGCTGGCGGGTGCGAGAAATTGCCTTTGTTGAACCGGGTCTGGAACAAATTTTTCTGGCCGCGACGAAACAGGGCGAAGACACCCTTGCCCCCTTTGCGCGGAAATACAAATAATTCCCCATGCGTCATTTTCATCTTTTGCTGGTCCATGAATTGCGGATGCTGGCGGTGTCCGCGGCAACCTACAGCGCGGCCGTGTTGTTCCTGCTGATGATGGGCCTGATGTATTTCCTCGTCATTTACCAATACGACAACGTGTTTCAGAACGACCCTCCCTCGGCCCAGTATTTCCAGGTATTCTGGATTCCCGTGGTGTTCGTGGTGCCGCTGCTGACCATGAAGAGCCTGGCGGAGGAACGACGGCACGGAACGCTTGAAGCCATGCTGACGACCCCGGCTTCGACGCTCGAGATCGTGCTGGCCAAATATTTTGCCGCGTACTTTTTCTATATCGGCTTGTGGGCGCTGACGCTGCTGTTCCCCTGGATCGCCGTGCTGTTCCTCAACCCCGCCAACCCGGATTCCCCGCTGCACGACACGGCTTCGTTGTCCGGCGGCTTCATGTTCGTCTGCATCAGCGGGCTGCTGTATGTTGCCTTGGGCGTCCTGGCCAGCAGCCTGACGCGCAATACCCTGGTCGCGGGCATGTTGTCCTTCAGCATGCTGTTTGTGCTGATTATCGGCGGCAACCTACTGCTGCACCTGCCGTGGCAGGACGCTCCGTTCCTGGCCAATTTCCACCCGGTGGTGGAATACCTGCAACCCTTCCAGCATTTGCAGGATTTTAGCCGGGGGGTCATGGACACCCGGCCGTTTTTTCTGTACGCGAGCAACACCATCCTGGTGCTGGGCATGACGACGATGGCCATCGAGGCCCGCGCCACCAACTGATCCTCCGGCTTTCACCTTTCCTTCATCATGTTCGAGCTTCTGGAAGATTTTCGTTACGCCCGCTGGGTCAAGCGACTCAACCGGACGGCGCAGGTCTTGCTCAGCCTCCTGCTGGTGGCCGGGCTGAACTATGTCGCGGCCCGACATTTCAAGCGCTGGGATCTGACGCCGGCCCACCGCTATTCGTTGAGCCCGGAGACCCTGGCCTTCCTCAACCAAAGCGTACGGGAAAACATGCAGCACACCCCGGACAAGTCGTTGGAGCTGATCTTGGTATCCCGCGGCCAAATGAATGAAGACGACCAGCTGCGGCGCGACCAAATCTTCACTTTGCTCAAAGAGTATGAATACGCCGCGAAAAGCCTGCCGGGTGGTGCGATCAATTTGAAAATCGAAGAAGTTGATCCCGACCGGCAATTGGATGCCGCGACCCAATTGCAAAAGTATAGCCCGCTGATCGACCTCCCGATGGTCATGGTGAAGTATGGAGACGTGAAGAATGGGGACGACCGGGTGCGCGTGCTAAACAGCGTTGACCTCTACCACGTCGAGAAGGACGCCTCCGGCAAAGGCCTCGACGTCAAGGATTTCTGTGGGGAAAACGCCATCACCTCCGCCATTCTCGACGTGGTGCAGACCAAGGCGGACAAAATCTATTTCACCCAGGGCCATGGAGAATGGCCCGTCAAGGACACCAGCACCATGGGGCTTTCCGACTTCGGCGATGCGTTGATCCAGCGCAATTACAAGCTGGCGAACATCAACCTGGCCGGCCTGGACGACATTCCCGCGGACGCAACGGCCGTAGTGATCGTTTTGCCGTCCACGAGTCGCTCGGCATTTTCATCCGAGGAACAAGAAAAGTTGCGCCGTTACCTTAACCAGCGGAACGGACGGGTGCTGCTGTTTCTCTCCGTTAACACCAATCCAACCCAAAACTATGGGCTGGAAGATTTGCTGAGGGAATGGGGCTTGCGCTCACCTAACCAGCAGGTGGTTGAAGCCGACGCGGCGCATCTGGAAATTCACGGCCTGCCCGTGTTCACCCCAGTGGAAGAACCGAAGCCCAGGTACCATCTGATAACCCAACAATTGGCGCTGACCGTGCAATCCGTGGTCATGGGTTTGCTGCGTCCGGTGGAGGTTGACCCGCAAGCCGCTGACGAGGCCCAACATCAAGTCCACGAATTGCTGGCCACGTCGAAAAATTCCTGGCTCTATCCGCCGAACGCGACCAAGGATTCCATCCCCTTCCAGCATGGCGCCAAAGTGATTGCGGCCATATCGGAAAAGCGGGCCTCGGATGCGGTGGATCTACCCGGAGGAAAACTCTTGGTTTACGGGAGCCCCGATATCATCACCAACAATCTGTTCGCCGCCGCGGCGAACCGCACGCTCATCGTGAACAGCGTCAATTATCTGGCCAACCACGAACACATGCTCAATATCCGCCCGCTGGCGCCCAAGGAGTCCAAACTGGAAATTCCGACGGCCCAGTTCGAGGGCCTGGGCTGGCGGCTGGCGTTGTTGCCGGCGGCCATGGCGCTATTTGGGCTGGGCATGTGCTGGCTGCGCTATCGTTCCTGAGTTCCGAACTATTTGCCATTTCCACCCCCAACGCTGTCGTCATGCGCTTTAAACTCACCCTCGTTCTGTTGCTGGCCAACCTGGTGGTCTTTTTTGCGTTGTGGCGGCTGGAACGCCCGGTTCCGCCGACGCTGAAGCCCAGCGGGCTGATTGATTTCGCCCCCGACCACATCACCATCGCCGACCATATCCAGAACGAGACGCGTGAACTCGAGCGGGAGACTGATGGCCACTGGCAGTTGTCACAGCCGATGAAATGGGCCGCCAACGACAATGCGGTCGAGCACCTCATCACTTTGCTGCGCCAGCCCGACGAACAAAGCTCCTTCTCGACCGAGGACCTGGCCCAAAGCAAGGAGCCCTTGAGCGAATACGGCCTCGACAAGCCCCGGCTAGAAATCACCGTCGCTGGAACCGGCGGGCGCAAGGTGGTCCTGCAAGTCGGCGCCCACACCCTGTCCGGCAGCAATCTTTACGTGATGAACCCGGCTGACCACCTGGTGCGGGTCTGGACGGATGATTTCCTGCAAAGCGTGGAAATGCCGGTGAAAGAATTGCGTGACAACCAAATCTTCACCATCCCGTTTTTTGAGGTGCGCGGACTTTCGATTTGGTCGCCGAATCTCGTCCGGTTTACCGCCCAGGACAACTACCAGTGGCTGCTGGACACTCCGTTGCAACGGCCGGCGGATTCCGCCCAGGTGAACAAGGTGGTGCAACAATTGCACACCCTGACCGTCGTGGACTTCCTGGCGCCGCCGGAAGCCAATCTCGCGCGCCAGGGACTGGACAGTCCATCGCTGAGCGTGGAACTGAAAGGGGAAAACGGCAGCCAGAAACTTTTGCTGGGCGCCGAAGTGCCAAACGCGCCGGAGTTGCTGTACTACGCCAAGCGAGAGGATAGCGACGCCGTCTTCACGGTTAAGGGCGGGGAACCGTTCGACACGCTGCGGCAGGCCCAGATAAAATTGCGGCAGCGGCAGTTCTTCGATTTTGCCCCCGAGAAAATTTCCGCCATCACAGTGCGGGCCTTTGACCTCGAGTTGCGCATGCTCAAGTCGGAGAGCGGAGAAAATCCGTGGAAAATCCAGCTGGGGGGCGCCGCTTCCGGCACGCCCACGACGTGGGTGGCCGATCCGGAGGTCATCCGCTCACTGCTGTCGGACCTGCGGAATTTGGCCGCCAAGGGTTTCGTGAGTGACGCGCCGCACGATCTGGGTGCCTATGGACTCGACCAGCCGACCTGGAAAGTTGTCCTGCAAACGGACAAGGCGGCCCTCAACCTTATCATCGGGCACAGCAGCGATTTGCCCTATCATTACTACGCCAAAACGGACACCTCGGATTCCGTCTATGAAATTGACGGCGACATCACCGGCGAGCTTTCCATTGAGCCATTGGATTACCGTGACCGCATTTTTGAAACCCTGCCCGCCAATGCCCATATCGTATCGCTTAAACTGACGCGCCTTAACGGGGACTTGTCCGATGACGGCAGCCCGGTGTTTGACTATGTCGCCGAAGCGGGGAAAAGCCTGGAAGATCAATTCCAAGCCCAGTCTGCGGGAAGTCGCGCGAATGTCGCGGCGTTGAGTAATTGGCTGCACAAAGCCGCGGTGGATTCCTATTTGCAGCCCTCATTCAACGAACACACCAGCTTCCGGTTGCCTTTGGGCAATTCTCCGCTGGCCGTGGTATCCGCCCCTTGGCGCTATCGGCTGGAGGCGGGAATCCAGATACCGGCCGTGGGCCAGACCCCGGCCCAGAACCAGACTCT
>JABDGR010000052.1 GCA_013285985.1 Verrucomicrobiota bacterium
TCGCGCATGGCCTGGAGGATGAGGCTGATGCAGTGCATCTGGCCATACGCGCCGATGCCGTTGCCGTAGTTCCAGCCCAGCCCGTCCTGGCGCACCAGGTCGGGCAGCAGGCGCAGGTATTTCTCGGCGTGCGTGCGCAGGCTCGGCAGTTTCCGTTCGCGCAGGTGGACGTTCGCATGGAGCTGCAGCGCCTGGCGGATGAACACAAAGCTCATGATCCCGTAAATATCGTAGCAGCCGCCAAAGCCCGTCGGGTGGTTGTCAAAATACCCGCCGGTGCTGTTTTCGCCGATGCGCTCGATGAACCGTTCGACGAGCTTGGACGTCTCGTCCTTTTTCGAAAGGCCCAGGCTGAAGCGCGCGACCGACTTGGCGATGTTGAACGCCTGCTGGTAGTTGTCGTAATCCGTGCGCGCGAGCAAACGGCGGTCGAGCTTCTGGCGGGTTTCCTCGAACAACCGCTCCCACACCGGGTTGCGATCCTTCGCGCAGCCAAAGGACAATAGCCCCAGCGCGCTGTAGGCCAGGCCGTTTTCGTCCTCTTCTTCAATAAACGCCTGCGCCGTCACCGTGCGGGCGGCCAGGTCCACCAGGTCAAACTGGCCGAGGGTCGTTTCGCCCGTGGCGCGGTAAAATTCGCCGATGGCCAGGGCCGCGTGCCCCGCTTCATCGGGCCGGCCCGGTTCGCTGCCGAAGGGGGTGATGGAGCCGTCCGGGTTGATTGCGTCCAGATTGTGCCCCAGGATGGAGCGGGCCATGTCGAGGCACTGGGCGGCAAAGTTTTGCATTCGTGGCGCGGACTGTTCGGGAGCGGAAAAGCGGAGGAAAAAGAGGTTGATTTGAACGTGTCAAACGGGCGTTTGTCAACGTGTTTTCCAAAAAACCTTTTAACAATTTTGTTACAGCCGGCCTTTTCCCGATTCCGCCGCGCTGTTATGACTTCAATATCTTCCGCAAAAACTCCGCGTTGTTCTTGGTCTGGCTCAGGCGCTCAATCAGCGTCTCGGTGGCGTCCTCAATCTTCGTCCCGGTCATCGCGCGCCGCAGCAGGGTCGCGCCTTCGAGGGACTCTTTGCTGAGCAGCAGCTCCTCCTTGCGGGTGCCCGAGGAATGCAAATTGATCGCCGGCCAGATGCGCATTTCCGCCGCCTTCCGGTCGAGCACCATCTCCATGTTGCCCGTGCCTTTGAACTCCTGGAAGATGATGTCGTCCATCTTCGACCCCGTGTCAATCAGCGCCGAGGCGATGATGGTCAGGCTCCCGCCGTCCTCGGTATTGCGGGCGGAGGAGAAAATCTGGCGCGGTTTTTCCAGCGCGCGCACATCGAGGCCGCCGGTGCCCGTCTTGCCGGTGTTGCGAAACGCGTTGTGGGCGCGGCTCAGGCGGGTCAGCGAATCCATTAGCAGCAGCACGTCCTGCCCGGTTTCCACCATCCGCTTGCAGCGCTCGATCGCGATGTCGGCGACCCGGACATGGCTTTCCAGTTCCTCATCGTTGGACGAGGCGTAAATTTCGCACGTCGGCAGGTCCCGCTTGAAGTCGGTGACTTCCTCCGGCCGCTCGTCCACCAGCAGGACCATCACGTGCACATCCGGGTGGTTTTCCAGGCAGCCCACCGCAATGTCTTTAAGCAGCGTCGTCTTGCCCGCCCGGGGGGGGGAGACGATCAACCCGCGCTGGCCCTTGCCGATGGGGCAGAATAAATCAATCACCCGCGTCGTCATCCGCCCGTCTTTGCATTCGAGCGTGAGTTGCTCGTTAGGGGTGATGGTGGTCAGTTGGGTAAAGTCAGGCAGGTGGCGGCGTTCGTCGATGCTCAGGCTGTCCACGCGTTCGATGAAGCGGACCTTCGGGTTGGGGAAGCGCTCATCGTGCATCGCCTGCGCCTCAATGAGCGAGCCACGCTTGAGCTTGAACCGATGCAGCAGCTCCCGCGGCAAAAACGGGTCGGTCGGGCGCGTCCGGCCGTTGCGTGCAGGGTCGAGCAGACTCCCGCACTTGTTTTTGTCGGGTTCAAGGATGCCCTTTACCTGGATTTGGTTCCGGGGCGTGAGGATTTCTGTCATGGTCAGAGGGCCACAGCTTCCTTGCGGGAGCGGGCGGATGAGCAAACTGGGGCGCGGGGGTTGGCGTGCTGGCTGACTGACAACGCCATCACCGCGCAGCGATGAAAATGTCTCCAAGGCGGCCAGACGCAGGCAGTACCCCGGAAGCCAAACTTCAAAAACGTGAGCGGGTTTGCCTTTAAACCCCGGCCAGGGCAACTGGTTTCAGCGGCGGCCAGTCACGTTTACCCGCCCACAATGGGTGGAGGGTGGGGTGCCTGGCAAGCCCAAAGATGCCCTGCCCGCGGGACTTAGAAACTGTACCCGAGAGTCAATATCCCGCGCCATTGTCCTTGATTTGACGGTTGGGCGCGAAAGGTGTTCGTCTCGTATAGCACGAGAAAGCTTCCGCGGAAGTTTCCGTACTCCACCGTCAACCCGCCATAAATCTCCGCGACCAAAGGCTCTTTGCTGACGCTGGCGCTGCGGGCCCAGGTGTTGCCATCCAAGGTAATATCCCGGGCGATTGCCCGGCCTTCGGCGCCGAAGGTGACATAGGCGGAAAGTGAATCGAGCGACCAGCCCGCGGTCGAAGGCATTGTGCCGCCCGGTACGTAGGGCATCGTGCTGACATCGCCCAGCCGCATCCGCGACGGCCCAAAATCGAGCGGCAGATGGTAGCCATATCGCACCTGCGCACCCGTGGCGGCATAATCCCAGCCATTGCCGACGGTGGCAAGGCCGTGGCCGATGACATCGTAGCCCCACGTTTGCCGCACGGATGGGTTGAGATTGGTCAACCCGGGTATCCGCCAGTCCTGCCGGTAGGTCAGTTGCAACACCGGCTCATCCTTCAGCTGGTGATCCCAGCCCGCCGGTTGGCTGTCGCCAATCGATGAATGAAAGCTGTCCTGCAATTGGGCCGCGCCCGATTCCGGGCCGATGAGGCCGAGGTTTACTTCAAAGATCGCGCGGCGGTCAGACGTTTGCCGGATTAAATCCGTGCCCATGCCAACCCAGCCCGAATAAGGGTAATCATTCGGGTTCGGCGGATTAATCTTTTGGTCGTCCGGCGTGTAAATATTGATCTGTGCATACGCCGCCGCGGCCACGGTGGCCCAATCGTCGTTGATCAAACTGATGTTGTTGAAGAACTGGCCATACGCGCCCGGCACCAGGGGTACTTGCGACCAATCACGATAATTGGGCGTCGTATAAGCCAGGCGCAGGCCGCCGGTATAATCGCGGTCGGAATAGATAAACCAGTCGTTTTCATGGCTTAGTTCCCAGATCCCGTGCGGGAATTTCGGGGTGTAATTCGCGGCCGTCGGGCTGTTCCCCGGGGTGGGTGCGGTCGTGCCACTGGTGGTTTGGGCCTGTGCTGCCAGGGCGGTTAATCCAAGGAGGGCCAAAGCCCCAAATGCGGAACCAATCGATGACGTAAAGCGTTGCATTCGACGGCACTTAATACAGGTGTCCCCGGTGCGTGCAACTGTTAAAAGCCACTTTTACTCGCGTATGCTTTCTGGGGTGTTTTTGACCAACCGCATACGTCCCTTTCCTCGAAGGAAAACATTGACTTTAGTCCTTCATAATGCGATGATTACGTTCTGCATTGTAATCGATCTCCCCCATGGAACTTACCTTCGAAGTCATTCAGCAGGTGGAAGGCAGCTTCGTCGCTGCTTGCTATAGCGAAAATATCTACACGGAAGGTTCCTCTTTGGAGGAATTGCACGAAAACATCGTTTCGGCGATTGACGTGCGCTTTCGTGGCCGTTCCAAGCCGGATGGCTCGGACGTGCGCCTCATGTTGTTTCGGGAGTAGCGTCGTCAGCGGGTTAAATACGCCGTCACGTCTGGCACCGCTTTCCGGCGCTGGCCGCTCGGCAGCCGCTCAAAATACGGGTCGAGCTTGTTCTCCAGCGTGAAGGGTTCCTCCGGCAGGTTTTCTTCGTCCAAGTCCAGCTCATAGACCGGGTCAATGCTGTCAAAAGCCAGGGAGAGCCGCCGGGCCTCCGGGTAGAGCACCAGCAGGGCGTTGTCCACCCGGCCCTGCTTCACCGGCACAAACACGCACGGGTAGCGCGCATCGGCAAATTTTTTCTGGAACTGCTGCGCCCAGGTGTGCGTCGCGGCATTGCGGCGGTTCAGCAGCACGCAGTCCGCAAAATGCACACACGCTTCGTGCCATTCGGCCACTTCCGGGTGTTGGGCCGCGAGCGCGCAATCCACCACTAAGAGTATGCGGGCCAGTTCCCAGCCCCGTCCCTGCAACCATGCCGGGAACGCTTCGATCTGGTCAATGACCAGCTGCCGCCCATCCGTGATGAAGAACACCTCCTTCAACTCTTCCGCCGGCTCGTCCTTTGCTTCAATAACAAACCGGCCGTCGCGAAAAGCATAGGAAACCAGGGTGCTGTTTTGTTTCAAGCCTGGGGGCGCGGGGTCATCCGTCGCATAAAACACCGCCGCGGCGCGCGGCTCCTCGAGGCCGTCTTCCACGAGATTCGCCACCAATTCATGGCGGCCGGCTCCAGGCAGTCCGAGGATGAGGTACACTGCGGTCATGCCGGGGAACTATAGGCAAAATCCATCGCGGGCAAGGCGCGATGCATTTTTGGCGCGGAAAAACTGCCCCGCCTGCTGCGTCATTCTTCCGCCCCACGCTGGGTCCGCATAAAGGCGTAGAGTGTGGCTTGGTCGTCGTGTTTCGGCGCCACCAGGGCCGCGGCCCTTTCATCTTTCGTCTCTTCGACCGTATGCTGCTTTTCGAGTTTCTGCAGCGCCTTGCGCATCTTTGACAGCGCGGTGTTTTGCAGCTGGCGCACGCGTTCGCGCGTCACGCCGAGAAACTGGCCCACTTCTTCGAGCGTTTTCGGCCGTTCCCCGTCCAGGCCGAAGCGCAGGCGCAAAATTTCCGTTTCCCGCGGCTCCAGGTTCGAGACAATCGTGCTGATGTCCTGCGAGGTCGTTTTCCCGCGCAAATTTTCAAACGGCGTCGGTTCATTCTCATCGCAAACCAACTCCCCCAATTCCGTCCGGTCATCGTCGCCCACCGGCGCGTCGAGCGAGGAGGGCCGCACACTCACCGTCTTCAGGTGCGCGATTTTTCGCACCGGCAGCCCCATCGCCTCGGCGAGTTCCTCGTTCGTCGGTTCGCGGCCGAGGGTTTCCTGCATTTGCAACGCCGTCCGGCGTAACCGCGCAATCTTGTCCACCAGGTGCACCGGCAGCCGGATGGTTTTGCTTTGGTTGGCCAGCGCGCGCTTGATGGACTGCTTGATCCACCACGCCGCATAGGTGCTCAGCTTGCCGCCCTTGGCCGGGTCGAATCGCTCGACGGCCTTCATCAGCCCGATGTTTCCTTCGGAAATGAGGTCGAGCAGCGGCAGGCCGAAATGGCTGTAGTCATGCGCGATTTTCACCACCAGGCGCAGGTTCGCGCTGATCATATGCTGCCGCGCCGCTTCATCGCCTTTTTTGATCCGCGCCGCCAGTTCCACTTCCTGTTCGATCGTCAGCAGCGGCACCCGCCCGATTTCATGCAGGTAGAGCTTCAGGCTGCTCCGCTCATTCGGCGGCAGCTCGTGGAAGGATTCATCCGGGTAGGCGACGGCCTGCTCCACCGGCGCCATTGCGGCACTCTCGAAAGGCGCGCTGTTCGCGCTGTCTTTATCTATATTCGCATTTTCCTCGGCGTCCGCATAATGCCGGGGAAGCGGTGAACCGGAGTTTTTTTTCTGCGACGAGGACATGGCGGCAGGGCAATAGTTCAGCGCAGGACATTCTTTTTATGCCGATTGCGGGCTCAAGGCAAAGATTAAAAAGACTCGCCGGGAAATTTTTTCTTACCTTCGCTCTTGACCGTTATTTAATCAAAAAAGTTCCGGCGTGGCCATCATAATTTTGTGAATTGTTCCGAACGGGTGACCGCCTTCAGCATCGCGCGGGCCTTGTTGAGCGTCTCCTGGTATTCGGTCGTCGGCACCGAGTCCGCCACCAGCCCCGCGCCACTCTGGATGTAGAGCTTCTTGTCCTTCAGCAGCGCCGTGCGGATGAGGATGCAGCAGTCCAGGTTGCCGTCATAGCTGAAATACCCCAAAGCCCCCGCATAAGTGCCCCGGGCCAGGTTTTCCATTTCGGAAATAAGCTGCATCGCGCGCACTTTCGGCGCGCCCGACACCGTTCCGGCCGGGAACGTCGCCCGCATCAGGTCGTAGGCGTTTTTGTCCGCCGCCAGCCGGCCTTCCACCTGCGACACAATGTGCATCACGTGCGAATAGCGCTCAATGATGGCGTATTCCTTGACCTCGACGCTCCCGGGCTTGCACACCCGCCCCAGGTCGTTGCGCGCCAGGTCCACCAGCATCAAATGTTCGGCTCGCTCCTTCTCATCCGCCAGCAATTCCTTCTCCAGCCGGACGTCTTCTTCCGGGCTGGCTCCGCGCGGCCGGGTCCCGGCGATGGGCCGCGTCTCCACCCGCCCGTTTGTCAGCCGCACGTGCACTTCCGGCGACGCCCCGACCACCGCATATTCCCCCGTGTCCAGGATGAACATATACGGCGAAGGGTTGACGATCCGCAGCGAACGGTAAAGGTCCAGCGCCGGGCGGTCGTAGTCCCGGGTGAAGCGCTGCGACAGCACCACCTGGATGATGTCGCCCGCGCGGATGTATTCCTTGGATTTCTCCACCAGCCCCTCGTAGCCCGTTTTCGTAAAATTGCCGTTGGGCACGCCGGCTTCCGGCTCGGCGCCCAGCGCCAGGGGCGTCATCGGTGCATTCGTTTCATCTGCGATTTCTCGCGCCAGTTCCCGCAGCGCCTTCACCGCTTCCGCATATGCCGCCTTGGGCTCGCCGCCCGGCGGGATGAAGGCATTGACCACCAGCCGCGCCATCTGCTTCACGTGGTCAAACGCCACCACTCGGTCAATAATCATGTAATACAAAAGTGGCATGCCCAAATCGTCCTCCTTTGGGTGGGGTACCGTCGGCTCAATGCGGTGGATGTATTCGTAGCCCACAAACCCGACCGCCCCGCCCATAAATGGCGGCTTTTCCTTCGGCTCCACCGGCTTGTAATGCGCCATGCGCTCTTCCACCAGTTTGAGCGGATCCTTCGGCGTTGGCACCCGGCGCTGCTTGCCCGCCCGGTCGGTGATAATGGTCTCCTTCTCATACGCCGCGATGGTCTCGTGCGGCCGGCACCCGGCAAAACTATAACGCCCGATGTGTTCGCCGCCCGCCACCGACTCGAACAAAAACGCCGCGCCTCCGCGCCGCAACCGCGCATAGACAGCCACCGGCGTCGCAAAGTCCGCCACCAGGTCCGCATACACCGGCACGAGGTTGCCTTGCGCGGCCTGGCACAAAAAATCGCTTTCGCTGGGCGTGATGTTCATCGGCGGGAGCCTGAAAATGCCGCGTTGCCCGGAATTCAACAAGCGCAAAAATTTAACATCCGCGCACTTGCACTTTTTCGCATCATTAGTACGTTACTTATGTGTCTCTTCCTGTTGGCGCCGATGCTCGCATCCTTTCCCAGATCGAGTTGTTGCAAAGCTTGACCGATGTCGTCGAGCAAAACCTCTCTTTGCTGCTGCCCATCGCGGAAGCCTGGCAGCCGACCGATTACCTCCCCGACCTCACCAAGGACGACTGGCAGGACCAGCTGCGTGACTTTCGCGAACCCGCGCAGGCGCTCACCGATGAAGTTCTCGTCGTCCTCGTCGGCGACATGGTCACCGAGGAGGCCCTGCCCAACTACGCCATCGCCCTCAACTACATTGCCCAGGACCTCGAAGGCACCAGCCCCGCGCCCTGGGCCCGGTGGATGCGCGGCTGGGTCGCCGAGGAAAACCGCCACGGCGATTTACTCAACGCCTTCCTGCGCCTGACCGGCCGGGTGGACATGCGCGCCGTCGAAGTCACTGTCCAGCACCTCATCGCGGATGGTTTCAATGCCCGCGCCGGCCAGGATCCCTACGCCGGGCTGATTTATACCTCCTTTCAGGAGCGGGCCACCAAAATTTCCCACTCCGGCGTCGGCCGCCTCGCGCAGAAAAACGGCGACAAAAACCTCGCCAAAATCTGCGGCAAAATCGCCGCCGACGAATTGCGCCACGAGACGTTTTACACCCGCATGATGGGCGAGGTCATGAAGCGCGACCCCGAACGCGGTGTGCTCGTATTCTACGATATGATGCGCCGCATTATCGCCATGCCCGGTCGAAACATGACGGACGGCAAAGACCCCGACCTCTTCGATCATTTCGCCCAGGTTGCCCAGCGCCTGGAGGTTTACACCGTCCGCGATTATGCCGAGGTGTTTCAATACCTGGTTGACCTCTGGGGCGTGGCGGCCCTGCCGCTTTCCGGCCGCGCCGCCGCCGCCCAGGAGTTCCTGTGCCTCCAGCCCAAGCGCCTGGAGTCCATGGCCGATGCCGTCTCCCGGAAAATCGCCCGTCAGCCCCGTGAACGCTTCAGTTGGATCCATGACCGCGTGGCGTGACTCGTCCTTAATCTTCTTTTAACGGTATCTCCGTTGTATTTCATTACTTTCAGTGCCGGTTTTCGGGCATAATGGCGTAATGAACGCCCAAGCCACGCGTCCGCTGGCCGAGATTGAGTGCTGCCGCGACCTTCCCGAAAAGCGTGACAAGGTTGACCTGTCCGAAGGCATCGAACTACCGCAGGGCCTCTTTCTCGATGGCCGCTTTATCATCGGCGAACCCGTGAGTCGTGGCGGCATGGCCACGATTTATCTCGCGGAAGACACCTTGCACGGCGGGCGCACCGTCGCCGTCAAAGCCCCCTTCGCCCGTTTTGGCCGCGATCCCGCTTATGTCGCCGGCTTCAAGCGCGAGGAGGACATCGGCCTCAAGCTCGACCATCCCGCCTTGCTCAAATTCATTCCCGTCCCCGAACGCACGAACCGGCTGTACCTTGTGACGGAATACCTCTCCGGCTGCACGCTTGCATATTTGCTGAACAAGCACCGTCCCATGCCCGAGGCCGACGCCCTGAAAATCGCCAGCCTTGTCTGCGACGCCATCCAATACATGCATCGCCAGGGCATCCTCCACCGCGACCTCAAGCCCGAGAACATCATGCTTTGCCGCGACCATACG
>JABDGR010000053.1 GCA_013285985.1 Verrucomicrobiota bacterium
TGAACGGGATGCCCTCGGACATTTCCGTCCAGTCGCGCAGCACCAAAAAGTCCGGCGTGGTGCCCTGGATGTTTTGCGGAACCCAGTTCTTATTGCCGTAGACGACCTGCCCGCGCGAGCGCACGACCGGCGCCACCGCCCGCACCGCCGGGCATTCGCGCAGGACGGCATCCGCGTCATCGGGCGTGAGCGACACGCCCGTGCCCGCGCCAAAACTGATGCCCGCGCTGCTCGCCGCGCCGGGGAACACCATCAGCATGTTCGCGCCCATGCTCGCGATGGTCTTTTGGATGGCGCTCGAGGAGCCGTTGCCGATTTCCACCATCGCAATGACCGCCGCCACCGCAATGATGATGCCCAGGCAGGTGAGCGCCGAACGCATCACGTTGCGCCGGATGGCGCGCAGGGCCGTGATAAAAATGATGTAATAAATATGCATGGCCGGGCGGCGGAAAATCAGTGCGTCATGGAGGAGGTGAACGCGCCGTCCACCATGAGGCCGTCCTTGATGTGGATGACGCGGCTGGCGTATTCGGCAACTTCCGGTGCGTGCGTGACAATGATGATCGTCAGGCCGTCGACGCGGTTGAGTTCTTGAAACATCTTGAGAATTTCCACGCTGGTGCGTGAATCCAGATTGCCCGTCGGCTCGTCGGCAAAGAGCAGCGCCGGCTGGTTGACCAGCGAGCGTGCGATGGCGACGCGTTGTTGCTGGCCACCCGAGAGCTGTGAAGGCTCGTGGTCCATCCGATCACCCAGGCCCACGCGTTCGAGCAGCTTTTGCGCCCGGGCTTTGGCCTCGCGGTCGGGAATGTGCTTCGGGGCGTAGGACAAAGGCATCACCACGTTGTCCAGCGCGGAAGTGCGCGCCAGCAGGTTGAAGCTCTGGAAGACGAAGCCGATTTTGCGGCTCCGCAACCCCGCGCGTTCATCGGCATTCATGTCGCTGACGATTTCACCGTCCAGGGTGTACTTTCCCGAAGTGGGGTGGTCGAGGCAGCCCAGCAAGTTCATCAAGGTTGTCTTGCCCGAGCCGGACGACCCCATCAACGCCACCAGTTCGCCGCGTTCGACGGACAGGGTGACGCCTTTGAGCACAGGCAGCGGCACTGACCCAAGCATGTAGGTCTTGCAGATATTCTGAAGTTCGATGAAAGCCATGACGGATTCGTTGTTGCTGGGCGTAGCTTGGATTAACCACCACCACCGCCGCCACGTCCGCCGCCGCCACCACCACCACCGCCGCGGCCGCCGCGCAAGATAGTCGGGGCAAAGGGATTGGTGGTGCCGCCGCCGGTATCATCGGCCATCAGCATGCCCGTGACGACATCGTCGCCATCCTTCAAATCGCCGCCGACGACCGCGGTAAATACATCGTCGGTTATGCCGAGTTGAACTGAGACGGCCTTTGGTTTTTCATCTGCAAGAACATAAACCGTGCCCTGCTTCGGCCTTTCGGTCGCGGAGTTGTTGCCCCGGCTGCCTGTGCCCCGCCCGCGTTGCCCGCGGCCGCTTCCCGCCGTGTCCGCCGCGGCGGCGCCCGTTCCGCCGGTGGCGGCGCCAGTGCCGGCAGCCGCCGGTGCGGCCGCCACGGCGTTCATGTCCGCGTCCCGCGGGCGCCAGCGCAGCGAAGCATTGGGCACCAATAGCACATTTTTTTGCTCCTTGACCAAAAATTTCACGTTGGCCGTCCGATAGGGAATGAGGGTCCCGTCCGGATTGTCCGCATCGACCTCGACCGTGTAGGTGACCACGTTTTGGGTCATCGTCGCATTCCAGCGCACTTTTCCGACCGTGCCTTGAAACTCGTGGCTGACGCCTTCGACGTCGAACAAAACCGTCATTCCTTCCTTGATGCGCGGAATGTCGGCTTCATTGACCGAAACCCAGATTTGCATCTTCGACATGTCCGTGCCGATAAGGAACAGGCTCGGCGTGTTCAGGCTCGATACGACCGTCTGGCCGATGTTCACGCGGCGGTCGATGATGGTGCCATTGACGGGTGATTTGATCGTGCAATAGTCCAAGTTGCGCTTGGAGGTATCCACCCCCGCCTGCGCTTCACTGATGGCGGCATTGGCTTGGGTGATGGCGGCCTGCCCGAGATCCACCTGCGCCTTCGCGGTGAGGTAGGTGGCTTGGTAGCCGTCATAAGTGGTTTTGGCGAGGGCTTCGCCGGGGCCTAGGGCTTGGGCGCGGTTCCAATCATTTTCCGCCTCCGTCAGTTTGGCCTTGTCGGATTCGAGATTGGCTTTGGCCACTTCGAGGTTGGCGTTCGCGGACTGCAAATTGGCCTGGGATTGTTCCAGGGCGGATTGGTAAATTGTGGGGTCGATGATGGCAAGCAGGTCGCCTTCCTTCACTTCACTGCGGAAGTCGATGACCATGTTTGCGGGGATAATGGTCGGCGAAGACGAACTGATGGATGTGAGCCCCTGGTAGTCGGTGCCCGCGATTGGGGGGATATTGGCGGGCTTCTGAATATTCGACTCGAGTGCCTTGGTGTCGGCGTCGAAGTTCGGGTCCCGGCGATCCGGGCCGAAATACAGGATTTGCCCGGCCACTTGCGCGCCGATGTCCACCGAGTCCACCGGCTCCAGCGTCCCGGTGGCGGGGATGAGTTCCTGCACGTCGCCATGCGCAACCTTGTCGGTCTGGTAACTGTTGTCGGTCGATGAACCGCGGTGTGTCCACCAGTAGGCGGCCGCGACGGCGGCAATAACAAATATCAGGATAATCCAGAGGCGTTTCATGATGGAATTAATCGAGGGTGTCGGGGGTTTTGGCCGCCAGTGCGGCGAGATGGGTGTTCACACGTTCCAAATATTGGCAAAAAGCGGGCAGTTCTTCATCACCCAGCCCGCCCATGACGGAGCGAATCTGGTCCTGATGCGCCAGCAGCACGCGACTCACCAAACTTTCGCCTTTGGGCGTCAGGCGCAACTCGAAACCGCGGCGGTCGTTCGGCGCGGCCGACTGCGCCACCAGCCCCGCCTTGACCAGGCGGCGCACCAGCGTCGTCACGCTCGGTGGCTGGACGAGCAGGCGCTGGCCGAGTTCGCCCATCCGCAGGCCGTTCTTTAAGCCTTCTTCCTCTTGGGCGCGATGCAGGGTGCGCAGGATGGCCCACTGGGCCTGGCTCAGGCCGTATTGCTGGAAATAAGGCCGCATCACCCGGTGGATTAGCCCAAAAGCGCGCAGCACGTGGCCAAAGGCGGTTTGCGCGGGGGTACGCTGGCGGAGGGCAACCATGGGGGCAAAAGGCGAGACCATATGCTTAGCCTCCTAAACATCAACTAAGAAATAAAGTTTCGTGGCCCCTTTGCCCAAATGTAACAAACGGTAGGGCGGGGCGTCCTCGACCCGCCGAACTGAACGGATAGCCCCTGGCTCGAATTAAGATAGGGCGCGCTGCCCCCAGCACGCCGCGATGGATTTTTTACCACGGATGACACAGCTGTCCCCGGATCATCATTTCGACCAGCCGTTTAATCCGTGGTCTTAAAGTCTTGGCGCCTTCGCGCAAAAACTATTGGGCAAAGGGGTGGGAAATGGAGTCAAGCATTGGCGCTTGTGCTTCTGCGTCTGGTACTGGTTTAAAATACCACTGGCCTTGGACTTTGACAAAAGTCAACGGTGCTTTGTTTCCTTTGCCGGAAAACGCCGCATTTTCGGTAAACATGCCGTGCTTCATATCGTCGGGGGTAAATTGAACATACTGGTAGGTCGCTTCGTCACCTTTGGCGTTTATGGCCGGGATCTGATCCTCCAGGGCCTCGTAGGATAACGCCTGCGATTCCATCAAATTTTTGGTGGATATCATGATATCTTTTGGAATACTGCTTGAGTTGTTAAGGACATCGGTCGTTAACGCCCGTGAGGTGGCTATGCGTTCAGGAGTAAAGCCCCGTCGGGGTAAGTCATCTGGCAAATAGTAGTCGTACACCAACTCACCGGTGCGGAGGCTTTGGGCCATGTTCGAAAGGAGAGTTTTCAATTCGGCCAGAATCTCCTTTTTTTGTGCATCGGCCGGAGAGAGCGTTGCCGCCGGTGGTGCTGCGGGCTTGGCCGCTTGAGCGGATAACCGGGGCGCAGCCGGCGTTTGCGCGATGACGGGTTGCGCAGGCTCCGATGCCGCGGGGCGCGATGGGCTTGCGGGCCGGCGGATGAATATTCCGAGCAAAATCAGGGCCAGCGTTGTGGCAAGGATGAGTTTGGTTTTGGTGGTCATATAAAGTGCCTTGGGTAAAACCGGGCCGGGGCTCAGCCCTTGCGCATGGGCCATGGCCGCCACTTCCTTCGCCAGCCCCGCCGGAGCCGCCTGGGCCGTGTTCACCATGAGCGCCTCGGCCAATAACGCGCCCGTGGTCACCACGCCGTTGCGCGCAAACTGGCGGCGCAGTTTCTCCACCGCGCGCTCGGTGCGCGCCCGGGCGGAGTTTTCGCTCAAACAGAGCGCGGCGCCGACTTCGCGGTAGTTTTTGCCCTCGTAATAACGCAGGAGCACCGCATTGCGGTCGCGGTCGCCCAGCCGGCCCACGGCTTCGTCGAGCAACGGGCGCAGTTGTTCCCACTGAACGTCTGGAGCGGAGTTGGTTTCCATGGCGACAGCTTCTTGTTCGCGGTTTTCCTGCCTCCGCAAACTGCGGATCATGCCGTTGGCGGCATAACGGGTGGTGGTGTGCAGCCAGCCGGCCAAAGTCTCATGCCCGATCAGCTTCGGCGCTTTTTGCGCCAGGAGGATAAAAACGTCCTGGGTTATATCTTTGGCCAGATGCCGGTTGCCGCCAGCCAGGCGCCACGCGACGGAATAGACCAGGCCGGCGTGGCGCTGGACTATTTCCGTAAAGGCGGCTTCGGAGCCATCCTTCACATACTGGCGGAGTAACTCTGCGTCGGTGGGCATTGCGGTCTCTAGTATAATATGTCCGCCGACAGAATAAATCTTACAAAATTTTTCCGATTTCGTCATTCCAAGCCCCATCCGGACAGCTTTTATGCCCCATGGATGCAAACCCCACCCATCTACCTCTGCTCCTTGGCCCCTTCGGTCAAAACGGAACTGACTTATCGCCCAATGTAAGGACCACAGTGAGGGTAAAAAGATAAAGCCTGACTTCTTTTTGGCCTTTATTTAAAAGAAACCACCCAAGCCCCCAACCCCTGGCTGGCCGACAGGTTTGGCTCGCCAAGCCCGGTCTACATCAGCAGACTTATTTCCATTATGCGACATCACCCAAAACTTCAACCCTTTCTCCAAAAACTTAGGTAAAAAGGTAAAGCCTGACCCCTTTTTGCCCCCTACGTCGCCCTCGTGTTTAAACAGCCCGGCCTCCCGCGCCGCCTCCTTACCACGCTCACTACAAAACTTAAAACCTGACCCCTTTTTGACCCCTGGGGTTCAAGCCCCGAAGAACTAGCATTATGAACAAAAACGAGAAATGGCTAAAGGAGCGTCTTAGTACGACCCCGGTTCTAGAGGAAGGGGAAAAACAGTGCATTGATTGTCTCAAGGACACGCAAATTTCGGAAGCTAACTTGTCGTCATGTATTGACGTGCTCGAAGTGCAATTGTCGCTGGATGCTTTGCAGCCATTGGTAAGTATTATGAAAGATGATAGACGTAGCCTGTCGCTACGAAAGCGAGCTGCTAAAGCTATTTCCGTGATTGGCAGTGACTATATTCAAGCCGAACTAACGATGATACTTGCTTCTTCTTCGCTGGAGTTGCGCCTGCTCGCTGAAATTGCCTTAGTAAAGAAATGAACCTACGAGCCAACCATAGTGGGCCAAAAGGGGTCAGGTTTTAAGTTTTGTAGTGAAGGCCAAAAAGTGTTCAGGCTTTACCTTTTTACCTTGGTGGCCCTACCTCGAACGATAAGGCCTTTTTGTTCAGGGGATAATTTTTGCCGCCGGTTCCCCCAGCCCTTTGCCGGTCACATTGTCTAGCGTGTAGAGTTTGCCGCTGTAGCCCGTGACGTTGATGCCGCTGAAATCCACGTTTTTGATATTCGTCAGCACGAAGCCATGCCGGGCCGTCCCGGTGATGTTCTCCAGTTTGAACCCCTCAATCGGCCGGGCCGGCGGCACGCCGATGTTCGGCTCGCCGGTGCCGGCATTGGGCGCGATGTTCCCATTGCGATCCGTCACCGGCTGCACTTGGACGATGTAGTCCACATTGTTCAATTGGACGTTCTTGAAGCGGATGTTTTGCACGCGCGTCCATTGCTCGACTTCCCCCGGCACCGGCTCTTTCCCGGCAATGCCCTTCGACATCAAATCAATGCCGATAAACGTCGGCGACGCTTCGACGACGAGGTTTTCGCCGCTGATGTCTTCCATGAAGCCGCCGCGGCCGTCCCGGCTCTTGATAAAGATGGCGTTTTGCACGCCGGAAATCGTGCAGTTTTCGATGCGCACATGGCGCACCCCGCCGGAAATCTCCGTCCCGATGCCCACCGCGGCAAAATGGACGCTCGCCAGCCGGCTGTTCTGGATGAGGACGTTCTCCGTCGGCTTCGCCGTGCGGACGGCATCCAGCCCGCGGCCGGATTTGAGGGAAATGGCGTCGTCCCCCGCGCTGATGTCGCAATGGTCCACCACCACGCCGGAACAGGAATCCACGTCCATGCCGTCGCCATTCGTGCCGGTGCTGCGGATGTAGAGGTCCTTGGCGACCACGTTGGTGCAAAACAGGGGATGGATGCACCACACGTCGCGCCCGACCGGGCGGTCGTATTGGAGGTTGAAGCCGTCCAGGATCACATTGCGGCACGACACCGTCTCAATCACCACCGGGGCGCGGGGGTTTCGGGCCCCGGCGATGCCGGCGTTGGCCGCAAAGCCTCCCGGCCCGGCAATGGTGATGTTTTCCGCGTTCCGCGCGAAAATCAACCCGCGATGGACCTGGGCCACCTCGCCTTCGAATTTCCCTTCGATCAAGGGGTAGTCGTCCATATCCGGCGATTCGATGACAAAGACGCCCTTTTCCAGGCGGAGGGTGGTGTTGGAGTGCATTTCCACGCTCCCAATCAGGTAGTTGCCCCCGGCGGCCACCACAACCTCGCCACCGCCCGCCGCCGCGCAGGCGTCCAGCGTCTTCTGGAAGGCAACGGTGTCCTTGGTCGCGTTATCGCCCTTGGCGCCAAACTCGCGAACATTGAATTGGGCGAGGGGCTTGGGCGCCGGGCTGGTGCAGGAGGCGGCCGCCAAGGCGAGCAGGAGCGGGCAGAGCAGGGGAGACCTCAACAAAGGCTTGGCAGAGGGTAAGGGGCGCATAAGCGGGTATGGGAAAGGTATTCCAGTCATTAAACCGATGCTTTCAGAAAAGGTTGGTCATAAAAAGCAAAATTTAATTGATTGACTCCGCTCATTTATTGCATATATTGGCGCAATGAAAGTGGCCAAGCACGTGGTGGATGCCCGCCGCCGCCGTCTCGCCGAGATGCTGCAAAGGCATCGTTATCTTGGAATTGCCGATTTATGCAAGGAATTTGGCATATCGGAGGCCACCGTAAGGCGGGATTTAGTTTATCTTGAAAAGAGCAGCCTCATAACCCGGACCTACGGCGGCGCTCTAGCTGATTACAACCTGCGCTTCCCTTCATTTCGCAGCCGCCGTTCGAGCGGCACCAGCGGCAAGCGAGCCATCGCCCAGATGGCCTACGAATTGTTGCGGCCGGAATCCGTGGTCTATCTCGACGCCGGCACGACGATTTTCGCTCTGGCCGAGGCAATCCGGGTCGCGCCGGTCCGGCCTTTGACTTGTGTCACCAGCAACCTGCCGGCGGCGGACCTGCTGGCCGAGGTCGAGGGCGTCGACGTGCATTTGCTCGGTGGACAGGTTCTGCTCCGTCAATCCGTGCTCTTGGGTGACGATGCCTGCCGAAGCGCCTCGTTCTGGAAATTCGACCTGGCCTTACTCGGCGCCGAGGGGATGACTCGCGAAGGGGTTTGGAACTCTTCCCCCGCCGTCGTGGCCCTGCAAAAGGCGGTGATAGCCCAGTCCCGCGCCACGGCAGTTATGCTCGACCGCTCGAAGCTCGGCCACCCAGCGTCTACTTTCCTCGGGGGGTGGGATAGTATCTCGGTCCTCCTCACGGATGCTCCCATTGAAGCGCTCAAGGAAGAGGGCATACCGACTTATATGACTAAAGTTGAACATATAACGTCATATAACGAGCCTCCGTCATTAAAGCCGACCCACAAGGCCACCCACATTTCCCAAGGAGAAAATTTTGAAAATAGTGACTTGACTCTGCCCACATCGCTTTTATGATTGCACACAATCATATAGAAAAGTTCGCATAAATTTCTTTGCCCACATGGCTGTACCTCTGCCCAATCGCACCCTCGTTGAGTCGCTGATTCGCCAGTCGCTCTATGCGCAGCTGGGGCGGGAGGTTTCGACGGTGGCGGTTGCGCCCACGCTGGTGGTGAATAGTTCCGCCCGCCATATGCACATCACCCAGGAGAACCTGGAAATCCTTTTTGGCAAGGGCTCGCAGCTGACCGTGCATAAGTGGCTCTATCAGGAGGGGCAGTTTGCCTCGGGGCAGACCGTTACACTTGTCGGCCCGCGCGACCGCATCATCCCGAACCTGCGCATCCTCGGCCCCTGCCGCAACCTCACCCAGATAGAATTGGCCAACACCGACGCCGTTTACCTGGGCATCAATGCCCCGGTCCGGGCCTCGGGCGACATCAAAGGCTCGGCGGGGGGGGTGGTCATCGGCCCCAAAGGCGTCATCGAAATGAAGGAAGGCATCATCCGCGCCGCCCGCCACGTCCACATGAGCCCGGTCGACACCGCCTTCTACGGCGTCAAAGGCGGCGAGAACATGACCTTGCTGGTGGAATCACCCAAATGCACCACCCGCTTCGACGACCTCCTTGTGCGGGCGGACCCATCCTTCAAGCTCGAGGTACATATAGATACCGACGAGGCCAATTGCTGCGATCTCGTCCGCGCCAGGCGTTGTGAACTCATCCGCCAAGGCTGAAAAATTTTCCGAATCA
>JABDGR010000054.1:0-3759 GCA_013285985.1 Verrucomicrobiota bacterium
GCCGACCCGGAGAACTCACGCCTCACCGGCCAGGATCTTCTGCTCGACCCCTCGCGCGTTTACGGCACTTACGCCGAGATGGTCCAAGCCGAATCGCGCCAGCCCGCGTTACGGCGGCTGGACTTCGTCGTCATCGTCACTCCGAATCACGAGCATTTTCCTCCGGCCAAACTATTCCTCGAGGCCGGATTCAATGTCGTCTGCGACAAGCCGGCGACGCTCAACCTCGCCGAGGCGAAAAAACTGCGCGACATCGTGCGCAAGACCAAGAAGGTCTTCGTACTCACGCACAACTACACCGGCAACACAATGGTCAAGCAGGCGCGCGAACTCGTGCAAACGGGGAAGCTGGGCAAAATCCGCAAAGTCGTGGTCGAATACCCGCAGGGCTGGCTGTGGCAGCGCCTCGAAACCACCGGCCACAAGCAGGCCACCTGGCGCGCCGACCCCAAGAAAACCGGCGCGGGTTGCTGCCTCGGCGACATCGGCACCCATGCGGAAAACCTTGCGCGCTACATCACCGGCCTGCGCATCGAATCCCTCTGCGCCGACCTGACGACATTCGTGCCGGGTCGCGTGCTCGAGGACGACGCCAACATCCTTGTGCGCTTCACCGGCGGGGCGAAAGGCGTGCTCCATGCCTCGCAAATCGCCATTGGCGAGGAAAACAACCTCAACATCCGTGTCTATGGCGACCAGGCGGCGCATTTTTTAGACGGAGGTGAGCTTGGACGGACGCTTGGCGAGGCCCAGCTTGCCCATGCCGAGGCCGACCGCACCGGAGCTGACAATCATCACCTGCAAGCCGGCCTGGCGGAGCGCGGCGACTTCGCGCCCCAGCGCCATGATTTTGGCCGTGTCCAACTGCCCGACGCCGGACGTGAGGACGCCCGTGCCGATTTTCAGCACAACGCGGCGGACGCGGCTCTGGAATTGCTGCATGGCTAAATTGTTAAATTGCTAAACTGACAACCAACTCGCAGCCACTCAACAATCAAACAATCGAGCAATTTAACAATTAAACCTTCATCAACTCGGCCTCTTTGGCGGCGAGGTGCTTGTTGATGTCGGCGATGAATTTGTCGTGCTCAATCTGGGCGTCTTTTTCGCCACGTTTCAGGTCGTCCTCGGTGATGGTGCCTGCGCCCTTGGCTTTTTTGAGGGCGTCGTTAGCCTCGCGACGGGCGGTGCGCACGCGGATGCGGCCTTCCTCAGCGTGGGTGTGGCAGACTTTGGCGAGTTCCTGGCGACGCTCGCGCGAAAGCTCGGGCAGGGGGCAGCGGATGATGTCGCCCTGGACAAGGGGATTGAAGCCCAGCTTGGCGACCTGGAGGGCCTTCTCAATGTCGCGCAGCAGGCCCTTGTCCCACGGCTGAATCTGGATGGTACGGGCGTCGGGCGTGGTGATGGCGGCGACTTCCTTCAGGCGCATCGAACTGCCGTAGGCGACCACGGTGACGGACTCGACCATCAACGGGGAGGATTTGCCGGTGTGCAGCGAGGAGAATTCGTGCAGCGTGAACTCAACCGCCTTGGTCATGGCGGCGCGGGCATCAGCGAGGATTTTTTTTGGGTCCATGGGGAAAAATTTTGAATTGTCCGTTCACTTGACCATCGTCCCGGTGCTCTGGCCGAGGACGGCCTTGCGGATGCCTTCGGGGTCGTTGAGGTTGAAGACGAGGATGGGCACCTGGTTATCCAGGCAAAGGGAGAAAGCGGCCGAGTCCATGACGTTGAGGCGCTGGCGCAGGGCGTCGAGATAGGAAATGGTGGTGTATTTTTTTGCGCCGGGGAATTTTTTCGGGTCCTTGTCGTAAACGCCGTCCACCTGGGTCGCCTTCATCAGGATTTGCGCGCCGAGCTCGGAAGCACGCAACGCGGCAGTCGTGTCAGTCGAGAAATAGGGGTTGCCGGTGCCGGCGACAAAGATGACGAGGCGGCCGCGCTCGAGATGGCGCAGTGCGCGGCGGAGGATGTACGGCTCGGCCACCTTATCCATTGGGATGGCCGTCATGACGCGCACTTCGACGCCAAGTTTTTCCAACCCATCCATGAGCGCCAGACCGTTGATGACGGTGGCGAGCATGCCCATGTAGTCGCCGGTGGCGCGGTCGGTGCCTTGCGCCGTCATGCCCTTGAGCCCGCGAAAAATATTGCCGCCGCCGACCACGACGCCCACCTGCACGCCCATGTCATGCACTTCCTTGAGCTGATGGCAGATGCGCCCGAGGATTTCACTGTCAATCGGGTCGCCGCCGGCGGAATTCTTCAGCGCTTCGCCGCTTATCTTGAGGACGATGCGGCGGTATTTCGGCTTTGGGTGTGAACGGGCGGGAGCAGGCTTCATGCAAAAGGAGTTTAATGCCGGGAAAGCGGGTGGTCGTCAATCCTGCGTCGCAAGGCCCGAAAGTCCGTCACAATTGTGTAAATTCGCGTCAATCAGTGAATTCCCGCAGGTTCTGGCTTGCGCCGGAGATGGATTCGCGGTTGTCTGGGGGGCTGGCTTACCCCCGCCACGCAATGTCCGACCAACCCACGAAAGCAGAAATCGTCCTGCAAGGCGTGCCCGCCTCCCCCGGCGTCGCGCATGGCGAGGCTTTTGTGTTTCTCCAGAAGGAGCTGGAAGTTCCCGTTTACCAGGTGGAAGAATCGCGGCGCACGGCGGAAATCCGCCGCTTCGAACAGGCGCTGACCGCCACCCGCGCGCAAATCTCCAAACTGCGCTCGGAGGTCGCCAGTTCGCTCGGCGAAAACGAAGCCCGCATCCTCGACGCCCACCTTCTGGTATTGGAAGACAACGCGCTGATTGAGGAAACCATCCACGAGCTGAAGCATTCCGGTTACAACATTGATTTTTGCTTTCAAACCGTGGCCCAGCGTTACATTGACGCCTTCGGCAAGATGGAGGACGAATATTTGCGCGAGCGGGCGGCGGACATCCGTGACGTGGCCCGGCGCGTCCTGCACCAACTGCTCGGCCACTCGGCGGCCTCGCTGTCGCGCCTGGGCGGCCAACGCGTCATCATCGCGCAAGATTTATCGCCTTCCGACACGGCCAGCATGGACCGGCACAGCGTGCTGGCCATGGCCACGGACACCGGGAGCCGCACCAGCCACACCGTCATCATGGCGCGTTCACTTGGCGTGCCGGCGGTCGTCGGCCTGCATAATGCGACCAAACAAGTCGAAAACGGCGACCGCGTGCTCGTGGACGGGTATGAGGGCCTGCTCATCATCAACCCGACCAGCCAGACGCTGTTCCGCTACGGCCGCATCGAACAGCGCCAGCGCGACATCCGCCAGGCCATTGAATCGGTCATTTCCCAGCCCTGCGAATCGCGCGATGGCCAGCGGCTCGGCCTGATGGCGAATATTTCCGGGCCGGAAGACATCGAGGACACCAAACGTTACGGCGCGGAAGGCGTCGGCCTTTATCGCACCGAAGCCCTGTTCATCCGCCGCGACCGTTTTCCCGATGAAGAAGAGCAATACCAGGCCTACAAAGCGGTCGTCGAGGCGTTGACGCCGCGGCCGGTCGTCATCCGCACGCTCGACCTCGGCGGAGACAAGCGCACCAGCACTTCGCACATCACGCACCAGGAGGACAACCCATTCATGGGTTTTCGCGCCATCCGTTTTTGCCTTGAGCACCCGGATGTTTTCCGCGCGCAGTTGCGCGCCATCCTGCGGGCGAGCGCGCACGGCACGGTCAAAATCATGTATCCCATGATCAGCGGCCTGCAGGAGCTGGTGCAGGCC
>JABDGR010000054.1:3769-8930 GCA_013285985.1 Verrucomicrobiota bacterium
GTGCAGGCCAACCTGATCCTGGAACAATCCAAGGATGAACTGCGGACGCGCAAAGTCGCGTTTGATAAAGACATTGCCGTCGGCAGCATGATTGAAATCCCCAGCGCCGCGTGGACGGCCGACCAGCTGGCGCTGCATTGCTCCTTCTTCAGCATCGGCACCAACGACCTGATTCAATACCTGCTGGCGGTGGATCGCGTGAACGACCGCGTGGCGCACCTTTATGAACCCGCCCACCCCGCGGTTTTGCGCGCCATCCAGCACATCATCGCCACCGCCCGCCAGCACAAGCTGAGCACCAGCATCTGCGGCGAAATGGGCGGTGACCCGCTTTTTACCCCCATTTTCCTCGGGCTCGGCGCGGATGACCTGAGTGTCGCGCCTTCCGGGCTGCCCGATGTCAAATTCCTGCTTCGCAATATCCGCCTCGACGAAGCCCAGGCGCTGGCGGCCAAAGTCCTCCAGCAGTCCGACCCGAAAAACACCCTCGCCATTTTGCGCAAGTTCTACCTCGATCACATGGGCAGCCTGGCCCGTCCGGAAGTCACTGAAGATACGACGGTGAAAAGCTGACCCACGACGGCTGGACGTCTATTGACTCGACTCCTCCCCACCTGGAAGATATTTTTGCGAACTTTGCCCTCGCCGACGGGTCTTATAAGGCTGCTTTGGCCGCCCCAGTCTGCAACCGGGGCTCCCACATTCCACACCCCTGCCGCCCCGCATGGCCCGCCGCCGCAAAGATCCTTATTACCACCGGGGCGAGCCTGGACGATGGAGTAAAATCCTCAAAGTCCTGGCGGTCATACTGGTCATTGGCCTTGTCCTGGGCGGGACGTATGCGCTGAGCTTTTTTCAGCCCCGTAAAGTCGGCTGGGAGGAACTCGGGCCTCCTTCCGGCGCCGTGCCGGCGGAAATTTCCGCCATGCATGATAAAAGCATGGAACTTGAGCGCAATTTTCACCAGGCGGAAAAGATTCGTGAAATCACCGCCGCCGACATCGAAGACCTGCGCCAAGCCTTGCGATTGGAAAATGATTACCTGGCCAAGGCCCACGCCGGCCAGGCCAGCAGTGACCGCCTGGTGGAGCTGACCGAAACCCTCGAAACCTACGAATCCAAACCCTTGAATGACCAGAGCATCGACCTGGCCGCGCAAGCGGCCAAGCTCGAACAGACCGGTGATATCGCGGGCGCGCGCAAACTTTACGGCCAAGCCGCCGACCTCGAGGACCAAATTGGCCACGACTACCCGCACAGCAAATACCGCAGCGCCGTGCCCGCCGTCTCCGCAAAACTGCATCATCAAGTACGATATCTGGAGGCGATGCCGGTTCACGACGAAAGCCTGGCTGCGGAAAGCTCCGCCGAGACCGCCCTAGCCCACCAGGACTGGCAGGCGGCGCTCGACGGTTTCAAGCGCTCCTACCAACTGCAAGAAAAGCTTAACCACGAATTTCCCGACTCCAGTTTCACCAGCCAAAGCCGCCTGCAAAGTCTCGATGCCCAAATCACCGTGTTGCGGGCCCTCCCGGATTACCAGAAAATTTTAAAACTGCTCTCCGACGCCCACGACGCGGACACCGGCAAAGAATACGCCAAGGCCGCCGAACTCTATCAGGAAGCCGAACGCCAGCAGCGCGACTTGATGGCGCATTACCCAAAATCCCGTTTCGCCTCCGCCGACGCCACGTCCCTGGAATCCATCGAAACCTTGCGTCAAAACGCCCTGAGCCGGCCGCTGGCCATGGAAATTGCCGGCCAGGCCACCAAGTTTTTTGATGCCTTGCGTCATCGCTCCACCGAACACATCGCCGAAACGATCGCCGACCTTCAGCAAAAATCCGGAAATTTCCATGCCACTTTTCCCCACAGCAAATTGATTGACGAGGATTTGCAGCAGCGCATCGATTACCTTTATTTCAAACGCAACGAACTCGTGGCCATCCAGCAGCAGGCGTATGAGCAGTTGCTCGCCGTGCCCGGCCAGTCGCGCTACCTACTCGGCAAAAAAGAAGTGTCCCAATCACTCTATCAAGCCGTGGCGGGAGGCAATCCCAGCCGAAACCCCGGCCCCAACCTGCCCGTCGACTCGGTCAACTGGAACGAAGCCAAGGATTTTTGCCGCCGCTTGTCCTGGATCCTTGACCGGCCGGTGCGCCTGCCCACCACCGAGGAATTCACCGCCGCGGTGGGCATGACCAACACCCTCGACGTGGGTGGCACCACCTGGAATGAGGATAACTCGGGCGGCAAAACCCAGCCCGTCGCCACCAAGGCCGCCAACGCGAATGGCTTTTATGATTTGCTTGGCAACGTCGCAGAGTGGCTGGAGCGTCCAGCGGGTTACGACGAGGATAGCGCCCCGGTCGCAGGCGGCAGCGCGCAAACCCCGGTGGATGCGATTCGCACCGCGGCCCCGACCAGCCTCGCCCTCACCGCCCGCAATCCTTTCACCGGTTTTCGATTCGTCGTGGACACGGATGATTCCACGTCCCTGACTCCCGGCATGACCCTCCAATCCGAAAAGCCAACCGGACCAGCCACCAGTTCCCCAGCCAGCAACCTCAAGGCCAGTTCTAATTAAGTGATCGTGGACGAATAATTTGGTCGGAAAAATTTTCGGTAAATCCATCCACCGGCCAGACCACCGAGCAGGGGCGCAAGGATGTAAACGGTGAACCAGCCCTGGCCATTGGTGGTAAACGGCACACTCCCCCAGCCCGCCAGCGCGCTGAACAAACGCGGAGCAAAATCCCTGCTCGGATTGAAACACGCCATGGTCAGCGGGCCAAACAGTGAAATCAACAGGGTGATAGTCAAGCCTATGACCATGGGAGCATAGGCGGCAGGCCGGGCAGAATTGCGTTCGTCCGTGGCGCACAAAATGACCAGCAGCAAAATCGCCGTGCCCACGATTTCCACGAAAAACGCCTCGGGAAACGTCACCAGCGCACGGGAGGCCGCAGTCAATGGTTGGCCACCCGGATTGGGATAATATTCGCCGAAAATCATGGCCGAAGCCTCGCTGCCCGGGGCGCCGCGGACAATGCCATGCGCGGCCTCGAACGCGACCAGCGGCCCGGAAAAAGCGGCGTAAAGCACCGCGCTCGCGGTGAATGCGCCCAGCAATTGCACCAGAATGTATCCCGGCACGCGCCGCCAGGGAAATCCGGCCCAGGTAGCGAGCGAAACTGTCACCGCGGCGTTCAAGTGTGCGCCGCTCAGGCTCCCGGTCAGATGAATGGCGATGCCGATACCCAGGCCCCAGACAATGGCCACCTGGAAAATTCCCACTTGCGCGCTCAGTAGAACAGCAGCCGCCACGCTGCCGCAGCCAAAGAGCACCAGCAGGAAGGTGCCGGCAAACTCCCCCACCACCCATGAGGGCAATTTTGGTTTCGCCACCGCCATGAACTTAGCGCGGCAGGGGCGCGGCCGCAGCAAGGGAAAATTTCTCGCCGATTTCGCGCATACGCAGGGTGGTCAGTTTCTCTTCCGGCAGCGCACAGAACAAATCGATGCGTCGGGAAATTTGCGAGGCCACGTCTTTGAAGCAGCGCTGCTTTTCCTCCTCCGTGCCCTCGGCGACGGCCGGGTCGGGCGAGCCCCAGTGCGCGGTAACCGGCTGGCCGGGCCAGACGGGGCAGGTTTCGCGCGCGTGGTCGCACACGGTGATGACAAAATCAAACTTCACGTCCTTGTATTCATCCCACGATTTGCTGCGGCCGCCACTCGCATCAATAAGGTAGTGGCGCTTCAGCACCCACAACGCGAGCGGGTTGACCCGACCAGTGGGATGCGCCCCCGCGCTGAAGGATTCGAAACGTTTGCCGCCCTTGGCGCGCAAGAGGTATTCGGCGATGATGCTGCGCGCGGAATTGCCCGTGCACAGGAACAGGACTTTTTTGGGATTGGCAGTGGACATGGTGGAAAATCAGCAGCCGCACAGCGCGGGATTACGGGTTAAGAAACTGCGTGGCGGACAAAGCGGGGCGCCATCCTTGATTTTATTGCGCAATTTCCCGAGCTTCGCGACATCGGCGCGAAATTCCGCATCTTCCAGCGCGCAATCCTGCAAACAGCGCAGGTTGGCGTCCAACTCACTCGAGCGACGCGCCGGCAGGTGGTAAATCCGCCAATGGCCTGACTTGCCCACCTCGACCAGGCCCCGCGCACGCAAATAGCGCAGGTGTTTGGAAACCTTGACCTGTGGCTCGCGGAGAATTTCCTGGATATGACACACGCACAAGGGGCCATGCATTAACAAGTTAAGAATGCGTAGCCGGGTGCGGTCACAGAGGCACTGGTAGATGCGGACAAGTTTCATGTCGACCAATATACCCATTGAGGAATATACAACAACTCGAAAAAAGTACTGTTACTTTTCGGCAAACTTTAGCTTTCGCCTTCAGGAAGCCTTACGCGCAGGGCGTCGCGCCGCTCGTCATCCTTCATCCAACCCCAGATGCTCCAGCCAAGCAGGCCGACCGACACCGCCGCGGCGACCATTTCCATCATCGTGCCGCCAAGCACCTGGTCATCCATCGCGCTAAAGTTAGAGATGATGCGCGGGGCCAGTTCATAGGTACGGTAAAGCGGATTATCGGACAAGGCCAGCAGGCCCAGGATGGGCATGTGGGCGGCCATGAGCATGAACGAACAAACGATGCGCACGGGATAATTGCAGGGTGGAATGACGCGGGACGGCCCGAGAAACATCCACCACATTTGTGTGGCGGTGAAAAAAATCGTCGCATGCTCGAAAATATGGATGGGCCGGCTGCGCAAGGCCGCCTCATAAAACTCGGGCAGGTGCCACAACCCAAAGGTCACGACAAAGGCCGTGCAACACGCCGCGGGATGCAGCAGAAACTTGGCCATTTTTTTGGCCCAAGTCCAACGCAACATCGTGTCCGTAAGCCACCAGGGCAGGCCCAAGAGCAGCAGCGGCGGCGTCAAATAGACGATAATCAAGTGCTGTACCATGTGGAGGCTGAACAAATAGTCTTCGCCAAATTGGTCCAGGGGTGAGCCAACGGCGAGGTAGTTCAGAATCAACCCGGCATAAAACAGCACCGCCTTGGTCAGAGGGAAAGGCGTGCCGGGCGGGGCCAACCGCGCGCGTAACGGGCCGGTGCCAACGGCATAGGCCCAACCA
>JABDGR010000055.1 GCA_013285985.1 Verrucomicrobiota bacterium
CACTCGCCTTGGCTCAACGTCTGCGTCGCGAAGTTCCAGAAGACCGCGTCGGCATCGTGCTGCCGCCCAGCATCGGTGGCTACATCGCCAACTACGCCGTCATGCTCTCCGGCAAGACGCCCGTGAACCTGAACTTCACCATCGGCAAGGCCGCACTCGAAAGCTCGCTCCGCAAGGCCGGTGTCCGCACCACCATCACGGATAAAACCTTCCGCGCCAAAATCACCGCCCGTATCCCCGACCTGCCGTGGTCGGAGCATGTGCTTAATTTGCGCGACGAAATCTCCGCGTTGTCCAAGTTTGGGCTGCTGGGCTGGTTCCTCACCGCCAAGCTCGCCCCGGCGAATTGGATTATTTCTTTTGCCAAAGTCCCGACACAAGGCGGCGACCGCGAGGCCGGCCTGCTCTTCACCAGCGGCAGCTCCGGCGAGCCGAAGGGCGTCGTCCTCACCCACCGCAACATCCTCGGCAATTGCGCGCAGATTGACGCGAGCGACATTCTCCCCACCGGCGAGGCCCTCCTCGCCAACCTGCCGATTTTCCACAGCTTCGGCTTCACCATAATTTTGTGGTACGCCATCCAGCGCAATTTGCGTGTCGTCACCGTCCCGTCGCCGCTCGATTTGCACAAGTGCATTGACGCCATCCGCGCCGAGAAGGTCACCGTGCTCCTCGGTACGCCGACTTTTTTCCGCCCCTATTTCAAGCGCGCCGAGCCGGCCGACCTCGCCAGCGTCAAGTTCGTCGTCGCCGGCGCGGAGAAAACGCCCGCTGGTTTCCATGACGAATGGGAAAAAAACTTCGGCAGCCAGTATTGCGAAGGCTACGGGCTGACGGAGACTTCGCCCGTCGTCTGCGTCAACCTACCCGCCCTGCCCGGCGACTCGCCGGAAAAAGTGCTCAAGAAGAAGCGTATCGGCTCCGTCGGCCCGCTCTTTCCCGGCCAGGCCGCCCGCATCGTGGACCCCGACACCGGCGCGGACAAGGGCTTCAACGACGTCGGCATGCTCTGGCTGCGCGGCGTCAATATTTTCCCCGGCTACCTCGACGACGCCGAGAAAACCGCCGAGGCCTTCAACGCCGGCTGGTTCGTCACCGGCGACCTCGCAAAAATTGACGAGGATGGCTTTTTATACATCGAAGGGCGCCTCTCGCGCTTTTCCAAAATCGGCGGCGAGATGGTCCCGCACGGCACCGTCGAGGCCGCTATTGTCGAGGTCCTCGGCCTCAAAACGGCCGACGCCCCCGCCGCCGCTGTTTCCGCCCGGCCCGACGCCGCCAAAGGCGAGGCTCTTGTGCTCCTGACGACGATGGACATCAACGCCGACGACCTGAGGAACAAACTCGCCGGAAAGGGCATCACCAACCTCTGGATCCCCCGCATCATCAAAAAAGTCCCCGCCATCCCCGTCCTCGCCTCAGGCAAACTCGATTTGAAGAAATTGAAGGACCTGGCGAAGGAGTGATATCAATTTTTCCTCGTCGAAGCGTAAACCCACCCGAGCGCCGTCCCGAGCACAAAGCCTGCCGGCCCGGTAATAAAGATGCCGAGCAGCGGCCCCTGGTTCGCGTCGGGTGTGAGCATCATTGGGCCGAAAAACCCGCCCGCGAAACCGATGCCGCCGAGCACCATCCCGCCCATAAATGCGATCCATATTCGCCGGCGGCTGGCCGACCGATTTCCCTTCAGCGCGAAATTCACCGGCAAAAAGCCAAAAACGGTCGCGGCTAAACCGAGGCAGAGGCTGAGCGGATCAATTCCCTTGCCCATCACCAACCCGGCCACGAAAGCGGTCAGGCAAAACAACCCCCACGCCAATATAGGAAATCCAAACAAGCCGGCCAATATGCGCAGGCCCGAAACAGGCTCCAGCCGCGGTGGAATCCCAGTCTCATTTTCACTCATGAGAACAATTTTAAACTGCGACGCGGCAAAATGCCCGCCGAAAAACCAAAACAAGCATACACCCCACACCCTTTTCAGTGTGCATGAAATGCAGGCCCTGCCGACAAATTTAGCTCGCCGTGGCCGCGGCCATTTCGGTGCGGGCCTTTTCCGCCAGCGCCGTCGAAATGTACCGCTCGCCCGCGCTCGCCGCGACGACCACGATGCGCTTGCCCGCCGAGCTCGGCCGCTTCGCGACTTCGATTGCCGCCCAAATCGTCGCGCCGCTGGAAATGCCAACGCACAAGCCTTCTTCGACGGAGCAGCGTTGCGCCATCGCAAAGGCATCCTCATTCGTCACCGCGATGGTCTCGTCCACGATGGAGGTGTTGAGGTTTTTCGGAATAAAGCCCGCGCCGAGGCCCTGCAATTTGTGCGGGCCGGGTTTGCCGCCGGCGATGACCTGGCTGTTCGTCGGTTCAATCGCAATGGAGTGAAGTTTGCGGCGTTGCTTGATGACTTCCGACACGCCCGTCATGGTGCCGCCGGTGCCCACGCCCGCGATAAAGATGTCAATCTGGCCCTCGGTGTCGCGCCAGATTTCCTCGGCCGTCGTGGCGCGGTGGATGGCGGGGTTGGCGGGGTTGTCGAACTGCTGCGGCATAAAGCCCTTCGCGCCGTGCTCGGCGAGAATCTGGTTCGCGCGATCCATCGCGCCGCGCATTCCGGCGGTGCCCGGCGTCAAAACGATATCCGCGCCCAGCATGCGCAGCAGCACGCGCCGCTCCATGGACATCGTTTCCGGCATCGTCAGGATAATTTTGTACCCTTTCGCCGCGGCGACGAACGCCAGCGCTATGCCCGTGTTGCCTGAGGTCGGCTCGATGATTGTCATGCCGGGTTTGAGGCGCCCGTCTTTCTCGGCGGCTTCAATCATCGCCCGCCCGATGCGGTCCTTGACGCTCGAGAGCGGGTTGAAAAATTCGCACTTCACCACGACTTCGCCCGGCAGCCCGGCGGAAATTTTGTTCAAACGCACCAAAGGCGTATTGCCGACGGTCGCGACGATGTTGGAGTAGATATTCATGGCTTTTGAGTGTCAGGGATGAATGTTTGGTATCTTAGGCTAGATACTATACATAAAAACGGATTTAGCGGGGATGAAGCAAGCTAAAACCGAACGAAATTTGAGGCAAAAGTGCTTTACCCACGTGTCGTCAGCGCCATCCACACCTGCTTCGCTTTTTCCGCCAGAGTTTGGCGGGCCGTGGTCATCGCCGCTTCGCGGTTCTTGAGGTTCTCGTTGGCGACGGCCGCGAGGTCATCCAGATTATACAGGAAAATATTTTCCAAATCCGCCGCCGCCGGCTCGATGTTGCGCGGCACCGCGAGATCAATCACGAACAGCGGTACGCCTGCGCGCTGTGCCACGGCCTCGGCGAGTTGCGCACGGGTGATGACGGGCGTTTCCGCAGTCAACGCGCACAAGACAATGTCCGATTGCGCAAGCTGCGCCGGCACGCGGTTCAGTTCGACGGCCACACATTCGTGCTTCATCGCCAGTTCAAACGCGTGCGCCAGCGTCCGGCTCGCGATGGTCACGTTGCGCGCGCCGCGGCTGCGCAAGGCTTGCAGCACGCCCTGGCCGACGTCACCCGCGCCAATCAGCAGCACGCGGCTGCGTTCCAGGTCGCCAAACATGCGCGTGGCGAGTTCAACGGCGACGGAGCCGACGCTCACCGCGCCGCGCCCGATGGCCGTGTGGGTGCGCGCCCATTTCGCCGCTTGAAAACTTTTTTGGAAAACGCGGTTGAGCACCGGCCCCGCCGCGCCTCGTCGAGCGGCGTCAGAATACGAGTCCTTCACCTGCCCGAAAATTTCCGTCTCACCCACCATTTGCGAATCCAGCCCCGCCGCCACGTCGAACAAATGCTCGATGACCTCCGCCCGTTGTTTCCAAAAACTGTATTGTGCCATTTCTTCCGGCGCCAACAAATGTAGCCGGCCAATTTCCTCCAATAATTTCAGGCGCAGCGTCTCGGCCTCGGCGTCGTTTTTCGCCACACCATAAAGCTCGACGCGGTTGCAGGTATTCAGGACGAGGCATTCGGGCAAATTCACCTTTTCGCGCAGCAACGCGTAAATCGCCTCCAGGCGCTCCGGCGGCACGGCGAGGCGCTCGCGCACTTCCAGCGGCGCGGTGCGGTGCGTGCTGCCCAGCAGAAAAAGCCCTGGAATGTTCTTTTCCATCAGCTCGTTTTGTTGGTTGAAGGGGAAGAGGCGGGTGGGGGAGCACTGGGCGATTGATTTGCCGGTGGCCCGACATGATGGCCAGCCGACACCGGCCACAGGGAAAAAACTGCGAGCGCAAACAGGCCGACGCAACTCCACGCATAATGCGTGGCCACGAGCCGGTTCCGCCAGCGCAGCCAGCCCACCACCACGTAGCCCAGCCACACGCCGATGGTCACCACGAGCTTCGCCACGCTCACGCCGCCCGGTTGCTCAATCCAGTCCAGCACGCCCAGCCCGACGGCGACGCTCAGCGCCCACGCGCCGACAAGCAACAACTGCCGGTTCAGCGAGTCCAATTCCGCCAGCGACGGCAGCAAACGAAAAATCCCGGTGAAGCGCTTCCGCGTCAGCCCGTGCCGTTGCAGCAAATACATGAGGGCCGTCGCCGCGAGCAAACCGAACACGCCGTAACTAAACACCGCCAGCGCCACGTGAAATTCCACCCAGGGGTTGCCCGACGCCGCCACGCCCGCCGCCGCACTACGCGCACTTGGCAGCATCAAGGACGCCGTACTCAGCCCAGCCGCCAGCCCGGCGGCAAACAGCCCCAGCAATTTCGTGTGCAAGGTCGCGCGCAAAATCAGTTTCAGAAAAATCGCCACCCACGCCAGCGCCTGCACCAGTTCAAAGGCATTCGCCACCGGCAGTGAATGGGTTTCCAACCCGCGCAAATACAACCCTGCGCTTTGCGCTAAAAATCCTGCTACAATCAACGCGTAAAACACCGGCCGGCCGTGTTCCCGCCCGCGGGCCGCCGCGGCCAGCGCAAAGGCGAAGCCGACCGTGTATAACCCGGCGGCGGCCCATAAAAATTCCAATGGCGCGTTGGCAGACATGGCGGAGAAGGCAAAGGGAACCCCATAGGTTAGGTCGTTGTCCCACCACGCTCAAGCGTAATTGGGCCGGGCATTGTCCTTTGCTTTGCGGCGGAAAAACGATATGCTTCACTTTTTACGCGAGGTCATTCTATGAAAATCGCACCACTTACTGTCCTGGCTCTTTTTGGCGGCATTGCCCTTGCCGCGGTACTGCATGTTTCTGCAGCTCCGGCGGCCTCGGCGCCGGTTGCCACGCCGTCCGCGGCAACAAACGCCCCGGCCCCGATTCCCAGCCTCGATTCCCAGCTCCATGCCATCGTCGACAAAGTGGATGCCAAACTTGAAAAAGGCCTCCACGCCGAAACCGATTTCGCCTCCGAGTTCGCGGAGTTCGATGCCTACATCGCGGCGCATAAAAACGAGAAATCGGAAAACGCCGTCACCGCTGAATACTTGAAGGACGACCTTTATTTTGAAGTTTTTAACGAGCCAGAAAAAGGACTGACCGCTTTCAAACAGCTGATCAAAGACTATCCGGACACGAGGATCGGGCGGGAAATCGTATCGTTGATGCCGCAGATCGAGATCGATGTAAAGGCCCACCTCGCCGCGGAAGCCGTGCAAAAAACCTTGGTCGTCGGCCAACCTTTTCCTGAATTTGCCGTTAAAAACGGCCCGGTTAAAGACTTCGCAGGCCGTGAACTCTCTCTATCTCAATACCAAGGCAAGATTGTGCTCATCGACTTCTGGGCTACTTGGTGCCCGCCCTGCATGGAGGAAATGCCGAACGTTATCGCCGCCTACGAAAAATACCACAACCGGGGTTTTGAAATCATCGGCATCAGTCTCGACCATGAGGAAGACCGCGCCAAGTTCCCCAAATTTCTCACCGATCACAAAATGCCCTGGCGTCAGTACTTCGACGGCAAATTCTGGGACAATGAACTCGTCATTCAGTATGGTATCCAGGCTCGTTCCGATGGCATCCCCGCTAGTTATCTTCTCGACGGGTCCGGTAAAATTATCGCCATCAGCCCCCGCGGCGCCGATCTCGCGTCGGCCATCGAAGCTGCTCTTGCGCCCAAGTCCTGAGGCGGGAGGCGCGCTATTCGCTTCCGCGCGTTTCCTCGCCCCATTTCAGTTTTCCGCGTAAAATATCGAAATGCGAATGTCCCGGCGGTTGCACCAACGCCAGTGTGCGTTTGTCGAGCGCCACACTCAGCGGCAATACCTTGCCTGCCTCGAAGCACGGCTGCCCGTCCCGCGTAACCACGGGCCGTAGTCCCGGCTCAATGCCGCGTAACTCCAACCGGGTGTCGCCGGAAAAAATCACCGCGCGGTTGCTGAGCGTGTGCGGGCAAATCGGCGTCAGCGCCAATACTTGCGCGTGCGGGTGGATCAATGGCCCGCCGGCGGACAGGTTGTATGCGGTCGAACCCGTCGGCGTCGTAATGATCAAGCCGTCCGCGTGGTATTCATTCACCAGTTTGCCGTCGGAAAAAACCTGCAGCGAAATCAGCCGCGACAACCCGGGCTGCTTCAGCACGATGTCATTCAGCGCCAGCGCTTCGCGTCCGTCCGCCGCGCGCGCGCGCAGCACCGTGCGCCGCGCCAGGTGGTAGTCGCCCGCCAGCAGCCGCGTAAAAATCGCCTTGGCCTCGCGCACCGGTATCGTCGCCAGAAAGCCCAGCTTGCCTTGGTTGATGCCGAACACCGGCACCTGCGCCGCCACGGCCTCGCCGACGACGCTTAAAATCGTCCCGTCACCACCCAGCACGCAGCAGGCATCCTGGTTTTTCAAAAAACCCGGCGGGATGGGAAAAGCATCCGTTTGCGTTACGACGGTTTTTTTACTCTTGGCGATTTTCGCCAGCGCCGTGGCCAGTGCCGCCGCCCCCGGCTTGGAGCGGTTGACAACCAGCGCGATGCGGCGCAGCGGTGGCGAGGAGGCGGACATGGCCGGTATTCAATCGCACTCCACCCCGCGGGGAAAGCGGAATTTTCAGCCGGCCGCCTTCTTCCGGACTCCCACTAAAAATTCCCGGTTGCCATCTCCGCCCAAAAGGGGCGAGGCCATCTCGCCGGCCAACTCCGCTCCCGGCAATTCCGCCAGCGCAAATTTCTTGATGTTATCCAAAACACGCTGATGGATCGCATCGTCCCGGATGACACCTTTGCCTTTGGACGCCTCGGCTCTCGTTGCTTCAAATTGCGGCTTCACCAGCGCGATTAAAATTCCGTCCAGCCGCACGCGCGCCCACGCCGCCGGCAGGATTTTTGTCAGGGAAATAAAGGACACGTCCACCACCACCACGTCGTAATCCGCGCGCGGCAGGGAGATTTTTTCCAATTCGCGGGCATTGGTTTTTTCAAAATTCGTCACGCGCGAATCACCGCGCAACTTCGCGTGCAATTGCCCCCGCCCTACATCCACGCACGTGACGGACACCGCGCCACGCTGCAACAGGCAATCGGTGAATCCGCCCGTGGAGGCGCCGATGTCGAGGGCGTGCCGGCCTTTCACCTCAATGGAGAATTGCGCCAGGAAGGCATCCAATTTTTCGCCCCCGCGGCTGACAAAGGGTGGCGGCTTCGCCACGCTCAACAAGGCGTCCTTCGCCAAAACTTGGCTCGGTTTGCTGATGACATTGTCCGGCCCGCTGCGGACCTCGCCGGCCAAAATCAATGCTTGAGCCTGCGCTCGGCTCGCCGCCAGCCCCCGCTCGACCAGGAGTTGGTCGGCTCGAAGACGTTTAGAAACGGCCACTAACCGGGTTTTTTCGGCAATTGAGGCTATTTTTTGAAATTTGGGTGACAAATGGGTTATAGGTGAACAAAAAATCAGTGAACAAATAGGGTAAATTTTGCCAAAAATCTTTAGTAAATCGCTTGACGTGGGTCATTGTGGAGGATTATGGATAAGAGTGGGGCACGCAATGGGTTCCTCCATCTCCAATGACCGCTCAGGACAAAGGCTTTTACGTCGGCACGTTTCGGCATTCTCTGGATGCCAAGAATCGTTTGACCGTGCCTGCGAAATGGCGCTTTCCGGGGGACGATGCCGAGGGGTCCTATCTGGCGTTGCCGAACCCCAACGGCAGTATCACGGTGTATCCGCCGAAGATGACGGTGGCGCTGGAGGAAAAGGTCGGCAACGTCTCGATGCTGGCCGACAAGGACGAGCTGCACGCCCTCATCAATTTGTTCGCCACGGGCGAGCGTTTTGGCTGCGACGCGCAGGGCCGCATCGGGGTGTCCGAAGACCTCAAGACTTATGCCGGGCTCCTCAAGGATGCCGTGCTCGTCGGCACCATCACCACTTTCCATATTTGGGCGCCGGAGCGCTTCGCGGCCGTCCGGCCCACGACGCCCGGAAAACTCAACTTCGACCCGGCCATTCTGCGCAAATACGGGCTGTAGGCGCCGAACGGCAACTTTGGCCTCACTCCGCTTTTTTCCACATTCCATCCGCCCAATATACACAAGTTTTTTTAAACCCAAACCCAAAAATATGAACCTCACCCGCCATCAATTTGCCAGCCGGAGTTTGTCGCGGCCTTTGCGCGGCGACGCCGAACCCTGGCAATACATCGGTTACACCATTCCCTCCCGGTCTATTTTTGACCCCTCCCCCGGCGGTTATCGCCGCCGTCCCTCGCTCAAGGTCAACGCCGCCGGCTGGCGGGTCCTGCTCAATGTATTGCGGATTAGATAGCCCACCGCGCGCACGCGCGGATCGGCCGGGTTCGGCGGCGCCGAAGTCCGGTGGCGCGGGACTGCGCTCCGGCCTGGCGGGTGGCCATGCCCCGGTGCTGGTGGCCGAAGTCCTCGACTTT
>JABDGR010000056.1 GCA_013285985.1 Verrucomicrobiota bacterium
CCGCTGCGGTGGCTGGTGCTTAATTTGTTTATTTTGCCGTTTCGGCCAAAAAATTCCGCGGAAGCCTATGCCAAGGTGTGGACGCCGGAAGGCTCGCCGCTGATTGTGACCAGCCGGCATCTGCAAAAAAAAAGTACAGGTGGAAATCGGAGAATCCGCGCAGGTGGCGCTGGCGATGCGTTATGGGCAACCGTCGGTGGCCCAGGTGGTGGCGGAATTGCGCCAGGTGGGTGCGACACGCGTGCTCATTGTGCCGTTGTACCCGCATTATGCGATGTCGAGCTACGAGACGGTCACAGTGCTTGCGGAAAAAATGCTCGCAGAGCAATTGCCCGGGGTACCGGTGGACGTACTGCCGCCTTTTTACAAGCATCCCGGCTATGTCGCGGCGCTGGCGGAATCGATGCGTCCGGAATTAGGCAAGGGTTTCGACAAGATTTTGTTTTCCTACCACGGCCTGCCTTACCGGCATTTGCGCAAGAGCGACCCTTCGCACGCGCATTGCCTGAGCCGGGCTGATTGCTGCGATGGGTGCCACCCGGCGCACCAGACTTGTTACCGACACCAATGTTTGCGCACGACGGAACTGGTGGCGGAAAAACTCGGGCTACGCCGCGAGCAGTATGAAAATTCCTTTCAGAGCCGCCTCGCGGGCGACCCGTGGCTGACGCCCTATACGGACTACCGCCTGCGCGATTTACCCAAGGAAGGTGTGAAGCGTTTGTTGGTGGCCTGCCCGGCATTTGTGAGCGACTGCCTGGAAACGCTCGAGGAAATCGCCATGCGCGGGAAGGAGATTTTTATGGAAGCAGGCGGCACGGAGTATACGTTGATTCCGTGCCTGAACGAGCACCCCGCCTGGATTGGGTTTCTGCGCGATGAAATACGGGCGTGGCTGGACGCGAAGCCGCCCCGCCCGCTGGATAAATGGAAGAAAGGTTGATGGTGGCTTTAGGCTTGCCGGGGCTGGGGCCCGCAGATTTTATAGGGCCTGCTCTATGGGAGAATACTACATACGCCAGGCCGAAGGCGGCGACATTCGCGGCCCGTTCGACGAGGAGCAGATGACCTCCCTGGCCGACGCCGGGAAAATCACGCTGGAGACCCAGATTGCGGACGAGACGAAGACGGACTGGGTGGTCGTCGGCCAGAATGAAGAATTGAAGGCGATGCTTTTCCCGGAGCGCAAGAAACTCGGCCTCAAAAAAGGCGGTGAGGGACACACTTTCCAAAAACTGAACAAACCCGAGGATGACGCCAAGCCGGAGATCACCGTCGAGCAGATGCTGGCGGCGGGCGAAGGGCACACCGAGGACACGAAGCACCTGAAGGACAAACAAAAGTACATGGACAAAGCCGCATCGTTGTCCATGCCCGTGCTGGCGGCGATGATGATTTTGAGCGGCCTGGCCAACAGCCTGCCGCGCTACCAAATATTGTTCGACCTGTTCTCCAAGGGCAACTGGCAGGGTTTGTTCCACGAGCCCTTTGCGGCCGTCGGCCTGCTGGATTTTCTGCTGGCGCTGGGACTGTTTCTTAACGTGTTCAGCCTGTTCCCGGTCGTGCGTTTCCGCGCAATGATTGGGCTCGGCTACTTCCTGTTTTACTACTGGTCCAGCGGGGATGCGGTGGGGATGGCGGCGTCGGTTGGCGCGGGCCTGGGGTTGTTCGTCTGCACCATGACGCTCAACATGTGGGTGATGGTTTTCTTTGCCGCTACGGGGGTGGGCAGCATGGGTTATCTGGCGTGGGCGGCCTGGTCGGCGATACCCGCCGCAACGGGTTAAACGGGATTTTTTTGCCATGCCGCAAGCGAAGCCCCAGACCGCGGCCCAACTGGTGCGGCGCTCCCGGAAGCTGCTGCAGGAGGAAATCTGGCACCATTCGATGGTGGAGGATCGTTCCGTGCGCGGGCGAATTTACGGTTTGCTGCGGGTGCTGAGCATCACCGTGCGGGGGATCATGACCAAAAAGATGTTCAGCCAGGCGGCCGCGCTGAGCTACGCCTCATTGATGTCCCTGGGGCCGATCATCACGCTGGCCATCATGATTTCGACCTTTGTGCTGAAGGATAATTCCCAGCAAAACACGATCGACATGCTGAACAAGGTCGTGACCTACATTGCGCCGTCGACGGCCGACCTTTCCCATCCCGGAGAAAATGCCCCAGCGGTTGACGACGGGACGGCCGCACCGGAGCCGAACGTCAACAAGGATCTGGTTAACCTGCTCAACAATTTTGTGTCAAGCGCGCGGTCCAAGACGGTGGGCGCGTTCGGGCTGGGGGTGCTGATCTTTATCTGCATCCAGATGATGATTTCGATTGAAACCAACTTTAACAACATCTGGGGCGTGCGGCGCGGGCGTGATTTATTGCGACGCATCGTGCTCTATTGGACGGTGTTCAGCCTCGGCGTGCTGGCGGCCTTCACGACGGGAACGGTGCTGTTCGCGGCCATGCTGGGCACAACCAAAGTGCAATTGCCCTGGGGCCTGGGGATTCTGCATAACTTCACCGGGCTGAGCCATGTGTTGGGCTTCGTCTGCCTGACGCTGCTCCTGATGGTGTTTTACCGCTTCATCCCGAATACGCAGGTGCGCTGGGGGGCGGCGCTGGTCGGCGGCGTGGTGGTGGCCATCTGCCTGATTTTGAACAATTATTTTTCGTTCATCTACGTAACGACCGTACTCAACAAACAAAGCCTGTATGGCTCGGTGGGCATCATTCCGATTCTCATGTTCGGGTTGTATGTTTTTTGGGCGATGGTGCTGTTTGGCGGGGTGCTCACCTACTCCGTGCAAAACGCGAACAACATCACGGCGGACCGGATGTGGAACCAGATTAGCACGCGCACGCGGCGGCTGCTGAACCTGGCGGCATTTTCGCAAATTGCCCGTGATTTCCTGCGCGGCAAGCCCGGGCCGACGTCCGAGGAAATGGCTAACACGCTGCGCGTGCCGGCGGCGCTCATCAATGAAGGGCTGGGCCGGATGACGGACCTGCAATTGGTCAGCCCGGTTGAGGTTCCAAATGAGGATGGGCGGATGGCGTTGCGATTCCAGCCTGGCCGCCCGCTGCACAAACTCACACTTGGGCAATTTCACCGGGCACTGGATGTTTTTGGCAACAGCACCGGGGATGACAACCTGCAGGCTTCCGACCCGTTGCTGCCGCAATACATCGAGGCGCTGGGCCGGATAGAAAGCGGCGACATCCTGCAGCAAACTTTTGCGGAATTGCTGAAGGAGGAGAAATCAGGCCTGACCAACGTCCCGTACCGCGCCTAAGCCAAAAGGCCGGCATCGCGGAAGGAGAAAAAGCCGAGGCCGGCGGGGTCCGCCCCGGGCTGGCCGATAATGACGTGGTCAAGCAATGGGATGCCGATGATTTCCGCGGCAGCGCGCATCTGGCGGGTGATGTCGATGTCGGCCTTGCTGGGGGCGGGGTCGCCACTGGGGTGGTTATGGGCGGCCACAATGGCGGCGGCGGCGCAGCGGATGGCCTCGCGAAAAATTTCCCGCGGGTGCGCGAGGCTGCTGGTCGCGGTGCCGGAGGTGATTTCCACGCGTTTGAGCAGGCGGTGCTTGCGGTTGAGGCAAAGGATCCAGAATTTCTCGACTTCGAGGCCGGCCACGAACGGCGTGAAATGCCGGTACACCGACAAGGGCGTGGCCAGACCCTCGGGGTCCTGGGCGGCGGCCTGCGCGATGACGCGCCGGGCGACTTCGAGGACAGCCACGAGCTGGAGCGCCTTGATGCGCCCAATGCCTTTCACGCGGCGAAAATCCTCGGCCTTCCAGGATAAGAGCGCCGCGAGCGAACCGGCCTCGCTCAAAAGGATGCCGGCGACTTTGAGCACATCGAGGCCCCGGCGGCCGCTGCGCAAAAGCAGGGCGAGCAATTCGGTGTCGCTCAGCGCGCCGGGGCCGTGCGATTCGAGGCGCTCCTGCGGGCGCTCACCTGGGGCCATTTCCTTGAGGGTGGGCGCGGTTTCGCGCACGAGGCGATCCCGCAGGGAGGGCGGCACATAGCGACTGCCGCAAGCCGGCATGTCCCGGTGAATTTCGCTTAATTGAACATTCATGATACTGTGTATTATTTATGATACACAGTATGACAAGCAAAAAAAGACCGTAATCAACCGTCTTCGGATAAATTTGCGAACAGCAGGTCGAGCAGGATGGCGTCCTTGATACCAGGGGCGGACTCGACGCCACTGTTGACATCCACAATTTTCGCGCCGGTGGCCCGCACGGCGGCCCGGATATTTTCCGGACGCAGGCCGCCCGAGAGCACCCAGCGGTGCTTGGGATGGCCATCGGCCAGGGCGCGATAATGGGTCCAATCACCGGTGCGTCCGGAACCGCCGTAGGTGCCCTTTTGAAAAGTGTCAACAACCAGCGTTTGCGCGGCTTTGAGAGCGGGAGCATGGAACGCCTCACCCGGGGGCTGGCGCGGCGCGAGCCACAGGCGCTCAAAACCGACCTCCTTCGTCCAGCCGTCCACGGCTTTCTTCGTCACTTCCTTGGGGTCGTAGTGGACCTGGAAAAAATCAAAGCCCAGGGCGCGGCGTTTTTTCAACTGGCCCGGCGCCGGCGCGACCTCCACTGCCACGCGCTTGCCGTGGGGAATGGCGGACAAAAGGGCCTCCAAGACCCCGTCCGGCACATGGCGCGGGGAACCGGCAAAAAGGACGACGCCAAAAAAATCCGCGCCCAATTCCCGCGCCAGGCGGGCGTCTTCATAACGAGTCAAACCGCAAATTTTTATGCGCGGACGCATGGTGATGATTCACCGCAGGAGATGCAAAAAAATGGCGAAAAAAATCCCGACCGTCCCGCAGTGAGGCAATGAGCGGTTATTATAGTCCATGTTTTGATGAATTTCCAACCCTATCTAGGTTCCAAACCGATCGTGCGTAAAATGTAACGGGCACGCATCACGGCTTCGAGAATAGTTTTAGCGCGCATAAGGTGATATATGCGACTATCTGGGTGGGTCAGGTTTTCTTCGCGAGTTTGGCACGAACCGCCGCGGTCAAGCCATCCAGGGAATGTTCCGGGGCTTCGACATCCACGGGAATTTTATGCTCCCGCAAGGCGGCGGCGGTGAGCGGGCCAATGGCGCAGGCCAACGGGCGGCGCGCGCCAGGGGCGAGGGCGAGATGCCTGGCCTGTTGAACGAAGGACTCGACCGTTGAGGCGCTGGTGAAGGCGATGGCGTCCGCGCCTTGCGTGCGGAAAATTTCCACCGAGGCATCTTTAGACAGGTCGGTTAAATCAGTGCGGTAAACTTGCAGGCAATCCACGATGGCGAGGGCGTCGGCCTCAAGGCGGCGCGGGAGGTTGTCGCGATTGCGGTTGCCGGTGACGACAAGGACCCGCAGGTTTTCGAGCGAGCCTTGGGCAATAATGGCTTCGGCGAGGCCGTCAGCCGTGGCGACTTCGGGCTTGAGGGCGACTTCGAGGTGGAATTTTTCCACTTCGCGGGCGGTGGCGGGGCCGAGGCAGGCGAACTTCACCGGGCCGAGGGCACGGACGTCGCGGCAGCGGCGCATCACTTCTTCGAGAAAAAAACGCGCGCCATTGGGACTGGTAAAGACGGCCCATTCGTAGGTGGCGAGCTCCGCAAAAACGTCGTCGGTGGCCTCCTTGTCAAAGTCCGGGTGGATCTCGATGAGGGGAAGCTCCAGGACTTCCGCGCCGAGCTCTTCGAATTTACGGCGGGTTTCGCCGGCCTGTTCCTTGGCGCGGGGGACGACGATGCGTTTGCCAAAGAGCGGGCGGGCCTGAAACCAGCCGATGCCCTTGGCCGCCTTGACCGCGGCGCCGATGACGATGACGGCGGGAGCGCCCAGCCCGGCGCGGGTGGATTCCTCCAGCAATTGGCCGAGGGTGGTGAACAAGGTGCGCTGCTGCGGGGTCGTGGCCCATTGGACAACGGCGGCGGGGGTGTCCGCCGCGAGGCCGCCGGCGCGCAGTTCGCCCACGATACGCTCGAGTTGGCCCATCGCCATGTAGAGGCAGAGCGTGCCGCCGAGCTTGGCGAATTTTTTGAAATCGACGCGAAATTCGTGTTTGTCGGGGTCTTCGTGGCCGGTGATGAAAGAAAGGGAGGAGGCGAAATCGCGATGGGTGAGCGGGATGCCGGCATAGGCGGCGGCGGCGAGCGCGGCGGTGACGCCGGGGACGATTTCAAAGGCGACGCCATCGCGGGCGAGGCGCTGGGCTTCCTCGCCCCCGCGGCCGAAAATGAACGGGTCCCCACCCTTCAGGCGGACGACGACTTTGCCAGCCTTGGCGCGGGCGACAATTAGATCCTCGATTTGGTCCTGCGGGATGGCGTGGACATGGGCGTCCTTGCCGACGTAAACCAGTTCGCAACCGGGCTTCACCCAAGTGCGAAGCTCCGGGTTGACGAGGCGGTCATAGACCAGCACGTCGCACCGCGCGATGAGTTCGCGCGCGCGGAGGGTGACCAGCCCGGGGTCGCCCGGCCCGGCGCCGACGAGGTAGACGGAGGACATGACTAGAAGACAGAATACAGGAGTGAGGAGTCAGAACGCAAAAACAATGCCGTGTCTGCTGACTGCCGTCTCCTTGCTTCTACTTTACTTCGCGTAAGCGGCCTGAGCGCCTTTGATGTTGCGCTTAGGGACCCAGGGCATGAGGGCGCGGAGGCGCTGGCCGGTTTTTTTCAATCGGGTGCTTTTCGCCGACGGCGAGGAGGCGTTTATAATTCTTGAGGCCGGTCTGGTATTCCTTGACCCATTCCCGGGTGAACTGGCCGGACTGGATTTCCTTCAAGATAGTCTTCATCGCGGCGCGGGAGGATTTGTTGATGACGCGCGGGCCGCGGGTGATGTCGCCATACTTGGCGGTTTCGGAGATGGAGAAGCGCATGCCGGAGATGCCGGACTCGACCATGAGGTCCACGATGAGTTTCAATTCATGGAGACATTCAAAGTACGCCATTTCGGGCTGGTAGCCGGCGGCCACGAGAGTCTCGAAGCCGGCCTTGACGAGCTCGGTGGCGCCGCCGCAGAGGACGGCTTGTTCGCCAAAGAGATCGGTTTCACACTCCTCCTTGAAGGAGGTTTGCAGAACGCCGGCGCGGGTGCCGCCGATGCCCTTGGCCCAGGCGAGGGCGATGGCCTTGGCGTCGCCGGTGGCGTTGCGGTGGACGGCGATGAGGGCGGGCACGCCCTTGCCTTCGAGGTATTGCGAGCGGACGATGTGGCCGGGGCCCTTGGGCGCGACCATGATGACGTTGACGTCCTTGGGCGGCTGGATGAGGCCGAAGTGGATGCAGAGGCCGTGGGTGAAGATGAGGGTCTTGCCGGGGGCGAGGCTGGGCGCGATGTCGGCGGTGTAGACGGACGGCTGGCGCATATCGGGCACGGCAATCATGATGACGTCGGCGCGGCGGACGGCCTCGCTCGTCGGGTAAACGGCGAAGCCTTTGGCCTCGGCGACTTTCCACGACTGGCTGCCGGGATAGAGGCCGATGATGACCTTGGCGCCACTCTCCTTGAGATTCAGCGCGTGGGCATGGCCCTGGGAACCGAAGCCGATGATGGCGAGGGTTTTGTTTTGGAGCACGCCGAGATCGGCGTCGTTATCAGTGTAGACTTTGGCAGGCATAAAAATAGTTTCGGGTTGCGGGTTTTTACGAGCCGCGAGGGAGCGCGAGGTTGCCGGTGCGGGCGAGCTCCTTGATGCCGAAGGGCGAGATGATTTCGAGGAAGGCCTTGATTTTGTTTTCGTTGCCGGTGCACTCGAGGGTGATGGACGCGGGCGTCACATCCACCACTTTGGCGCGGAAGATGGAGGCGATTTCAACGATTTCGGAGCGCGTCTGGCGGGTGCAGTCGAGCTTGACCATGATGAGTTCGCGGGCGACAAAAGGCTCGCCGCGGGAAAAGTCCGTGACTTCGAGGACGTTGATGAGCTTGTTGGCCTGTTTGATGGCCTGGTCGAGCGCGGCGCCGTCGGCCACGATGGTGACGGTGATGCGGGAAAGCTCGGGGTTCTGGGTCGGGCCGACGTTGAGGGTCTCGATGTTGAAGCCGCGGCCGGAAAACAGCCCGGCGACGCGCGCGAGGACGCCGAACTTGTTTTCAACGAGGATGGAGATGGTGTGGCGCATGAAAAGATTTCCCGCTGGTGGACGGCACAGGACTCGAACCTGTGACATCCTGCGTGTAAAGCAGGCGCTCTAACCAACTGAGCTAGCCGTCCTCCACCGGTGGAAAGGGGAGCATTGTTGCGTGTGCCCGCCGGGACGCAAGCCGATAAGCGGCGCAACATGGCCCAATTTGGACAAAAGACGAGCCGGCCCACGGCCTTATTGCGTCGAGGTAATCACCAAGCGCAAAAAGGCGAAGTTGCCGTTAGCGACGGCGAGTTTGGCGACGAAGCGCGAGGTGTTGCTGTCGTCATCAGGGAGCTGGGTGATGTTGGCGGCGGGAAGGGTCTGCCAGTTGGTGAGGTCGGAGCAAAACTGCACGACGACATTGATGGCGACCATGTTTTTACGAAGGCGGTATTGGAGGGTGATAAAATTCGTGCCGGAGACGAGGGAGGTGGCAAAGAAGGGCAACTGCCCGGAAGCCGGCGTGGCGCCAAGATTCATGGCGTAGCGCGCCAGGTTGGGCAAGGTGTCGCCAAAGGGCAGGGCTTGTACTTGGGCGCTGGAACCGGCCAAACCCAGCTGGCTGGCCCAAGTGGAGAAGTTGATGGCGTTGATAATGAGCGAG